>NZ_JAGSXH010000009.1 GCF_018283645.1 Actinocrinis puniceicyclus | reverse complement strand
GGTCGAACCGGTGGAAGCCGGTCCTCAACGCCTTCGAGATGGCCTTCGACGGCCGACTGCACCCGGAGCGGGACTCGGCCGCCGGAGTGAAAACCGGCGACACGCCCTAAAGTCCGACCCCTGATTCGCCGATACTCCAAATAGACCAAAGCCCACCAAAAGAGACACAGACCCCTATCCGACGCCCGGCGGTTGGCGGCACTCGATGAACACTGAGAGAGGAACGCTGTTCTGTGGCGCGCTTAGGCACCTGCCCGCAGACGCGAGCGCGTACCAGGCTCGAGCCGCCGCGACGGAGCTCGTTCGTGGCATCGGACGCGAGTTCCACAGCGTTGACCTCGACGTCGACTGGAGCCCGGCAGACACCGAGGGCTGGTGGATGGGCGCTGCGCGCCGCGCCAGCAGCACCGCTACCTGACTTATGAGTGTCGCGCCCGCCTGAGACGCCAGCGTGTTGCCCGTGTGCCGCGGTCATGGGTATGCCGTGAGGCGCTGTGGTTCGATCAGGGTCCGCATCTCCGTCAGAGCCGCCGGGGAGAGCACCGCGGCGCCGCTGTCGTCGGGCGAGTGGGCGCGCAGCTCGCTGATGGTGTTGTTGAAGAACAGTTCACGGGTGTTGGCGTAGGCGAGCTGGTCGAGCCCGTACGGAGCGAAGGATGCGGGCATGGCGGAACCTCCCTCGCTGGGTCAGTGGGTGTCGGGTGGGCGGCGCAGGCCGCCACCCCGAGCACATCGCCGCATCACCCTTGCTGCACGTCACCGCTGCCCCGAGTGCGGCATCATCCCGCGCCCGGCGTCCCCTGGATAGGCTGTCAGCGCGACTGTGGTGGTCTCGGTTTTCGCGGCTGGGTCACGTGCCTCGGTCAGAGCGCCGCTTTGAGCTCTTTGGCGGTGATGCCCGTCTGCCGTAGGACTGAGGCGAGGGTTCCGGCGGCGAGTTCCTTGTGCAGCGGCACGATCGCCACGGCCGAACCGGACCGCAGCTTGCAGTGGCTTCCGCGCGTGCTGACGACCTGAAAGCCCAGCTTACCCAGGGCCTTGACCACCTCTGCGCCGGAGACGCGCGGCAGTGCGGACGGGCTCACGCCGCGTGCAGGTGGACTTCGAGGGGCGCGACGATCGGCGCCGAAAGTTGCGGCGCGGGCTCGTCCTCAAAGTACAACTCTGCCGCCTCCCGCAGGTTTGCCAACGCCTCTTCGATCGTCTCGCCCTGACTGGCCAACTCTACTTCGAGCGCACGCGCCACGTACCACTCGCCGTCCCGCGAAACAACCGCCGTGATCCTCACCGTGTCGGGTGTGCTCATGACTGAAGCTTAGCCGGAACCTCCAAAAGGTGGAGAGAGCTATTGTGGGGAATCCCCAACGGCGTAAGAAACTGGTCTATGCCACCCAACGTGGCGAATACGTGGCGAAGCTCCCGCACGCTAGTATGTTTCCGCAGGCAGAGCGCTTGCGCGGAGTCCCCTTGTGAGACACGTGGTTAGGGGTTCGAGTCCCCTCACCAGCTCGCTTCTCTGCCGCACGCCACAGTCCCAGCGGACGCCCAAGAGCCCCAGACCTTGATATCGGTCCAGGGTTCCCGTGCCAGATCCGTGCCGGATTCAGTCCTTCCCGGCCCTGCCGGGTCTTCCCTGGTCGGCCTCTCCAGCCGCGCTCGCGTCATCGGCCGACCGCCGGCGGCCAGACCCGTCCTGCCGTCGTGCGGCCCTCCCCGCAGTTACCGATCTCGCCCTGGCTCCGCCAGTTCGACTTCACGTCGAAAGTCCCGTGAGTCAGCGTCTTTCGGGCCTACCGGCCGCACACTGCCGAGAGCAGCCTCAGCATGAGGGTGGGGAGGTGAAGCTGAATGATCACGGGTGGGATGAGCGCAGGAGAAGCGCTCTCCGAGGCGGTGGTGCAGATCGGCCGGATCACCTTGCACGAGACAGCGGCCTACCTGGCTATTCTAGCCCTGATTACGGTGGCGCTCGCGTTCGCCTCCGCGCACGCGGCGCGACGCCGTCAGCGTGAGGCGTGGCGCGCGATGCGTCGCCTGCTGGGACGGCACCACTGAGTGCGTGTCAGATCACTGTTCACGCGAGGAAGGCGTGTGGCCGACGAGGCTCACTGCTGAGGCGAAGGCGAACTGCCGGTCGCACTGAGCCCTGAGACCCGCCGAGATCGCCCCATCGGTGCCGCCGGGCTCGCTCCGCGGAGATCATTTCGCGCGAAGGTGCCTGGTGCCGATCGGGCGGGATCCGCAACTGCGAAGTTGCTTGATCTGCCGTGGACTGGACACGGTTCCCAGACCTTCACGACGCGGGCACGTCGCTGCTCGCTCGGCTCCTCGCTCCGCCTCGGACATCAGCGAGCCATCGGACGTGTTGTCCCGGTAAGCATCGATGGAGATCGGTTCAAGGCAACCAGGCGCGGTCCGGCGACGACCGATCACGGGCCCTGCCAGACGACCACGTGCAACGAGATCTGCGGAGGGTTCTGCTGCACAGCGGTGATGGTGATGCCGAACGTCAGCCCGGTCTTCTGCATGCAGAAGCTCAGGCCCGACGCGATGGTGATCGAGATGTCGCGCACCGCGTTGAAGCTGCACAGGCGGTACGTCGGCGGTCCCGAGGCCGGCAGGTCGAGAGCCACCGCGCCGCCGCCGGTGAGACCCGCGAAGACCAGGTTCGAGGACATGTAGAGATCACCCGCGATGCCGACCTGCGCGTTCTGCGACCCGGCCGATGCCGAACTGCCGAGCGTGACACCGTGCTTGTCGGGCAGAACCGTGTCGTACTCAGCGAGCAGGGCGCCTGCCCTCGACGCCGAGGACCCGCTCGCCGCGGCGATGGAAGACGCCGAGGTCCCGGACGCTGCGCCCACCGACGGTCCGGAGCCGGCCGCGTCCTGCACGGAAGCCGTGTCGCCCTGGGGCGCGGTCGCGGTGCCAGGCGCCAGAGACGACGAGCCCGCGGCCTGCCGGAGGCTCTGGTCGGACGGGCTGCGCGGGGGGATCAGCCCGATCGCCAACGCCGCGATGCCGAGCACGGCCAGGCCGAAGCGCACGCTCTTCTCCCCGGTCGCCGGCAGCTTGAAGCTGCCGAACTCCACCGACTTTCCCACCACGGCGCCGGCCAGGAAGACCAGCCCTATCACTCCGAAGGTCGGATTCATCGGTCGTTCCCCCAAAGCGCCCGAGCCGTTCCTGAGTCTCAGGAGTCTAACGTGTCCGGGCCTGACGCAGAAATCTGCATCGGGCTCACTTCGCCAGGCGCGGCAGCAGCGCGGCCGCGACGCAGATGGACGCGACGGCGGCCACCACCAGGACGCCGAAGTCCAGGGCGAGCCGGGAGGAGGTGCCGATGAGCAGGCCGCGCAAGCCGTCGACCTCGTAGCTCAGCGGGTTGAACTTCGAGATCGGCTGGAGCCAGCCGGGCATGACCGAGGTCGGGTACAGCGCGTTCGAAGAGAAGAACAACGGCATCGTGATCGCCTGGCCGATCCCCATCAGCCGATCCCGGGTCAGTACGATCCCGGCGATCGACATCGACAGGCAACTGAAAAACGCCGAACCGAACACGACGAGCGCCGCCACGCCGAGCAGCCTGAGCGGATCGGCGGTCATGCCGACACCGAGGACAGCCGCGAAGACCAGCACGACGATCGCCTGGAGCAGTGCCTTGGTGCCCGACGCGAACGCCTTGCCCGCGATCAGGGCCGTGCGCGGCGTCGGGGTGACCAGCAGCTTGGTGAGCACGCCGGCGTCCCGCTCCCAGATGATCATGATTCCGTAGAAGATGGCGATGAACATCGCGGACTGCGCGATGATGCCGGGCGCCAGGTAGTCCAGATAAGGCACCGAACCGGTGGGTATCGCGCGGATGCGGTTGAACGTCTCGCCGAAGATGGCCAGCCAGAGCACCGGCTGGACCGCCCGGGTGTAGATCTCCGTGCGGTCATGACGGATCTTCTGCAGTTCGACGACGCAGAGCGCGACGACGCGGGACGGAAGCACCCGCCAGCCGGTACGGGGAGCCGTCGGCGGCTGGTCGACGAGGCCGCGGCCGGGCGCGGCGACCCCGTCCTCAGCGAAGGCGGGCGGCTGTGCTGCGCGTGGCACGGACATTGCGGAACTCTCCCGAGGTCGGCTCTTCAAGTGTGTCGCCGGTGTAGTGGCGGAAGACGTCTTCGAGCGTTCCCGAACCCTTCGGCAGCGAGGCTTTCAACTCCTGCGGCGAGCCGGTGGCCCGGATGGTGCCGCGGTGCATGAGCGAGATCCGGTCGCAGTACTGGTCGGCCTCGTCCATGTAGTGCGTGGTGACGAAAACCGTCATTCCGGTGGCTCCGCGCACCTCCTCGATGCGTTCCCACACCGAGTCCCGGGCGATCGGGTCGAGGCCGATGGTCGGCTCGTCGAGGATCAGCAGGCGCGGCGAGGAAACCAGGGCCTGCGCGAGTTCGAGCCGGCGGACCATGCCGCCGGAGTAGGTCTTGGCCAGCCGGTCCGCGGCTTCCCGCAGGCCGACCGCGTCGAGGGCGGCGGTGACCCGCTCGCCGCGCTGCCGCCGCGGCACGTCGAAGAGCCGGGCGAACATCGCGACGTTCTCGCGCCCGGTGAGCCCGGAGTCTGCGGACAGTTGCTGCGGCACGTAGCCGAGCAGCCGGCGCACCTCCATCCGCCGCTTCGCCACATCGTTGCCGAAGACGCCCACCATGCCGGGCGGCACGGGCAACAGAGTCGTGATGGCGCGGATCGCGGTGGTCTTGCCCGCGCCGTTCGGCCCGAGAAGGCCGTAGATGCTGCCCGCCTCGACTTCGAGGTCGATACCGTCCACGGCCCGGGTGCTGCCGAAGGAATAGACCAGAGCGGTGCACGCGATGGCCGGCACGCCGGCCGGACCGGTCGTGGGGACCGCCGTCGACTCCCTCCGGCCCGGGATCTGATCCGTCATGGGCCGTCACCTCCTTGATCTGCGCGGTCGGCTCGGATGACTTCCGGCGCCGGCTTCGACAGGCCGGCAGCCAGGGCTTGCAGCGCCGGAAGAGCCGCGCGCAACGCCGCCTGCTGACCCGGCTCGAGCCGGCCGAGTTCCTCGCTCAGCAGCCGGGTGCGTTCGTCCGCCCAGCGGGCGAGCCGATCCCGGCCGGCGCCGGTGACGTCCAGCACCGCTGCCCGCCGGTCCACCGCACTCGGTTCGCGGCGCAGGTAGCCCTTCGCCACCAGCTGGTTGACCAGCGTGGACACCGAGTTGCCGGCCAGATTCAGCTCGCGGGCCGCCGCCGAGACCCCGATGCCCGACACGTCCGCGACCAGCCGCAACAGTTCCACCTGCGCGCCGCTGAGCGCGGCGAGCCCGAGCTGGTGACGGACCCGCCGCCGGGAACCCCGCTGGATTCCGGACAGCGCCCCGCCGAGTTCGAAGGCGAAGGAACGTTCCACCCCCTCAAGATACCTCTTTCACAGAGGTAAATAAAGAGGGATGCTCACCAATTCACCGCCGGGGACCGGCCGGCGGTTCGTCACGCGCCATTCACGGCCTTCCGCTCGATTTGCCGGTGATGACGCTCGTATCCTTGCCTTCTACCTTTCGGGCGGGACAGGAGCGCGCATGACAGCCAGTGAGGACGATCGGCCGCGCGCTGCGCCGAAGAACACCGCGCCGCATGCCGCCGCAGCGAAGGGCGCCCCGGCGGCGGCCACCGACGTGGTGATCGTCGGCTCAGGCCACAACGGCTTGGTCGCCGCGGCCTACCTGGCCAGGTACGGGACCAGGGTCACGGTGCTCGAACGGCTCGACCGCATCGGCGGGGCGGCGGTCAGCGAACGCCCCTTTCCGGGCATCGACGCGAGTCTGTCCAGGTATTCGTACCTGGTTTCGCTGCTGCCCTACGCGATCGTGCGAGACCTCGAACTCGACGTCGAACTGCGCTCGCGGCCCGTCGCGTCCTATACGCCGGTGCTGCGCGAGGGAAAGCCCGACGGGTTGCTGGTCGAACGGCGCCCCGGTCCGCGGACCGCGCAGTCGTTCCACCGGCTGACCGGCTCCGATCGCGAGTGGCGCGCATGGCAGGAGTTCTACGGCCGGATCGAGCGGGCCGCGCGCGTGCTGGCCCCGTCGCTGCTGGAGCCCCTGGTGCCCAAGGGCGAGATGATGAAGGCGGTGCGCGAGGCCGTGGGCGGCGCCTTCTGGGACCGGTTCATGGAGCAGCCGCTCGGCGAGGTCGTCGAGCAGACGTTCGCCGACGACGACGTGCGCGGCGTGGTGCTCACGGACGCGTTGATCGGCACGCAGAGCCACGCGCACGACCCCTCGCTCGCCCAGAACCGGTGCTTCCTTTATCACGTGATCGGCAACGGGACCGGCGAATGGCGGGTGCCGATCGGAGGGATGGGCGCGGTCGCGCAGTCGCTGGCCCGCGCCGCGGACAAGGCCGGCGCGCACTTCGTGACGGGTGCGACGGTGACGCGCATCGAGGCGGACGGGCGCAGGGCGTCGGTGCGCTATACGACGGCTGACGGTGAGAAGCGCATCGACGCACGATACGTGCTCGTCAATGCCGCACCGGCGATACTCGACGAACTGCTGGGACGGCCCGGCGGGCGGCGGCCCGAAGGAAACCAGCTGAAGATCAACATGGTGCTCTCCCGGCTGCCCGCGCTCAGGTCCGGCATGGATCCGACGCTGGCTTTCGCAGGGACCTTGCACGTCGACGAGTCATACAGTGGTCTGCTGGGTGCGTATACGCAGGCTGAGGCGGGCGTCCTGCCGGATCCGCTGCCGGCGGAGGTTTACTGCCATACGCTCACCGATCGCACGATCCTGGGCCCGGAGTCCATGAAGCGCGGGTTGCAGACGCTGACGCTGTTCGGTCTGCACACTCCCGCGCGGCTGTACGAGGCCCCGGGCGCTCGCGACGAGGCGGTCCGGCTCGCCCTGGCCGGACTGAACCGGCATCTGGCCGAGCCGATCGAGGACTGTCTCGCGCTCGACGCCGAGGGCCGCCCGTGTCTGGAGGCGCGCTCACCGCTGGACATCGAGCGGGAACTGGCGATGCCGGGCGGCCACATCTTCCACGGCGACCTGGACTGGCCGTGGGCGGCGCACGACCGGGAGGTGGGCACCTGGGGCGTGGAGACGGACATTCCCAACGTGCTGATCTGTGGTTCCGGCGCCCGGCGCGGCGGAGCGATCAGCGGGGTGCCGGGACGCGCGGCCGCGCTGGCGCTGCTGCTGAGCAGGTCGCGCCGCAGACGGGAACGAGGCTGAGCGGGAAAGTGGCCGCTACTGCGCCACCGGGACGACGAGCGCGGTCGCAATGGCGGCCAAGCCCTCGGCGCGGCCGGTGAACCCGAGGCCGTCCGTTGTCGCGGCGCTGACCCGAACCGGCGCGCCGAGCGCCTCGGAGAGCACTTTCTCGGCTTCGGCGCGACGCGGGCCGATGCGCGGCCGCACCCCGATCACCTGGACCGCGACGTTGCCGATCCGGTAGCCCGCTTCGCGCACCCGCCGACCGGCCTCGGCCAGCAGCACCACACCCGCGGCCCCGCGCCACTGCGGCCGGTCGGTGCCGAAATTCGAGCCCAGATCGCCGAGATCGGCCGCGGAGAACAGGGCGTTGCACGCGGCGTGCGCCACGACGTCGGCGTCCGAGTGCCCGGCCAGGCCCGTTTCGCCCGGCCAGTCGAGCCCGGCGACCCGCAGCGGCCGGCCTTTCTCGAAGGGGTGAACGTCGACACCGATCCCGACGAGCGGCAGCGGCGCGAAGCCGTCATTCATCCGCACGAGCAGTCCCGGACACGGTCTCGGACGCGGAAGCGGAAGTGGAAGTGGAAGCGGTTCCCGCCTTCCGGCGTTCAGCCCACACCGCCTCCGCGAGCAGCAGATCGAAGGGTGTGGTGACCTTGAAGGCTTCGGCGTGGCCCGCGACGACCGAGACCGGCATGCCGAGCCGCTCGACCAGACCGGCGTCGTCCGTGGTGTCGGTCGAAGCGGCCGCGGCGTGCGCCTTGACCAGCAGCGAGCGCCGGAAACCCTGCGGCGTCTGCACGGCTCGCAGTGTCGAGCGGTCGACGGTCCCGGTGACGTTCGCGCCGGCCGGATCCACGGCCTTGATCGTGTCGGCGACCGGGAGCACCGGCACGACCGCGTCATGCCCGCAGGCCACCGCGTCCACGATCGCACCGACCAGAGCCGGCGGGGTCAACGCCCGCGCCGCGTCGTGCACCAGCACGATCTCGTGCTCTTCGCCGATCGCGTCCAGGGCGAGCGAGACGGACTGCTGTCTTGTGCCACCGCCGGGCACGACCCGGACCACACTGTCGAATGCGCGCAGCAGTTCGCGCACACCGTCCACCGAGCCGGGCGGCGCGGCGACCACCACGAGGTCAATCCGCCCGCTCGAGACGAGCGAACCGACCGCGTGCACCAGGATCGGGATGCCGCCGATGGAACGCAGTGCCTTCGGCTCGCCGGGACCCAGGCGTTCACCACGCCCCGCGGCCGGGACGATCGCGGCCGTCCCGCCGCGTGCTGTCTTCATCTGACCGGCTCGTTCATGCGGCCGAACGCGCTCGCCTCGTCACCGGGCCGAGCGCACTCTCAGGAGGCCAGCACCTCGTCGAGGATGGTCTCGGCCTTGTCCTCGTTGGTGTTCTCGGCCAGGGCCAGTTCGCTGACCAGGATCTGGCGCGCCTTGCCGAGCATCCGCTTCTCGCCGGCCGAAAGGCCGCGCTCCCGCTCCCGGCGCCACAGGTCGCGGACGACCTCGGCCACCTTGATCACGTCGCCGGAGGCCAGCTTCTCAAGGTTGGCCTTGTAGCGGCGGGACCAGTTGGTGGGCTCCTCGGTGTGCGGGGCGCGCAGCACCTCGAAGACGCGGTCAAGACCGTCCTGGCCGACCACATCGCGGACGCCTACATATTCCACCTTGTCGGTGGGAACCATCAGCGTGAGGTCGCCCTGAGCGACCTTGAGCCGGAGGTAGGGGCGCGCCTCGCCCTTGACCATCCGGGTCTCGATCGCCTCGATGAGAGCGGCCCCATGGTGGGGATAGACGACGGTCTCGCCAACCTTGAACGTCATGTGATGCGTACCCCTTCCGTGGGTATCCAGGATAACACGGCCGGGCGAGTTTCTGAAGGGTGTTTGCGCAGGTCAGGCGGGTGACGGGCACTTGACAACGGCGGAGGGACCGTACTCGCCCCAGGTCAGGGGGGCGGACGGCGCCTTCTGTGCGCCCCCGATCGCGCCTTCCACACGCGTTCCGAGACCCTTTTCGCGCGCCCGCGCGCGGTCCCGGCACGGTGGCGCGATATCCCCTCTGTGCAGCGGCGCGTCGCGGGCGCACAATACCCACAGGACCTCAACCGGGGAACCGGCTCTTCGCACACGTCAGGTGGGGTGAACGCGAGGTGGACACGAGCGGGCGATCGAGCAGCGCGGGGTCCGGCTGGGACGACCAGCGGGACGAGCGGGACGCGACCGTGGTCGGCCACTGGCCGGACGGCACCGAGATCACCGAGACCGAGTGCCAGGCGCCCGACGATCTGCGCGACCTCGTGCCCGAGCTGCGCCGATACCTGCGGCAGGAGCGCCGGGCCCGGCGTCGCGCCCGGTTCGTGGGATTCACGCGCGTCCTCGGCTCGCCGCGCGCGGCGATAGCCGTCGTGCTGTTGGCGGCGCTGGTGGCGTCCGCAGTGGCGATGCTGCTGCCCGTCGCCCGCTGAGCCGGGTGACGCCCTCCGGTCGGCGAATCCCTCGTTTACCCCATATGCGCCTCATTCAGCGCGTAAGTTGCCATATTCGGCGCGCGTAAGTGCCATCCCGGTGAGGAGCCGCCGGGTGCGGTCAGTACGCTGTTGGCTCGGTTCAGTTGTTCTCCAACCTGCACTGTCCGACCAGTCACGCGCCAAGGAGCCAGACCGACCGTGAGCAGCCTCCACTCCCCGAGCACGACCCGCCGGTCGACCCCCTCTCGCCGGGGCCGTGCGGGCCTGGCCACCGCAGCCGTGCTGTTGACCGTGGCGCCACTGGCCAGCGCGTGCGGAGCCGGTTTCAACGCCGCGTCGACGCAGGTCAAGCCGAACTCCGGAAACGGGGCCACCGGCGCCCTCAAGGTCAACAACGTGTGGGTGGTGCTCGACCCGAACTCCGGCAACGCCGAGGTCATCGGCTCGGTGTCGAACGGCGGAACCACCGATGTGAACTGGCCTGACGTGCAGGTGAACGGCGCGTCGGCGCAGATCGTGCCCGGCGGCGCCGGGGGCTCGGCCGCGGCGTCGGCGCCCGCGTCCCCGGCCACCGGGATCGCCGCCGGCGACGCGGTCAACTTCGGCCAGCCGGGCCAGCCGCAGATCCAGCTGCCCGGCGGCGGACTGACCCTCGGCGACCTGACGCAGGTGACCTTCTCCTTCGGCGCGGCCGGCTCGGTGACCGTCCCGGCGCAGATCGAGCCGAACAGCGGCAATTTCGCGGCGTACGACCCGAACCCGGCCAGCCCGTCGGCGAGCGCCTCGGCCAGCACCAGTGCCAGGGCCACCGCGAGCGCCACCGCGAGCGCTTCGCCGGGCGCGAGCGCGTCGGCCTCGGCGAGCGCGAGCCCGTCCGCGACCAAGTAGCCGCTCGGCGGGTCACGCCGGATCAGCGGATACGCTCAGCTCACACGCGCAGCGGGTGGCACCCGATGAGGTTGCCACCCGCTGCGTTTCACTCGCCATAGGCGCCATACAACTGATGGGCGCCGTGTGCTTACGGCTCGAACTTGTAGCCCAGACCGCGCACGGTGACCAGATAACGCGGCACCGCGGGGTCCGGCTCGATCTTCGCCCGCAGCCGCTTGACGTGCACGTCGAGGGTCTTGGTGTCGCCCACGTAGTCGGCGCCCCACACCCGGTCGATCAGCTGCATGCGGGTCAGCACTCGGCCCGCGTTGCGCAGCAGCATCTCCAGCAGCTCGAATTCCTTGAGCGGAAGCTGAACCGCACGCCCCGACACGCTGACCGTGTGGCGCTCCACGTCCATCCGCACCGGTCCGGCTTCGAGCGCCGCGTCGTCCGGTTCCTCCGCCTGACCGTGCCGACGCAGCACCGCCCGGATACGCGCCACCAGTTCCCGGGAGGAGAACGGCTTGGTGACGTAGTCATCGGCGCCGAGCTCCAGCCCGACCACCTTGTCGATCTCGCTGTCCTTCGCGGTCAGCATGATCACCGGCACCGTCGAACGGGTGCGCAGCTGCCGGCAGACCTCCGTGCCGGGCAGCCCCGGCAGCATCAGGTCCAGCAGCACCAGATCCGCGCCGTGCCGGTCGAACTCCTCCAGCGCCTCGGGACCGGTGGGCGCGACGGCGACCTCGAAGCCTTCATTGCGCAGCATGTAGGAAAGCGGGTCGCTGAACGAGTCCTCGTCCTCGACCACCAGCACCCTGGTCACGTCGTACGACTCCCTGAGTTGAGTTCCAGAACACCGTCGTCCGCCCGATCCTCGCCGGACTGCGGTGGATCACCGAGCAGCGGCAGGCGCAGGGTGAAGGTGGACCCGGAGCCTTCCACGCTCCACACCGTCACGTCGCCGCCGTGGGTGGCGGCGATGTGTTTGACTATCGAGAGCCCCAGACCGGTGCCGCCGGTCACCCGCGAGCGGGCCGGGTCGACCCGGTAGAACCGCTCGAAGATCCGCTTGAGCTCCTGCTCCGGGATGCCGATGCCCTGGTCGGTGACCGAGATCTCGGCCAGCTCGCCCTCCCGGCGCACCGCCACCACCACCTTGGTCTGCTCAGGTGAATAGTTGACGGCATTCCCGACAAGATTTCCCAAACCGGTGACCAACTGATCGAAGTCGCCGAGCACCACCAGTCCCGGCGGGGCGGAGCCGACCAGCTCGATGTCGCGGGCCGCGGCCACCTCGCGGGCCCTGCCCAGCGCATCCTCCACCACCTCGGCGAGGTTCACCCGCTCGGCTCTGGTCAACGGGTCGTGGCTCTCCAGCCGGGACAGGTCGATCAGGTCCTGCACCAGGTTGCCGAGGCGGTGCGCCTCGCGCTGCATCCGCTCGGCGAAGCGGCGCACCGCCTCCGGGTCGTCGCTGGCCGACAGCACCGCCTCGGACAGCAGCGCCAGCGCGCCGACCGGGGTCTTGAGTTCGTGGCTGACGTTCGCGACGAAGTCGCGGCGCACCGCGTCGATCCGGTGCGCCTCGGTGCGGTCCTCCACCAGCACCACGACCAGACGCGAGCCGAGCGGTGCGACGCGTACCGAGACGGCGAGCTTGTCCCCGCCCAGCGGCCCGCGCGGGATCTCCAGTTCCAGTTGCCGGATCTCCCCGTCCCGGCGCACCTGTCTGGCCATGGCGACCAGCTCGTCGGAGGCCAGGCGCTGGCCGCGCACCAGGCCCAGAGCGTGCGCCGCGGGGGACGCCTTGACCACCGCATCGCTGGGATCGAGCAGCACCGCGGAGGACCGCAGCACCTGAAGCACGGCGGCCACGCCGGCGGGCACCAGCGGTTCTGGCGCGACGAGCGCGGCGCGGTTACGCTCCCGCTCGCTCCACCGGAACGCGAGACCGCCCGCGGCGCCCGTGGCCAGCGCTACCAGGGCGGCCGCCGACACCGCGGCCACGTGGAAGTCGGCTGCCGCGAGGTAGTACACGGATCCAGAGTAAATGGCGGGGCGGACTGCTCGGACGGTCCGGATTGCGCACCGCGTGCTCTGTCGCCAAGAGTTCACGCGGGGGTCGTACTCGGTTCACCAGCGCGCCTGTGCGTCGCCGGGCCTTTGCCTCTACGGTGAACACTCAGCCACGGTGTGCCCGGCCACCGGGTTCCCCTCAGTCGCGCCGAGCAACCGTCAAACCTAGGGGAGCCTTTTCGATGCGGGACGTGTACCACGAGGAACTGGATTCGATCGGCCGGACGCTCATCGAGATGACCGGCCTGGTCGGCGCGGCGATGAGCCGGGCCACCGCCGCTCTGCTCGATGCCGACCTGCAGGTCGCCGAGTCGGTGATCTCCGCCGACGACGCCGTGGACGCGCTGCAGCACGAGCTCGACAGCCGCGCGCTCGACCTGCTGGCCCGGCAGCAGCCGGTTGCCGGCGACCTGCGCACGATCATCACCTCGCTGCGGATGAGCGCGGACCTGGAACGCATGGGCGACCTGGCCCGGCACGTCGCGAAGGTGGCGCGGCTGCGGTACCCGGAGATCGCGATTCCGGAGGATCTGCGCGCCACCATCGCCGAGATGGGCCGGATCGCCGGAGAGCTGGCGCGTAAGACCGCCGAGATCATCGAAGGCCGCGACGTGAACGCGGCGCGCGAGCTGCCTGAAGACGACGACGCGATGGACGAGCTGCACCGGGCGCTGTTCCGGGCGCTGCTCGACAAGACGGGCGAGTACTCCGTCGAGACCGCGATCGACGTGACGCTGATCGGCCGGTATTACGAGCGTTTCGCCGACCACGCGGTATCCGTCGCGCGCCGGTTGATCTTCCTGGTGACCGGTGAGCGGCACTGACGCTCGCCGTTCCGTCGCCGCTCGAAGCCGCGGCGACGCCGGAGGGGGGACGAGGGAGCCCTTCGCACGCGGGGGTGCGAAGGGCTCCCTCGTGGTTTTCCGACGTCTCGGCGTGCTTTCACGACGCCGCGGCACCGCGGCCTTTGAGTCTTACTTGCGGCCCTGGTTCTTGACCGACTCGATGGCCTCGGCCGCGGCCGCGGGGTCCAGGTACTCGCCGCCGGCCGTCAGCGGGCGCAGGTCCGCGCCGAGCTCGTAGAGCAGCGGGATTCCGGTGGGGATGTTGAGTCCCGCGATGGCGTCGTCGGAGATGCCGTCCAGGTGCTTGACGAGCGCGCGCAGGGAGTTGCCGTGCGCGACGACCAGCACGGTGCGGCCGGTCAGCACGTCCGGCACGATCGCGTCGTACCAGTAGGGCAGCAGCCGTTCGACGACGTCCTTGAGGCATTCGGTGCGCGGGCGCAACTCGTGCGGCAGCTGGGCATAGCGAGCGTCGTCGAACTGCGAGTACTCGGCGTCTTCGGCCAGCGCCGGCGGCGGGGTGTCGTAGGAGCGGCGCCACAGCATGAACTGTTCCTCGCCGAACTCCGCGAGGGTCTGAGCCTTGTCCTTGCCCTGCAGCGCGCCGTAGTGCCGCTCGTTGAGCCGCCAGGAACGGCGCACCGGGATCCAATGCCGGTCCGCGGCGTCCAAGGCCAGGTGTGCGGTACGGATCGCGCGGCGCAGCACCGAGGTGTGCAGGAGGTCGGGCAGCAGGCCGCGCTCCGCGAGCATTTTGCCACCGCGGATCGCCTCCTCCTCGCCCTGGGCGGTCAGGTCGACGTCGACCCACCCGGTGAAGAGGTTCTTGGCGTTCCACGCGCTCTCGCCGTGGCGCAGCAGTACAAGACGGTACGAGTCAGCCATGGCTCCGAGAGTATCCCGTTCGTCGAACGCAGTTGTGCCGCGGTGGCGCGTATGCGCGAGAACTCTTTGCCCGGGCCCCGGAAAGCCGCCGGAAGCAACCGCTCAGTATCAATTCCCTGATCCCATCGCGGCCCGGCCCGGCCGCTGCGGGCTCCCCTGGGCTCAGGACTCTGAGTCGTCGGCGCCGGGTCGCAGCCGCTCGAAGGCCGCCAGGTTCGCGGTCGACTCGCCGCGCTTGAGCCGCCAGGCCCACTCGCGCCGGATCGAACCGGCGAAACCGAGTTCGAGCAGCGTGTCGAAGCTGGAGTCGGCGGCGTCAAGCACCGCGCCGAGCAGCCGATCGACCTGCGCCTCGGTGACCGCGGCCAGCGGGATGCGGCCGACCAGGAACACGTCACCGAGCCGGTCGAGCGCGAAGGCGATGCCGGACAGGCGGGTGTTGTGCTCCAGCAGCCAGCGGTAGACCGCCTCGCGGTTCTCGTCCGCGGCGCGCACCACGAAGGCGTTGACCGACAGCGTGTGGTCGCCGACGAGCAGCGAACAGGTGGTGGTCAGCTTGTGCGTACCGGGCAGGCTGACCACGAAATGGCCTTCCTCCGGCCGCTCATAGCCGGCCTCCGCCTCGGTCAGGGCCGCCTCGACCGCCGCGATCGCTCTCGCACGCATGTCCCCGCGCCCCTGTTCGCCAGGCGCCGCATCGTCAGTCATACCGGCGCTTTTCATTTCACCGTCTTCACGTCACCGCTCCGCCGGCCGTGCCCGGCCCTCACGCCACCGCCGAGCTTATGCGACGCCGGCCCGCCCACCGTTCCGCGATGGCATCGCTGTACACACCGACGATGCGGTCGGCTGTGGCAGCCCAGCCGAACTCGGCCGCGTGTCTGCGGGCACCGTTTCGCATATGCGCCAGACGCCCCGGGTCGTCGAGCAGCGACGCGCAGGCCGTGGCGTAGTCCGCGGGGTCATGGCCCGGCACCAGGATGCCCGATTCTCCGTCGCGCACGGCGGTGACCAGGCCGCCGACCTTCGCAGCGACGACCGGGGTACCGCACGCCTGGGCCTCCACGGCCACCAGGCCGAACGACTCGCTGTACGAGGGCACCAGGCTCAGGTCGGCCGCACGGTACCAATCGGCCAACTGCGCCTGCCCGACCGGCTTGACGAACCGGGTGTGTTCGGAGATGCCGAGCTGTCGGGCCAGCGTGGTCAGTTGGTGCGGCTCGGCCAGGCCGGTGCCGCTCGGGCCGCCGACGATCACCACCACCAGGTCGCGGTAGCGGTCCGGATCGCGCTTGAGCAGGTCGGCGGCGAGCCGCAGCAGGATGTCCGGCGCCTTGAGGGGTTGAATGCGTCCGGTGAACAGCAGCACGGGGGCGTGCGGCGGCAGCCCGAGGCCGGCGCGGGCGGCCGCCCGGTCACCCGGCCGGAAGGTTTCCAGATCCACGCCCGGATGCGCGATCGCGACCCGGCTCGGATCGGCGCGGTAGAGCCGCACGAGCTGTTCGGCTTCCTGCTCGGTGTTCGCGACCAGCCGATCCGCAGCCTCGACCACCTGCGATTCCCCGATCAGGCGGTTCTGCGGCTCCGGGACGTCCGAGGCGGCCATCGCCGCGTTCTTCACTCGGGCGAGCGTGTGCATGGAATGCACGAGCGGCACTCCCCAGCGTTCCTTGGCGAGCCAGCCGACCTGACCGGAGAGCCAGTAATGCGAGTGGATCACGTCGTAGTACCCTGGCTTGCGTCTCGCCTCGGCGCGCAGCACGCCGGAGGTGAAGGCGCACAGCTGGCCGGGCAGGTCCTCCTTGGACAGGCCTTCGTACGGTCCGGCGGTGATGTGACGAACGCTGATACCGGGCGCCATCTCGACGACCGGCGGCAGGTCCCCGGCACTGGCGCGGGTGAAGATCTCCACCTCGATGCCGAGCGCGGCCAGTCGCTTGGAGACCTCGACGATGTACACGTTCATCCCACCGGCGTCGCCGGTGCCGGGCTGGTGTAACGGTGAGGTGTGAACCGAGAGCGTGGCTATCCGCCGGGGAATCAATCTCGGTCCTCCACCATATCGAGGGAAACGTGCTCGGCTGCCGCGTCGCCGAAGTCTTCTAACCGTTCCCCGCTGCGCCGCTATTCCCCGCATGACCATAAGGCTACGTTTCAATCACATGGTCATTCGGCAAGACGGGCGTACTGATGCCTGAGAATGGACGCATGACTGCTGCCTGGCCCGCACCCGTGCACTCCCCCTCCATGCCCGTCGCCGTCAGGACGGGCGCGAGCAGCGGGATCGGCGCGGTCCACCGCAGCGCCCGCTGACCGGCCCCGGAAGATCCGGCAACGCACGTGAAGCGCGCCCGTCCCGTCGGCACGGTGACCCGAGGCACCACCGCTCCGAACCGGCTGCGCAGGGTCGATCGCTGGCTCGTCGGGGTCCACGGCACGGCGCTGCGCGCGGCGCCCCGGGCTCCGCTCGTCATCGACCTCGGATACGGTTCCTCCCCGATCACGACGGTCGAACTGGATGCGCGGCTGCGTGCCGTGCGCCCGGACATCACGACGGTCGGCCTGGAGATCGACCCCGCCCGGGTCCAGGCGGCGCTGCCGTACGCGCGCCCGGGCCTGGAGTTCCGGCTCGGCGGTTTCGAGCTCCCGGTGGACGGGTCGCCGACGCTGATCCGCGCCTTCAACGTGCTGCGCCAGTACCACGAGCACGAGGTCGCGGGCACCTGGACGGCGCTCACCGCACGGCTCGCCCGCGGCGGCCTCCTGGTGGAGGGAACCAGTTCGGAGAGCGGGCGCGTCGCCGCCTGGGTCACGCTCGACCGGACGGGTCCGCTCTCGCTGACGCTCGCGGGCCGGCTGGCCTCGCTGGACTCCCCCGCGGTGTTCGCGCAGCGGCTGCCCAAGGCACTGATCCACCGCAACGTCCCGGGCGAACCGGTCCACGCTTTCCTACAGGCGCTCGAGCGGGCCTGGCTGAGCGCCGCCCCGCTCACGGACCTCGGGGTGCGCCAGCGCTGGATCGCGGCGGTCGGCTCGCTCGCGCCGCGGTGGCCGATTCTCGGGCGGGCGGCGCGCTGGCGGCTCGGTGAGGTGACCGTCGCGTGGTCCGCGGTCGCGCCCGGAGGCGATCTGCGCCGATGATCGCCGGACGGCTGTGGCCCCGAGGGCCGCACGCGGGGGTGGCGGCGCCGGGGCCACAGCAACGGTGCCTGAAGCACCTTCCGGGAGTCGGGCTCTCCCGGAGTAACGGGGCGGGCGGTGCGCCTCGCCCCGACCTTGGGGGGTTGGTGTCGATCCTGTCCGCCGGCCATGAGCCGGACTTGAGAGCAGGTTGAGAATCGGCTGAGAAGGCGTCACCAGGGCCCGTAGGGCCCGTCGCGCGGCTCCCGTCGCGTGCCGGAAGACTGGCGCAGCGCGGGACGCACGTCCACGACGTACACGATCGCGGCGACGGTGCCGAGGATGGTGAGTATCGAGGTCACGCCGCCGAAGAAGACGTCGACGACCACGGCGATGCCGAGGAAGAGCAGCCAGGCCACCTTCGTCAGCTTGCCTGCGGCGAGATAGGCCGGTGCCGGTCGCAGCGCGGCGTCCGCGAACGCGAAGATCTTGAACACCAGCAGAGCCAGCAGGATCACGTGGAGCACGCTGAAGAACGTGCCGGTGATCAGTCCGTTACCCATTCCCATCGCGAACTCCTCGACCGTCGCCTGGGGCCACGCGAGCGCGGTTCCTGTTGCGTCGCGCTCCCGAGCGTACTGCGGAAGGCCGCTCTCCGAAGCCGGCGCGGGTGTGCGGCACCCTGGCCGGCTCCGCAGAGCGGGGCTGTCACGCCTTGGTGGACTTGGCGCCGCCGGCGGTCCGCTTGCGCGGGGCCGCTGCCGTCTTCTTCGCCTGCGGCTTGGCGGCTCCCGCGGGCGCGTCGGCGACCTGCGCGTCCTCGACCTTCGCCTTGGCGGAGGTCCCGGCGTCGGCGGCCGGCTTGGCGGACCCGGCCTGAGCGGTCCCGGCCTCGACCGGCTCGGCCTCGTCCACGACGACCTGCTCAACCACGACGGTCACCTCGGCGCTCTCCAAGGCCGCGCCGCGGTAGCGCTCGACCACGGTCTTGCCGCGCTCGGCCAGTCCCTCGTAGGTCTCCACGGCCTTGCCCGCGGCCTCCAGTACCCGGCCGACCTGGACCAGCGCGAGCGATTGGGCCTTGTCCCGCAACGCCTGGGTGTCGACGCCGCCGACCACGCCGCGGATCGACTCGCGCGCGGCGCGCGGGTCGAGCGTGGAGGCGACCGTGCGCGGGTCGGTCGGCACCTCGGCCAGCCGTGCCTGCGCCTTGGCGATCCGCTCCGGCGCCTCGGTGGCGATGCGGGTGGCCAGCGTGGTGACGGTGCCGGCGACCTCGGTCAGCAGCAGCGGCGCGTCGCGCAGCTTCTCCGCGGCCAGGTCGCCCGCCCCGGCGAGCGCGTAAAGCGGCTTGGGGTCGGACAGGGTCCGGCGGATCTCATCGGTCACGTTCATTTCATTCACCTCGGGTCTCGTGGGGCGCGAGCCCCGTTTCATTGGTTCCGGCGGCGTCATTCGTTCCTGCGGTGGCGTACGGCCGGCTCGCGCCGGCGGGTGCGACCACGCTCTCCGCACGGCTCTCCGCACGGAAGGTCTCGTAGATCTCGCGCAGGATCTGCTTCTGACGCCGGGTGAGCGTGGGATCCGCGGCGATCGCGGCGAGCACGCGGCTCGCGGCGGACGCCTCGCCGTTCCCGGTCTCGTCCCCGGCCTGCGCGGCCGCCGGCTCCGGTGTGCCATCGAGCAACCCGGCCTGCACGTACAGCGTCTCCGCGGATATCTTCAGCGCCTTCGCGAGTTGCTGGAGGATCTCCGCGCTCGGCTTGCGCAGGCCGCGCTCGATCTGGCTCAGGTAGGGGTTCGATACCCCCGCCGCCTGGGCCAACTGCCGCAGCGAGTACTGCGCGTTCTCCCGCTGCTCGCGGATGTACGCGCCGAGTTGCGCCACGTGCTTCGGTCCCAAGATGTTCGCCACACCTCTAGTGTGCGCCCATGTGCTTACTTTTGCAAGCGGCGCTTGCCAGAGTTAAGCGCTATTCCTGCCAAGCGTCCTACCTGCGGTTCTACGCGCAGCAAGCCGGGCACGCACCCGTAACCCGCGCCGCGCCTCATCGACCGGCACGCGGCTCGCGGCGCGCGCGCAGCACGGCGTCATGGATGACGGTCTTGCGTCCCTCCGGGTCGGCGACCTCGCGCGGCCGTGCCGCGGCCACCTCGACGATCCAGCCCTCGCCCAGGGACGCGGCCAGGTCTCCGGCGCTCCAGCCGAACTCGGTCAGGTCGGGCCGCGGAACCGTGGTGCGCAGGTCGCTCGGGTCGTGGCCGACGATGAGCAGTGTGCCGCCGGGGGCGACAGCCGCCGCGAGGTTGCGGTGGACCGACTCGCGCGCGGCGGGCGGCACGTGCATGTAATGCGACGTGACCAGGTCGTATACCCCCTGAATCGGAGTAAGCGCGAGGTCGGCGTGCAGCCAGGTGACCTCCAGGCCGAGTTCTTCCGCCCGCTGCCGTCCACGCTGGAGCGCCACGCTGGAAAGGTCGGCGGCGGTGACCTTCCAGCCGCGCGCCGCGAGCCACACCGCGTCGCCGCCCTCGCCCGCCCCCGCGTCGAGCGCGGTGCCCGGCGCCAGGTCCGCGGCCTCCGCGACCAGGACGGCGTTCGGCTCGCCGCTCCAGTGATGCCCGTGCTCGTGCTTGTGCCCGTAGTCCCGGTAACGCTCGTCCCAAGCCTGCTCGCCATGTTCGCGCGCGACCTCGACCGCACGCGCTGCGTCCTCCATCACCAGGTCGGCGTTGATCGACGCGCCCGCGCTCAGCCCGGCGGCCGCGCAGGAGACGACCTGGGCCTGGACCGCGGCGAGGTTTCCGGCGACCCAGACTCCGGGCACGCCGGTCGCCCCCGTCTCTTCCGCCTCGATCCGGGTGCCGATCACCTGCCCGGCCGACTGGACCTCGGCCGGCGCCAGCCCGAGGGACTCGGCCAGTTCGGTGCGCGCGGTGAACCGCGGGGCGACGACGAGAGCGTCGAGGGCGACCCGGGTGCCGTCGGCCAGCCGGACTCCGGTCAGCCCGCTCTCGTCCGACTCGACCTCGGCCACTCGACCCTCGACGAGCACGACGCCAAGTGCGCGCAACTGCTCCCGCACCGCGTCACTCAGCTCCGGCGCGCTGTGCTGAAGCAGCATCACCCGCGCGCTGAGTTGCCGGAACAGCAGCACCTGGTGGATCGCGGCAGCGCTGTCGGCGAGCACGCCGATGCGCTGGTCGCGCACCTCCCAGCCGTGGCAGTAGGGGCAGTGCAGCACGTCGACGCCCCACCGCTCGGCCAGCCCGGGAACGTCCGGCAGTTCGTCGCGCAGGCCGGTCGCGAGCAGGATGCGCCGGGCCGTGACGGCTCGGCCCCCGATCTCGACGCGGAAGCGATCGCCGTCCCGGCCGATCCCGGTGACCAGGCCGTTCTCCACCCGGCCGCCGTATCGGTGCACTTCGTCACGGCCGAGCGCGAGAAACCGGGCCGGGGGCGTCCCGTCGCGGGTGAGGAACTGGTGCACGTGCGACGCCGCGGCGTTGCGCGGGTCGCCCGCATCGATCACGAGAACGGACCGGCGGGACCTCGCCAGCGCCACCGCGCCGCTCAGACCCGCCGCGCCGCCGCCGACCACGACGACGTCATAGCTCTCGTCAGGCTGTTCGTCTGTTTTGCGCTCCATGCGTCCACCATCGGCCGGGCGGAGCGGCTTGACAAATTCGTTTGCCGAAAGAGCAATAGAACCGTGAACGGTGACGATCCGCTACTCGGCGCGGTAGGACCACGGCTGCGCGACCTGCGCCAGCGGCGCGACATGACGCTCTCCGGCCTGTCGGCGGAGACCGGCATCTCGGTCAGCACCCTGTCCCGGTTGGAGTCCGGCGGCCGGAAACCCACCCTGGAACTGCTGCTCGCGCTGGCGCGCGTGTACCAGGTGCCGCTCGACGAACTCGTCGGAATGCCCGAACCGGCCGATCCGCGCGTGCACGGCAAGCCGGTGCTCCGGCACGGCCGCACGCTCATCCCGCTCAGCCGGCAACCCAGAGGCGGCGTGCACGCGTACAAGATGCTCCTGCCGGCGACCGATCCCGAGCGCGAACAGGCAAGCCACGAAGGCTACGAGTGGATGTACGTCCTTTCCGGCCGAGTGCGGCTTAGGCTCGCCGAGCACGACTTCGTGATGAAGGAAGGCGAGGCGGCCGAGTTCGACACGCGCACCCCGCACTGGTTCGGCAGCGCCGATGGAAGGGCCGCCGAACTGCTGACGCTCTTCGGGCCGCAGGGCGAGCGGATGCACGTACGCGCGCGGCCACGGTCCAGACGGTCCGGCCCGTAGGACCTGGTGTCCCGCGCCGGAAATCCGTCGCATGACTCTGCTCGACCTGGCTGCGCACGTCCGGTCATCCGCGCCCGGCTGGCAAGGCGCCGGAACACCCTCGCGGTGCTCAATCAACGCAGTGGGTCGTCTGTGGGCGTTTCGGCAACGCGGCAAGGCGGGATGCGGGGGCCGATTTTCACGGCGGACTTCCGGCGCGGGACAGTCGTCGGGCGCTTATGGTGACTGGTAAACCGGTGCGGCGCGGGAGGGGGCGTGGCCATGGTCGAGCAGCGCCAGCGGTCGCTGCGATACGCCTCGCCGACCGGCCGCCGGGTGTTGCTCGCCACGGTGCTCGGCTCCGCGCTGACCCAGATCGACGCCACCGTGGTGAACATCGCGCTGCCGCACATCGGACGCGAGTTCGACGCCGGGGCCGCCGCTTTGCAGTGGACCGTCAACGGGTACACGCTCAGCCTCGCCTCGCTGATCCTGCTCGGCGGCGCGCTGGGGGACCGCTACGGCAGGCGGCGGGTCTTCCTGACCGGGGTGGTCTGGTTCGCCGGAGCCTCGCTGCTGTGCGGGCTGGCCCCGGATGTCCGTGTGCTGATCCTGGCCAGGGTCGTGCAGGGCGTCGGCGGGGCGCTGCTGACCCCCGGCTCGCTGGCGATCATCGAAGCCTCTTTCCATCCCGACGACCGCGGCCGGGCGATCGGGGCCTGGTCGGGTCTCGGGGGAGTCGCGGGCGCACTGGGGCCGTTCCTCGGCGGCTGGCTCGTGCAGATCGCCAGTTGGCGCCTGGTGTTCCTGATCAACGCGCCGCTGGCCGCGCTGGTACTGGTGGTGGCGCTGCGCCACGTCCCGGAGACGCGTAATCCGGCCATGGCCAAGGGCCTGGACCTACCGGGGGTGTTTCTGGCCGCGGCCGCGCTGGCCGGACTGACCTACGGGTTCACCGCTTGGTCGGCGCTGGGCCCGGGCTCCGCGACTGTCACCGCCGCGCTCGGCGTCGGCGCGGCGGCGCTCGTGCTGTTCGTGTATGCGGAGCACCGCTCACCGCACCCGATGCTGCCTCTCGACGTGTTCCGCTCCCGTGCCTTCACCGCCGCGAACCTGGTCACTTTCGCCGTCTACGCGGCGCTCGGCGGCGTGTTCTTTCTCGTCGTACTGAACCTGCAGGTGGTGGCCGGTTACAGTCCGCTGGCCGCCGGTACCGCGATGTTGCCGATCACGGTGCTCATGCTGCTGCTCTCGGCGCGCTCGGGCGCACTGGCACAGCGAATCGGTCCACGGTTGCCGATGACGCTCGGACCCCTGGTCTGCGCGACGGCACTGGTTCTTCTGTCGCGCATCGGACCGCACGCTCCCTACCTGACCGCCGTGCTGCCCGCCGTCGTCGTGCTGGGTTTGGGCACGTCGCTGAACGTCGCGCCGCTCACCGCGACGGCTCTTGGTTCCCTCGACGAAAGCCGCGCGGGTATCGCCAGCGGGGTGAACAACGCAGTGGCACGGGCCGCGGCGCTGCTCGCCGTCGCGGTGCTGCCGCTGGCCGCCGGGCTGGGCAGGGGCAGTCTGACCGATCCGGCGGCGCTGGCACCGGTCTATCGCACCTCCATGTACATCTGCGCGGGCTTGCTCGCGGTCGGCTCGGTCATTGCCGCACTCGCCGTCCCGACGCGGCTGCGCCACCCGCGGCAGGCCCCGGAACCGCACTGCTGCGCGATCGAGGGGCCGCCACTCCGGGTCGAGGAGAACGCGTGACGGCGTTCGTCACAAGGCGGCGTTCGTCACAAGGCGGCGTTCGTCGGATGACGGTACGTCAGAAGGCGGCGCGGACCTCGCCAACCACGTCGCTGCCGCCGTACAGCGCCACCGTGCCGAGCCGGTCAAGCGCCTCGGAGCGCACCCCGAGCCTGCGCAGCGCCTCGGCCAGGAGGACCGGCTTTGCGCGCTTCGAGCCGTCGGAGATCTTGAACGCCAGGGCGCGGCCGTCAGGCAGCGCGGCGGCGTGCACGGCTTCCGCCCCGCTCTTCGCCAACAGGCCGGGAACCGCACGCATGGCCAGCGTGTCGAGTTGCTGCGTTCCGGCGACGTACTCCGGATGGGCACGCATCGTGTCCGCAACCTTTCGCGCGTTACTGCGGGGTTCGGCGGTCACGCACGCCTGTACCGCCCGTGCGAGGCCCGTCAGGGAAAGCCCAAGCAGCGGCGCTCCGCAACCGTCGACGGCGTCGTAGGCGATCTGCTCGCCCGCCAGCCGCTCGACGGCCGCGCGGATCGAGCGCTGCACAGGGTGCGCCGGATCGAGATAGCCGGCCACGTCCCAGCCGTTGCGGACGCAGACCGCGAGCATCGCCGCGTGCTTGCCGGAACAGTCGGAGAAGATCGGCCGAGGCGTGGCGCCGGCGAACAGCTCGGCGTGCCGGGCGTCGTCATCGAGCGGCAGGGTCGGCGCAGTACGCAGCGCGGACTCGTCGAGTCCGGCTCCGGCGAGGATCTTGCGCACGCCGTCCACGTGGAAGGGTTCGCCGGCATGACTGGCCGCCGCCAGCGCCAACTCCGGCCCCGCCAGTTCGAGGCCCGCGTCGAGCAGACCGGTCGCCTGCATCGGCTTGTTCGAGGAACGGGGAAGCAGCGGTGCGGAGATGTCGCCGACGGCGTACCGCACCGAACCGTCGGCATCAAGCAGAACCAAGCGGCCTCGATGCACGCCCTCGACGAAGTCGCAGCGCACGATCTCGGCCAGGACGGGTTCGACAGGGAACGGGCGCTCGGACGGCGCGGGCATTCGGGGATCGGACGGGTTGGGACCGGCGGCATGGGTGGTGGCGCTGTCCATCGGGATGCAGGGTCTCCGCTCTCGGTGTCGGCGAGGCGGCGGCCGGATGGCTGTTGACTGCCGGCTACTGCGCGACGAGAAGGTCGTCGACTGCCGCCTCGCCTTCACGGTACCTGCGGGCCAGGTCCGCGGCACAGGCGTCGACAACCCCTTGTACCCTGCGTCGCAGCTCAGATACCTCCCGCTCACAGACCGAAAGCGCGGCGGCGGTTTCGCGCAGGGCGCGATCGGAGCAGGCGCCCAGATCGGGCAGCGCCAGCTCGCGCAGCTTCGCCTCCAACTCGACCCGATACTCGCCGATCGCGGCGACCGCGCCGAGAGCGAGGTGCCGCGTGGAAGCCGGGCGGTTGGACGGGGCGTCGGCCAGGATCTCGGGCAGCCGCCCGACCAGCGGATTCTGGTCCCCGCCGGCCCGGCGCTCGGACTCCGCGGCGATTATGTCGAGTCGGCCGTGCAGGACTCTGCGCAGGTAGGACAGGTCGTTCTCCTCGGCGCCGGCCTCTGCGCGCCGGTCGCGCAGAACACCCAGCGGCAGCGCCGACAGGTCCGCCGTGAACGCATGATCGAGGACCCGGTCGATGCGCCGGCCCGGACCGGCTGTCGCGGTGGCGGTGATCGGTTCGCCCATCGGACCCCCAAGGAGGGGGAACTGCGCCCCCGGGTCGTCGGCCCGGCCCGCCGGCCGGACCTGTGGTGAGACTTCTGTGAATCGTCGCACGCCGCCGACTCGCTACGGCGGCCGGAACCCGACTGTCACCCGGTCGGATGAGTGATATGGGAGACTGAGCGGCGAAAGTCCTGTTCTGTTCCTCAGTCGCGGCCGTTCGCCTGTGGTGCCGGCGCTCGGCGCCGGAAATGAAGACAGTCAGGACGCCCTGTCAGCGTCCGCGCAGGCGTTCACGTGCGCTCCCGCCGGCGTCCGGCGGGACGATGACCTCCTGAGCCGCCGCGACGCCGCCGGCGAGCAGCGGCGCGTCAACCGGAATAGTGCGCTTGACCAGGGCGAGGGCGATCGGGCCGAGTTCGTAGTGCCGGGCGCTCGACGTGACGACCCCGACCGACCGGCCCCCGGCCTCGACCGGGTCGCCGTGTTCGGGCAGGTGCTCGGGTGTGCCGTCCAGGTGCAGGAAGACCAGCCGGCGCGGCGGATGGCCGAGGTTCTCCACGCGGGCGACCGTCTCCTGCCCGCGGTAGCAGCCCTTGTCGAGGTGTACCGCGGTGGTGATCCAGCCGAGCTCGTGCGGGATGGCGCGCTCGTCCGTTTCCCGTCCCGCGCGGGGGCGGTGCGCGGCGATCCGCAGCGCCTCGTAGGCCCAGGTCCCGGCTGGACGCCGACGTTCCGCCGCGTAGCGCGCGAGCGCGGCGCGCGGCATCAGCAGTTCGCGCCCGGCCGCCGCCTCGCCGAGTCGCACCGGCGCGCGCACGACCACGCCGGGCTCGGGTGGGCTCTGGTCCGTCACCCCGGCCTCGTACACGACCGCGAAGTCGGCGGTCACGTCCTGCGGGTCCACCTCGAGCAGGAAGCGCATCTTGGCCAGGAAGGCGACCAGCGCGGGCGCGGCTGCCGGTTCGACATGCGCCCAGGTGGCCTCGCCGTCGTCGACGAGATAGAGCGCGTGCTCGACGCGGCCCTGCGGATCGAGCAACAGCGCCTCGGTGGCGACGTGCGGTGCCAGGCCGGTGAGGTGCTGAGTCAGCAGGGAGTGCAGCCAACTGAGCCGTTCCTTGCCGCCGACGCGTATGACGCCGCGGTGCGACAGATCCACGAATCCGTTGCCGGAGACCAGCGCACGCTGTTCACCGTGCGGGTCGCCGTAGTGCGCGGCGACGCCCGCGTCCGGCGGATCGGCGGCTACCGCACCCGGCAGCCCGAGCAGCACGCTGCGGTACGCGGGAACGGAGACTGCGGGCTCTGGGCCAGGCTGCGGCGTGGGCATGTCTTCGGCAACCTCACTTTCGGGAACGCTATTCCGCCTTCACCCGCGCGACGCACTCGGCGCAGCAGCCGAAGATGGCGAAGTGCGCGACGTCGATCTCGAAGCCCTGCTCCACACGCAGCTTCTCCACGAGCGGGTCGGCGACGGTTGTATGCGCCTCGGTTACGCGCCCGCAGACGCGGCACACCAGGTGCAGATGCTGCTGTTCGGCCGCGGCATGGTAGATCGGGGCGCCGTGTCCTAGGTGAGTGTGTGTGACCAGCCCGAGTTGCTCGAGCAGTTCGAGGGTGCGGTACACGGTCGAGAGGTTGACTGAACTCGCGGTGCGCTGCACCTGTGCGCAGATCGCGTCCGGGGTCGCGTGTTCGAGTTCGCAGACAGCGCTGAGCACGAGCTGACGAGCCGGAGTCAGCCGATATCCCTTGGCCTTCAGCTGCTTCGTCAGGTCGGACTGCTCACCCGTACTGCCCACGAGGTCGAGTTTACGGCGCTGCCGGGCAGACCGGCGCGCGGCTACGCGCGGACGCGCTTGAGCTGCGCGGCGAGGTGGTTCTGCAGTTCCTTACCCATCGCGGCCATGTCGAAGGTCCAGTAGAGGTCGCCCTTCACCAGGCCGTAGAGCCGATGACCGGCACAGTAGTCCTTGGCGGTCGCGGTGCGGGCGACCGCGTCCGTGGTCAGCTCGATCTTGGCGTCGTCCAGCGTGCCGTGCCAGACCTCGACGATGCCGGTCGGGTGGGTGAGCACCACTTCCAGCGTCCTGTCGGGCTGCGGCCGCCAGTAGCCGTGCTCGCGGGCCAGCGGGCGCACCTTCTGCCCGTTCTCGTCGATCAGCCACGAACGCGACTCGTAGTCGAGGAAGCTCTTGCCCGGAACGTAGGAGAAACCGACCTCCTGTCCGAAGCGGAAGTCCTCGATGGTGGGGTACTGGCCGAGACCGACTCCGGCCCAGTCGCCGATCAGGAAGGCGAGCGGGGCAAGGGCGGGGTCGAGGTCGGCGGGGATCTCGAAAGGCATGGTGCGGCCCTCGGCTTTCCGGGCGGTCAGCGGGTCTGACCCTTGAGCAGCTTGACCACGACGAACCCGGCGAACCAGGTGACGAGGAGGAAGACCACCACGAGCAGGGCGGTGAAGAAGGTCTCCACGGTGGACGCTCCGGGTGCGTAACGGCGGCTGTGGCTTCGCAGCGGCGATCGTGCCGCGCAGCGACATTGACGGGCTCAGTCTATGGGAGCTTGCGCGCGGCCCGCGGGCGCGGGCGGGAGTGAGTCTCGCTACGCTCGACGGTCATGGCGAAGAAGCTGGTCATCAAGGTCACCGCGGGTCAGGACGCGCCGGAGCGGTGCTCGCAGGCTTTCACGGTCGCGGCGGTCGGCGTGGCCTCAGGCGCGCAGGTCTCGCTGTGGCTTACCGGGCAGTCCGCGTGGTTCGCGCTTCCGGGCCGCGCGGCGCAGTTCGAGCTGCCGCACTCGGCGCCCCTGGAGGACCTGCTGGCGGCGGTGCTGGAGTCCGGCACCGTGACCCTGTGTTCCCAGTGCGCGGCGCGGCGGGACATCACGGAACAAGACGTGCGCCCCGGCGTACGGATCGCCGGGGCGCAGCTGTTCGTGCAGGAGGTACTGGCAGACGACGTACAGGCGCTCGTTTATTGAGAGCCCTGATGCTCAGCGCTCTGAGCGGGCGGCGCGCCGTCGTCGCCGCCCATGTGTGTCGCCGCCCGTACGTCGCCGCCTTCGCGGGACGGCGCCGTCAGACCGAGATCAGGACCTCGGCGACCTCGCCCTGCGTGGCGACGACCGCGCGGTCCGCGCTGCCGCCGGGCACCAGGGCGCGCAGGGTCCACGACCCGGGCGCCGCGAAGAAGCGGAAGGCGCCGGTCGCCGAGGTGGGCACCTCGGCGGTGAACTCGCCGTCCGCGTTGAGCAGCCGCACGTAGCCGGTCACCGGGGTGCCGTCACGCTGGATGGTGCCTTCGATGATGGTTTCCTTCGACACGTCGATCCCTTCCCGGGACAGTCCGCCGGTGGTCGCACCGCACATGATCTTGTTCCTCCTCGCCGCTGTCCGGGTCAGGAACCCAGCTCGATCGGCACGCCGACCAGCGAGCCGTACTCGGTCCACGAGCCGTCGTAGTTCTTCACGTTCTGCTGGCCGAGCAGCTCGTGCAGCACGAACCAGGTGTGCGCCGAGCGCTCGCCGATGCGGCAGTAGGCGATGGTGTCCTCGGACAGGTCCACGCCCGCGTCCTGGTAGAGCTCGGTCAACTCCGCGTCTGACTTGAAGGTGCCGTCGTCGTTGGCCGCCTTCGACCAGGGGATGTTCTTGGCGGTGGGCACGTGGCCCGGGCGCTGCGACTGCTCCTGCGGCAGGTGCGCCGGGGCCAGCAGCTTGCCGGAGAACTCGTCCGGGGAACGCACGTCGACCAGGTTCTTCGCGCCGATCGCGGCCACCACCTCGTCGCGGAACGCGCGGATCGACGCGTCCTGCGGCTGCGCGGTGTACTGGGTGGCCGGGCGGCTGGGCACCGCCTCGACCAGGTCGCGGGAGTCCAGCTCCCACTTCTTGCGGCCGCCGTCGAGCAGCTTGACGTCCTGGTGGCCGTAGAGCTTGAAGTACCAGTAGGCGTACGACGCGAACCAGTTGTTGTTGCCGCCGTAGAGCACCACGGTGTCGCCGTTGGCGATGCCGCGCTGCGAGAGCAGCGCCTCGAACTGCTCCTTGGATACGAAGTCGCGCCGGACCGGATCCTGCAGGTCCTTCTTCCAGTCGATCCGGATCGCGTTGCGGATGTGGTTCTTGTCGTAGGCGGCCGTGTCCTCGTCCACTTCGACCACGACCACCTTGGGGTCGTCGAGGTGTGCCTCGACCCAGTCTGCGTCGACCAGGACGTCGGTGCGGCTCATGAGTTTCATCCCTCCAGGGCTGTTCGTTGCTGCTTGTGCGCGTTGACGCTGAAACGGGGGCTTTTCGGGCGGCTGGCGCCGGGCGGTGCTCGGGTTCTTCGCGTGCGCTGCGGCCGGGACGGCCGCTCGGGGAAGGGGCGGCGAGCTGGGCGCTCGAGCCGCGGCGGACCGGCGCGGCCGGTCAGGCGAAGGTCAGCGACAACACAGGCAGGCCGCGACGCGGCACAGATCGACTGCGCGCCGCTTGGTCAGCTCCGCCTGGGGCCTCATGCGGTCGATACTAGGGAGCCGCCGGGCGCGCTGTCATTAACATCTCACCTGCCGAGACGTCCGTCTCACAAAACGGTTGCCTCATCGCAGACGCTGCGCGTTTCAGCACAGCGACCGCCAGCACGCACGTTCGAGTACGGGGAGCTGAGCCTGGTGGCCCCGGGGCTGCTGTCTCAGGACAGTGCTGCCGGCTCAGTGCGGATGTCTCACGAAGGCCGGTTCAAGCTCAGCAGGGTGCTGCCGTCCGGCAACTCCACCTGGATGGCCGCGATCCGGTCCGGAGCGAGTGACACCGAGCCGGGGATGGTGAACGACTCCTCGGCGCTGGCCTTCCAGTTGCCGGCCACGACCGGCTGACCGGTGGTGCTCACCACCACCATGGTGCACGTGTAGCCGACCGGAACATGGTCCATCTTCAGCTGGATCCTCGAGCCCCAGCTCACCGCGGAGACCTGGACGCTGGCGGTGATCGCGGACTCGCCCGGCTGATACGGCGAGGCGCTCGCCGCGGCGGACCAGGAGCCGGCCACGGCCGCGCTCTGCCCTCCGGAGGCCAGCACTCCGACCCAGGCCCCGGCTGCGGCCACCAGCCCGACGACGGCGATGGCCAACCGGGCCCGCATGGTCCTCGGACGCGATCGAGCAGCGGAGCCCGCGGACCGGAGACGGCGCAGCCACGGCACTCGCGCGCGCCCTACGCGGCCGGTGTCGGCGGCGTGCTGCGAGGCGGTCTCCAACACCCGTCCGAGCACTGCGGGCTCCGGACGCACCGGGCCGTTGACCGCTTCCGTCTCGGTCACCGAGGCCAGCAGCGGCACGAGCTCGGTCAACTCGCCGTACTCGGCGCGGCAACTCGCGCACTCGGCCAGGTGCGCCGCGACGCGGTCGTTCTCCGCCGGTTCGAGCGCACCGAGCAGGTACGCTCCTATCGCCTCACGCAGCCACGGGTCGCTGGGAGCGTTGCACGGGGGCAGCCGATCGTTCACGGCGTGATCCCCCTTTCCTGACAGGCGAGACGCAGGGCGCGCAGCGCGTAGAACGTGCGCGACTTCACGGTTCCGGGCGGGATGCCCAAGGCGCGCGCGGCCTCCGCGACCGTCGCACGCCGGTAGTAGACCTCGATGACGACGGCCCGGTGCTCGGCGCTGAGCGCGGCCAGCGCGTCGGCGAACTCCCAGGCGCGCAGCGCCGCATCGTACGGGTCCACACCCTCGTCGGCCCGATCGGTGTACTCGGTGAGCTCCGTCTCGGTCGGACGGGCCGCGCGCGAGCGGGCGTCGTCGACCACGAGATTGTGCGCCACCGTGCACAGCCAGGCACGCACCGAGCCGCGGCCCGGCTCGAAGGCGGCCGGCCGGCGCCAGGCGCGAAGCATCGTCTCCTGGAGCAGGTCCTCGGCTCGCGCCCGGTCCCGGGTCAGCTTCAGCAGATACGCCAGGACCGGACCGGAGTGTTCCGCGTACAGCAGACGCAGCGCCGCCTCGTCGAGGACTTCGGAGCTTGCCGCCATACCGTTATCACGTTCGGCCCGTCCTTTGCGTTCAGCTGAACCGGCACGGGAGTGCGTCCGTGTCCAGAACATGAACAGATCCTCGCGCATCCTCGGTGCCGCCGCCACGGTCTTGGCCCTCGCGGGGGCGGCGGCATGTTCCAGTTCCTCCGGATCCGGCGGCGCGGCGGCCTCGACGCCGTCCGCGGCGGCTTCCTCCTCGATGTCCGGGATGCCGGCGGGCGGCGGCAGCGCCCCGGCCTCGGCCGCCGACACGATCACCATCGCCGACTTCGCGTTCAGCGGACCGCTGACCGCGGCACCGGGCGCACAGGTCACCGTCACCAACAAGGACTCGGTCATGCACACGGTGACCGCGGACTCGGCCGGCGGCTTCGACGCGAGCGTCCCGGCCGGCGGGACGGTGACCTTCACCGCGCCGACCGCGCCCGGCTCCTACGCGTACCACTGCGCGATCCACCCCTCGATGAAGCACGGCACGCTCATCGTCAAGTGACCACGTAGGCCGCGCTGCGCGCGGCGCTCGCTGAAGCGGCGAGCGAGTGCGGCGAGTGCGGCGCGGCGCGGCTCAGCCGGTTGTGCCGACCGAACTCCCGGTGAGCAGCACGTTGTGGCCGGTCGCCGAGATGTCCACGCCCGTCGGGGTGACGCGCAGATCCTGCAGCTGCATGCCGAAGGGGAGATTGCCGAGCGGGACCTTCACGTCGAAGTTCGCCGGCGTTTTCAGGCCCAGTCCGGACAGCGGCGATTGGACGTGCGTCGTCTTGAATTCGAGCCGGTTGCCGCTGAGCACACTCACGGCGACGTCGGCGCTGATGCCGATGCCGGCGAGATTGTAGGCGGCCTTGACCTGGTTGCCGGCGCCCTGGCTGAGCGTGATCTGCCCGATGCCCGCGTCCTTGCTCAACGTGGTCGAGAGCTGGGCGTAGCTGAGCGTGGCGGTACCGGTGAGCGTGTCCACGGTCGCGCTGTTGTATCCCGACGAGACATGGACCCCGTTCAGGTCGGCGTGGATGTGCGCAATGGGCACGCCGCGCTCGTCGAGGTTGTCGATGTCCACCGTGGCGTTGCCGAAGTGCCGCGAGATGACCTGCGTCAGGAACGGGAAGCCGTCGATGGAGACCGAGGGCTTCCGGCTCAGGTTCTGGCTCGACTGGATCTTCGCGGCCAGCTGGCTTTCCGTGACGGCGGCGGCGATCCGGTCCGCGCCGATCAGCAGCGCGACCAGGACGAGCAGGGCGATGAGCCAGCCGCGGCCGCGGTGCCGGCGGCGTGGCGGCCGGCTCAGCGCGGAGACCGGGGGCGCGTCCTCGTAGTAGTCGCCGTAATAGCGGTCCGAGGATTCCGGGGTCGGCACGGTCACCCTTTCGAGGGTAGCCGCTCAGTGCTCTGCCTGAGCGGACGGTCACAGAAGCGGTGCTCCGCAAGAGAAGAGGGGACAAGGCTGCTACGAGGTTCCCCGGTATGCACGGACTACACGTGCCCGCGGCTCAGCGGACGACTTGAGCGGCGATCACGGCGCCGATCGCGGAAAGCGCGACCGGAAGCACCTGCGCGCTGATGCGCACGTCGCCGCCCTCCGCGCCGACCCGGTCCGCGGCCCGCGCCCCCGCGATGGCGAAGAGCCCTGACAGGGTTCCGCCGAGCGCGCCACCCGCCGTCCCGGCCGCCGCGCCCAGCGTGGCCGCGGACAGCGCACCGAGCGCGGCGCCGGCTATGACGCCGGCCGCGACGCCGGCCGGCCCGGTGCCCGCGCCGACCAGGGCCGCGCAGAGCACCGCGACCGCGGCCGCCAGCGCACAGGCCCCGGCGAGCGCCGGATCCTGGCGCTGCGCCACGAGGTATCCGGCGGGCAGCACGGTGAACGCCGCCGCGGTCACGGCGGCGGCGAGTGCTTCGCTGCGATGCCGGCCGGGCCCGATGTTCCTGCGGAACAGCTGATCGGCGGCGAGGAACACGAAGCCGACACCGAGCGCGCCGATCATCGCCGTCGGCGCTCGGTCCGGGGCCAGGCGGTAGGCGAGCGCGACACACGCCAGCCCGATCGCCACGACCGACCCGAGCGTGCGACGCGCGCTCTGGTAGCCGGACGTGCGCAGCCAGCCGACCGCGAGTCCGACCTGGCCGAGGCCCACCACCACGGCGAGGACCGGGGTTGCCACGAGCGCGCCGACCCCGGTCACCACGGCCAGGCCCGCCGCTCCGAACGCCCCTTGGCCGGGACCCGAGGCGACAGCGGCGGGAAGAGTACGCGGCGGTTCGGTCGCAGGCTCGGCAGCCGGGGTGCGGGCACGCGCGGGAGCATCGTCGAACTCTTCTTCGAACTCGTCGGTCAGCTCGTGTGTGAACTCGTATTCATCCCGCGGATATCCGCTGCGGCCATGCGGTCCCGGCGCGTGCTCGACGGGCGGTTCCCGATCGGCGTCGGGCGGCGCTTCTGTGTGCCGAGCGGGTTCGTATTGGCTCGGAATGTGCGGATGACCCCGGTACTGGTCGTTTGGATCAGAGCGGTACGAGTCGTACGAGTCGGCTGGGTAGGGATCTGGCGCGAACTCGTCGAGGGCGTACCCGCTTTGCGTCGCCGCATATTGGTCACGCTGCGCTTCGTTCCACGCCTGTGGGTCCCAGCCGAGGCCGGACTGCTCCCACTGCGCGTCGTAGGCAGCGGACTCTGGAGCAGCGCGCTCGGGCTCCGGTTCGGGTTTACGGCGCCGGCCGCGGCCCGCCGGGGGCTCGGGCCCCGGCGAGCCCTCGTCTTCATGTCCGTAAGTCATCGCGGCTGGTCATCCGCCCGCGAACGGTGGAAGGACCTCCACGACGGTTCCCGCGTCGAGAGGCACTGTCTCAGGATCGCGCTTGCCGACCTGCTGCCCGTCGACCAGGAACGAACAGCGCCGAAGGACCCGGGCCAGCCGTGCGCCGTCGGCGCCGCGCTCGGCGACCGCGCCAGAGAGCGCCGCGCCTAGCGTGGCGGCGTGTGTCTGCTCCTCGGAGGTGCCCGCGGCCTCCCGTGCAGCGGCCCAGTACCGCAAGGTCGCCGTGCCTGTTGCTCGCACCGGCTTCGCTCCCTCCCTAGGTCGGCTTGGCGTGCGCCAGAGCAACGGTACCCGCGCGGTGCGCATCGTCACACGCGGACGATTGCGCGCGGGACTCGTTCAGCCCGGCGAGTCAACAGATTGCTTTCTCTGTATCGGCGCTTACCCGACAACGAAGCGAGAAATGTCCGTCACCCCGCAGACATGCCCCGTCTATGTCCGCTATCCTGCGACCAGAGGATCCGGGCGATGAGGCCACTGGATCCTTCGTGTTTTTTACGAGCACGTTACATACGCCTCACGAGTCTCTGCGTGTGGGCGCCGGCTCGGCGGTGAGAACGCTGCGGTCTCGGCCGGCGCGATCGACACCCGACCATCCGGCACCTGTACAGCACGGCGGAAGGAGCACCACCCCATGGCCACCCTTCTCCTGTTGACCAATGCTCTCGCTCCTTCGGCAGAAGTACTCCCCGCGCTCGGTCTGCTCCTTCACAACGTCCGCGTCGGCCCCGCGGAAGCATCCGCCCTGATGGACACCGCCCCGGCGGATGTGCTGATGGTGGACGGCCGCCGCGAACTGCCCGCCACCCGCTCGCTGTGCCGGGTTCTGCGCACCACCGGCCTCGACTGCCCGATGCTGCTGATCACCACCGAGGGCGGCCTCGCCGCGGTGACCGCGGAATGGGGCGTGGACGACGTGCTCCTGGACACCGCTGGGCCTGCCGAGGTCGAGGCCCGCATCCGGCTGGCGGTGGGTCGCCTGGCCGCCGCGACTGGCTCGGAGGATCTGCCTCTGGAGATCCGCAACGGCGACCTGACCATCGACGAGGCGACGTACACCGCACGGCTGCGCAACCGGGTGCTCGATCTGACGTTCAAGGAATTCGAACTGCTCAAGTACCTCGCGCAGCACCCTGGCCGGGTTTTTACCCGGGCGCAACTGCTGCAGGAGGTCTGGGGCTACGACTACTTCGGCGGTACGCGCACCGTGGACGTCCACGTGCGGCGGCTGCGCGCGAAGCTCGGCGCTGAACACGAACAGTTGATCGGTACTGTTCGCAACGTCGGCTACAGGTTCGTCAACCCGGAGAAGCGCGCGGACCGTGATGCTGTACGCGTCTGAACCTCTGCGCGCATAGCCTGGCGCTGTGCCTGAAGACCCGACGCGACGGAACGCATCCCCGCAAGCCGGAAACCAGTCGAGCGCCGCGCAGTTCGGCGGACCGAACGCGGTGCCGGAGCGCCTCGACGACACGGATCGCACCGCGGTGGTAAGCCTGGTCGACGCGGTCACCGAGGCCGACGGCGTCGCACCGATCTCCGAGGACGGCCGGCTCGCGCTGGTCCACGGCAAGCCGGGGGCGCTGCACTTCACGCAGCGCGCCGACAACGCCGTCGCGGGCTATCTCTATCTGAGCCCGCCGGACGCGGAGCAGGACTGCACCGCCGAACTGTGCGTCACGCCGCGCTGGCGGCGCCGCGGCCACGGAAGGGCCCTGCTGGAGGCCGCGCTCGCGGAGACGGCCGGAGCGCTGCGGGTGTGGGCGCACGGCAGCCTTCCGGGCACGCAACGGTTCGCCGAGCGGCTGGGTTTCGCGGCGGTGCGCGAGTTGCGCCTGATGGAACTCGACCTCGCCGCAGCGGCGGCGGCGCCTGATTTCGCCGCGCCGCCGCCAGACGGCGTCGAACTCGGCACGTTCAGGCCGGGCGAGGACGAGGAGAGTTGGCTCGCACTCAACGCCCGCGCCTTCGCGCATCATCCCGAGCAGGGCTCATGGACTGCGCAGGAGCTGACCGAACGGGAGGCCGAGCCCTGGTTCGACCCGGCCGGCTTCTTCCTGGCCCGCACGGCACACGACCTGATCGGCTTCCACTGGACCAAGGTGCACCCGGCCGGAGCATACGGCCCGGGTCCGGTCGGCGAGATCTACGTGCTCGGCGTGGACCCGGATGCCGGGCGCCGCGGGCTCGGCAGGTTCCTGGCCGTGGCCGGATTACAGCATTTGGCGCAAACCGGCCTGGATTCCGTCATCTTGTATGTAGATGGCGACAACCTACCGGCCGTACGGTTGTACCAGTCCCTGGGCTTTCGCAATCGAGCCGTCGACACCCTGTACGAACGGCGCGGATCGGCCAAGTAGCACCGGCGGCAACTCGCCACGGCTACCGACCCTGCGCCAGTGCGGTAACAGGACGTCGCCGCCCCGCTTCGGTCGCCCGGCGTCCCTCCGTTAGATACCCGCAGTTCACCTTTACGTGCGAGAGTTTGGATCATGGAACCGGCCGTCGACCTCCCCCGTTTCCTCGACCGTGAATCCTCCTGGCTCCAGTTCAACAGCCGGGTCCTCGAGCTGGCCGAGGACAAGGAGATCCCGCTACTGGAACGGGCGAAGTTCGCGGCCATCTTCGCCAACAACCTCGACGAGTTCTTCATGGTGCGGGTGGCCGGGCTCAAGCGGCGCATCGCCACCGGCGCGGCCGGCGCGACCGCCTCCGGCCTGACGCACCGCGAGGTGCTGCAGCGCGTCCTGTCCGGTACCAGGACGCTGATGACGCGGCACGCCCAGGTGTTCCAGGAGCAACTGCGGCCCGAACTGGCCCAGCACGGCATCGAGATCCTGCGGTGGAGCGACCTCGACGCGTCGCAGCAGGAGCAGCTGTACGCGCTGTTCCGCGAACGGATCTTCCCGGTGCTCACGCCTCTGGCCGTCGACCCGGCGCACCCGTTCCCGTACATTTCCGGGCTCTCCCTCAACCTCGCGGTGCTGGTGCGCAATCCCGTCACCGGTAACGAGCACTTCGCGCGGGTGAAGGTGCCGCCGCTGCTGCCGCGCTTCGTCGACGTCAGCGAGGGGCACTTCATGCCGCTTGAGGAGTTGATCGCGGTCCACCTGCCGCACCTGTTCAACGGCATGGAGGTGCTCGGCCACCACACCTTCCGGGTCACCCGCAACGAGGACGTCGAGGTCGAGGGCGACGAATCGCAGAGCCTGCTGGAGACGCTGGAGCGGGAGCTGGTGCGGCGCAGGTTCGGACCGCCGGTGCGGCTGGAGGTCGAGGAGACCATCGACCCCCAGGTGCTGGAACTGCTGGTCCGCGAGCTCGACGTGCACGACAACGAGGTGTTCCGGCTGCCCGCCCCGCTGGACCTCACCGGCCTGTTCACCATCGCCGACGAGGACCGGCCCGAGCTGAAGTTTCCGCCGTTCGCCACCGCGCTGCACCGCGACCTGGCCGACTACGAGACGAACTCGGCCATAGACGTCTTCGCCTCGATGCGTCAGCGCGACATCCTGCTGCACCACCCGTACGACTCGTTCACCACCTCGGTCCAGGCGTTCCTGGAACAGGCCGCGGACGACCCGGACGTGCGCGCGATCAAGATGACGCTTTACCGCACCAGCGGAGACTCGCCGATCGTCGACGCGCTGGTCGACGCGGCGGAGGCGGGCAAAGAGGTGCTGGTGCTGGTCGAGATCAAGGCCAGGTTCGACGAGCACGCCAACATCGTCTGGGCGCGCAAGCTGGAGCAGGCCGGCTGCCACGTCGTATACGGGCTCATGGGGCTCAAGACACACTGCAAGCTCCTGCTCGTGATCCGCCTGGAAGGCAACCGGCTGCGCCGCTACGCGCACATCGGCACCGGCAACTACAACCCGAAGACCGCGCGCCAGTACGAGGACCTGGGCCTGCTCACGGCGGACCCGCAGGTCGGCGAGGATCTGACGCACCTGTTCAACAGGCTCTCCGGCTACTCGCGCACGACGACCTACCGCCGGCTGCTCACCGCTCCGAACGGGCTGCGCGAAGCACTGGTCGAGCGGATCGACCGGGAGCGGGCGAAGATGACCGGTGGTCGGCGCGGGGCCGCCAAGACCGCGCGGATCAGGCTGAAGATGAACTCGCTCGTGGACGAGGCGGTCATCGAAGCGCTCTACGCCGCGTCTCGGGCCGGGGTCAAGATCGACCTGGTGGTGCGCGGGATGTGCGCGCTGCGGCCGGGCGTGCCCGATCTTTCCGAGAACATCAGGGTTCGCAGCGTGCTGGGCCGTTTCCTTGAGCACTCGCGGATCTTCGTGTTCGGCCAGGAGGCCCCGGCCTCGCCGACCGGCCGCGCCGTCGGTGAGCCACCGGAGGTGTGGATCGGCTCGGCCGACATGATGCACCGCAACCTCGACCGGCGGGTCGAGGCTCTCGTGCAGTTGACCGACCCGGCGCACCGCCGCGAGCTGACCGCGATGATCGACACGGTCTTCGAGGACGATGTGGCCTGCTGGGACCTGGGCCCGCAGGGCGAGTGGACCCGCCGGGTGCCTCCGGACGGCATACCGCTGCGCGACGTCCAGGAATCGTTCATCGACGCGCGCAACCAGCTGATCGCCGCGCGACGGGCGAGGATGGGTTGACCGGTGCCCGTCAGAAGGCGCGAACGCGTACACCCACATGTACGTGCACATGCACATGCATACGCATAACAACGCGGCTGAGCAGCGGGGGTCCATGTGACAGAGACGGATGCGGGACAGCGGGTCGGCGCGCAGCGCTCCGCGGGCGAGGCTCGGGCGGGCGGTGCGGTCCCGACGGCGTTCGAGGTCCTGCGCGGCTATCTCGCGGCGCAGAGCAACGCGTTCCTGACCCAGCTGCCACGCCTGCGCGACGGCAAGCCGGAGGCGTCGCACCGCATCAGGGTGGCCTGCCGCCGTTCGCGGTCGCTGCTGCGGACCTATCGACCGCTGCTGGACGCGGAATGGGCCGACGGGTTGGCCGCCCGCATCGGGGAGTTCACCCAGGTCGTCTCGCCCGAGCGCGACATCGAGGTGGTTCGGGCCCAGTTGCTGAACGCGCTCGACAAGATGGCTGACGAATCGTCGGGCGCGGCGAGAGCACGGACACTGCTGGACCGGATGCTGCACCGTGAGTACGCGATCGCGCACGAGGCGACGCTCGCGGAGCTCGCCGGGCCGCGGTTCCACGCGCTGGCGGATCAACTGGCGCTCGCTCCCGAGGCGATGACGGTGCAGCAACAGGCACACTCTCCGGCGCCCGAGGTGCTCTATCCGCTCGTCGCCAACACCTTCAGCGTCATAGAACGCCGAGTCGCCGCGCTTCCCGATCCGCGTCAGCAGAACGCGAAGGACATGCTCGTCAACGATCCTGCCGACGAGCAGTGGCACCGGCTCCGTATAGCTGCCAAACGCTGTCGTTACGCGGCGGAAGTGTGCGCACCGGTCGCTGGAGCACAAGCCGCCGCGCTCGCGGATGCGATGGCGGTGATCACCGAGGAGCTCGGCGCACAGCAGGACGCCAGCGTCGCGTCCGCGGTGTTGTTGCGCGCCGCCGGTACGCCGCGGATCGCGGCGCCCACGGGTTTCGTGCTCGGCCGCCTGCTCGGCGAGGCCCGGGCCGGGATCCTGCGCTCCCGGCTCGCCTTCCCGCCGCTGTGGCGCCGAGCCGCCGATCCGGGCCTGCGCACCTGGCTCGAAAGCTGACGCGGCCGGCGCGCTGCCGCCCGGCGGCACGGCGCCGACCGGCAATGCGGCGTTCAGTTTGGCGACACCTTGATTGGTTACGATAGTGCGGTCATGGCGCTGACCCGTATCCATTCCGCAACGACTGTGGACAAGCCGATACAGGCCGCCGGAGCCGTGCTGTGGCGGCCGGGGCCGGACGGACCCGAGGTGGCGCTGATCCACCGTCCGCGCTACGACGACTGGTCTCTGCCGAAGGGGAAGGTGGACCCCGGCGAGCACGCGTTGCAGACGGCAGTGCGTGAGGTCTTCGAGGAGACCGGGCAGCGCATACAGCTTGGACGCAGACTGCCCGCAGTGAGTTATCGCCTCGTCGGCGGCGGCAGCAAGCGCGTGCGTTACTGGGTCGGCCGTGCCGTACCGGACGACGAACGTTGGGGCCGCTTCTCGCCCAACCACGAGGTGGACCAGTTGGAGTGGCTGGCCCCGGCCGCGGCTCTGGCCCGGCTGAGCAGGCCGCTCGACGCGGCGGTCCTCACCGCCTTTCTCGCCAAGCCGGCCGTTACCGTGCCGATCGTGCTGCTGCGACACGGTACGGCACAGAAGCGCTCCGCCGACTACTTCGATGACCTGGTCCGCCCGCTGGCCGCGGTCGGTCACACACAGGCCGAGACGATGGCCGGGCTGTTGCCCAGCTACGGACCGCTGCGGGTCGTCTCATCACCTGCCGTTCGATGCGTGGACACGGTGCGCCCCTATGCGCGCACGCAGCAGGTGTCCATGGATATCGACCCGGCGCTTTCCGAACCGGCGCACGCGGCTGAGCCCGACGCGATCGCCCGCTGGATACACGCCCTGATCGCCGAAGTGCAGCCCACTGTGCTCTGCTCACATCGGGAAGTGCTCGACGCGATGCTCGTCGCGGCGCTCGAGCGGTCCGGGCGGACGCCCACGGTGAACGGACGGCCGTGGTCCACGCGGCGTGCCGAGCGGCTGCTCGGGCCCGGCCACGGCGGCGGAAAGCTCAAGCCGGGCTGTGCCTGGGTACTGCACGTCGCGCCGCCGGCTCCGGGGTCTCGAAGCACGCCGGGCCTGATCGCGGTGGACCGGCTGCGGCTGTGAGCCCGCACCACACCGACCGTGGCGTTCACCCAGAACCGGACCAAACGCCGTCCAGGCCCGACGATCAACCTCGGACGCCGTAACGGGAGCACGGGCCGCTCGTTGCACGTGTCAGGACGACGGGTCACGTGACGCCCCGTCAAGTCGCATCGCCTTGGCTTCCAGGAGAGCGCATGAACGGCACAGTCCTGTACGACGGCACACGCTGGATCCCGGCGCTTCGCGCCGTGGACGAGATGGGCTCGGGCGCCTGCCTCGCCGCGGCGGCGGTCTCGCGCGACGTACACGGCCTGGTCGCGATCGCCAACGGCCCCGACTACTGCCTGTGCGGCCGCACCTGGCCGTGTGAGCAGCGCGCCGCCTCGGCCTGACCGGCGGGCGCTCGGCTCAGGCCCCGCGGCGGGTATGGCTCGGATTGCTCGCTCGCGGCCCGAAGACCGCCGCGGCGATCGCGGTCAGGTCCGGGTCCTCGGCCTCCGGCCGGCCGGAGTGCTTTCCGGTTCCCGGCGGCAGCGCCCTGGCGTTCGCGCGGGCGCCCGGCGGAAGTTGCGGCCGATCCGGCTCGGACTCGGACTCGGCGTTCGCGAACGCCGGCGGCAGGTCGTCCAGCGCGTCCGCCCCGGCCTCCTCCTCGTCCGAGGACTCGGTCATCGCGCGGTCCGTGTAGACCAGCGGTCGCTCGATCTCCGTGACGATGTGCTTGACCACCTGCACATCGCCGTTCACGTCCCAGACCGCGATGCCGGGCGAGAGCGTCGGGATGATCTCCACCGCCCACCGGGGCAGGCCGAGCACTCGTCCGGTGGCGCGCGCCTCGTCGGACTTCTGCATGTAGATGGTGCGGGTCGAGGCCATCTTCAGGATCGCCGCGGCCTCCTTGGCCGCCGCCCCGTCGACCACGTCGGACAGGTGGTGCACGACCGCGACGAAGGAGAGGCCGAGCCGGCGGCCGAACTTCAGCAGCCGCTGGAACAGCTGCGCCACCGAGGGGGAGTTGATGATGTGCCACGCCTCCTCCACCAGGAAGATGCGCTTCTTGCGGTCCGGCTTGATCCAGGTGTGCTCCAGCCAGACCCCCACGATCGCCATCAGGATCGGCATCGCGATCGAGTTGCGGTCGATCGTGGACAGGTCGAAGACGATCAGCGGCGAGTCCAGGTCGATCCCCGCCGTGGTCGGGCCGTCGAACATGCCGGCCAGGTCGCCGTCCACGAGCCGGTCGAGCACCAGAGCCACGTCCAGGCCCCAGTCGCGCACCTCGTCGATCCCTACGTTCATCTCCTCGGCCGCGGCCGGCTTCGGCTCGCGCAACGCCTCGACGACGTGGTGCAGGATCGGCTGCACACCGGCGCGCAGCGAGTCAGCGCGTACCGTCGCGTGTGCGGCCTTGAGCGCGTAACCGGACCTCTCGTCGAGCGGATGCCCGAGCGCGACCTCGATGATCGTGCGCAGCAGGGCGAGCTGGCCGGTGAGCGTGATCGCCGGGTCGAGCGGGTTGAGCCGGATGCCCGCGCCGCCGCGGTGATGCGGATCGAGCCGGATCGGGGTGACGCCCACCGCCTCGGCTATCCGGTTCCACTCGCCGACCCCGTCCTCGCCCTGCGCGTCGAGCACGACCACCTGACGGTCCTTGAACCGCAGCTGGCGCAGCACGTACGTCTTCTCCAGCGAGGACTTGCCGTTGCCGGACTCGCCGAGCACCAGCCAGTGGGGGGCTGGCAACTGCTGGCCGTAGAGCTGGAACGGGTCGTAGATGTAGCCCTTGCCGCTGTACACCTCGCGTCCGATGATCACTCCGGAGTCGCCGAGGCCGGGCGCGGCGGTCGGCAGGTAGATCGCCTCGGCCTGGTTGGTCGAGGTGCGCACCGGCAGCCGGGTGGTGTCCTTCTTGCCGAAGAGCACCGTGGTGAAGGCGTCGGCGAGCAGGTCGGTCAGGCTTCCGCGGGCCATCGGCTACCTCCGCACGCCGGTCGCGAATGGCAGGGTGTTGACAAAGGCGCGGTGGTGTTCCCGATCGCACCATTCCAGCTTCAGGAAGGACTTGCCCGCGGACGCGCGGATGGTGCGCTTGTCCCGGGACAGCGCCTCCGGCGAACGCGAGGAGACGGTGATGTAGCCGACCAGGTTGACGCCAGCGGCGCCCGCCGCCAGGTCCTCGCCGCGCAGGTCGACCCGGGAGGAGTGGGCCCGTTCACGCGGGTCGTCGATCCGGCCGAGCTTGGCCTGGCGGCGGTCCTCGGCGTCCACGTTCACCTTCTCGGTCAGCATCCGCTCGATCGCCACCTCGGTCGGTTCCAGGTCCATGGTGACGGCGACGGTACGGATCACGTCCGGGGTGTGCACCAGCAGCGGGGCGAGGAAGTTCACCGAGACCGGGGTGAGCGGCCACTCGCGGATCCACGCGGTGGCGTGGCACCACGGCTCGCCGGTGGCCGACTCGCGGGTCTTGGCTCGCAGGAACAGCGGCCCGGAGCCGTCGAACTCGGCCGGCCAGGCGTCGCGCTCCGCCATCGCCTCGAAGTGGTCGATCGGGTGTTCGGGGTCGTACATGGAGTGGATGAGCGAGGCCAGTGCGGCCACGTCCAACGGTCGGCGGACCTTGATATCGGCGTCCGCGAGCCGTGCGCAGATGTCGGTCAGTTCACGCACCATGATGACGCATAGACCGTGGTCCGCGTCCGCGCCTCCGGCCATGACCCGCGCTTCGGTGGCCAGTTCACGCGTGTAAGGCATCGAAGCGGTCAGATACGCACGGTGCTGCTCGCTGGAGGTCGACACCATCGACGCCAGATGGTCGTAAGAATCCCGCAGCCATTGCGCCGCCTCGGGATCACCGCGCCGGAGCACGTCCTTGGCGTGCGCGTCGGGGTCGGCAGGCAGGGTGCGGGCGAGCATCTGAAGCCGGGTCACGAAGCCGTCTCCGTTGGCCACGTGCCGCAGCAGGGTGCCGAACCGGTCGACGAGGGCCTCCTGGTCCTCGGCGTCCCGGGAGCCGACGCCCGGCCCTTCGATCTCCAGCGTGCAGGTGACCGTGCCGCGGTCCAGGTGCATCAGGACCGCGAGTTTGTCCGGCCCGAAGTTGGCGGTCAGCCAGCGCACGCGGCCGATCCCGGGCGGGCCGGCCACCGGCAGCGGGCGGCCGCCGAGCCGGGTACCGGCCTCCACGGCGGCCGAGGCGTAGCGGGCCTGGCCCGAGCGCAACAGCCGCCGATAACTGCGGTCGATCTCGAACCATCGGTACAGCGTGCGCTTGCGGTACGGCAGGAAGATCACCGCCGCGCCGGCCGCCGGCAGTCCGATGATCATCAGAATCTTGAGGAAGAGGGTGGGGAGTACGAAGGCCGCGATCATCGCCAGTGCGCACGCGACCACCAACACGGCCAGTTCGCCGGTCTCCCGGTTGCGCCCGACGATCGCGTTCGGCTTGGCCTTGCCGATCAGGAACGAGCGGCGGCGCTCGTAACCCTCTGCCGTCACGCCGTTCCTCCGCGTCCGGCGTCAGGCGCGCCGCGCCCCTGCGCCCCGCGAACCGCATCGGCAGCGCGTCCGGGCACTCCCTCGCGCGGGAGAGCGGCGGGCGGCTGCATGGGCGGCGGCACCGAAGGCTGTCCGCCGTTGCCTGGGTTACGCGTGGTCGTCAGCCGCACGGCGGTGCGTGCCCCGTGGGCCGCAAGGCCCGCCGACATGCCCAGCGCGGCGACCGCCGGTCCGGCCATGGGGTTGGCTCCGATCGGGCTGCCGCTGCGGCCGGCGTGAGCCGCGATGCCCTGCCTCATCCGCGAGGCCGGCCCGTCCATCGAGCCCGCGGCGGCCTCGGCCGGCGCGTCGGCGGAGCGGGCGCCGTTGATGGCCAGCATGTCGTCGCCGAAGCTCGGCACGAAGCGGAAGATCAGGCCGGAGGCGAAGATCGACAGCAGCATGATGGCCAGGCCGGAGAGCACCGAGCCGAAGGAGCCCTGCCCGGTGTTGCCTCCGGAGATGGCGGTGGCCAGCCCCAGCACGATGACGACCACCGGTTTCGCCAGGTCCACCGCGATCATCATGCCGGCCCAGCGCCTGATGTGGTGCCAGAGCGACTTGTCCACCAGGCCCGCGTAGACGGTCGCCGCGAGCGCCGCGCCGACGTACAGCATCGCGGCCCGGATCAGCAACTCGACCCACAGCACCGCCGCGGCGATCATGGCGATCAGCGAGACGAAGATCAGCAGGATCGGGCCGCCGCCGAGGTTCGCGCTCTGCCCGTTCGGTGGGTCGATCGTGTTCGCGAACGAGGTGAGGAAGTTGTTCGTATCCCTCGCCGTGCCCGAGCCGATGGCGCTGGTCACCGAGTCGGTCACACGCACCATTCCGTAGAGGATCACCGGCGTGAACGCGGAAGCGCCGACCGCGAGCCACAGGAAGCCGGTGGCCTCGGACAGCGCGGTCACGATGGACTCGCCGCGCACCGCCCGCTTGATCACCGCGAGCAGCCAGAGCACCACGGTCAGGATCGCGGAGGCGGCGAACACGATCGCGTACTGGGTCAGGAAACCGGAGTTGGTGAAGTCCACCGTGGTCGCCCCGTCGACCACGGAGGACACGGCCTTGATGACCGAAGAGGCCGCCTGGGCGCAGTCGTGCGCGATCGCCCCGACCGGATCGGACAGCAGCGACGCGGTCGAGGCGCCGCCGCCGGCGCTGCCGTTGGGCCCGGCGCCGCTGCCTGAGTCGCCTACCAGCTTGCGCGTGTTCTCGCAGGCGTGATTGAGCGAACCGGGCAGCAACGCGCAGGCGTCGCCGGCGGCGCGGATCAGCGTGTCACCGGGCATAGCGCAACCCCCCGAACTGAGAGACGGCCTTCTGCAGGTCCTTGCTTCCGGACACGGTCTGCTGTCCGCCGGCCGGCACCGGGCCGTCCGCGGCGGAGAAGGAGACCCACTTCCAGTCCCCTCCGGTCCAGTGCAGGGTCACGGTGATCGTGGACCAGTCCTCCGCGACGGGATGGGTCGAGCCCGCCCCGGCCAGGCCGGCGATCGTGACGGCCCACACCGAGACGGTCGCGCTCTGGCCGCTGCTGTTGACCAGCGTGACCCCGACCGGGGCGCTGCGCTGGACGAAGGTCTGCCCGGCCGGCGCGACGCCGTCCGCAGAGAGCCCGAGGCTGCTGGCCACCTGGGTGTAGGCGGTGTCGAGTTGGCTTTGCAGGCTGGAGGCTATGGCCGGGTCGGCGATCGCGTCGATGAGCCGGTGCCGCGCGCTCGGAGTCACCATCTCCGAGGACGAGTAGGCGACGACGTAGTTGGCGGCCGCCGACTCGGCGCCTTTCGCCGTGTGCGGATACCCGATCGGCACGCCGTCGGCCGTGTTCGCGGGCAGGCCGCTGTTCTGGAACGGCGTGGCCACCGGGCCGGTCGCGCCCGCCGCGGCGTTCGTGTCGGACGAGCCGGCGGAGGGCGCGGACTGGCCCGCGGCAGCCGGGCCGCCGGATTGGTGGGTGCTGCGGTTCACGATGGTGATCACGGTGACGAGGGCGGCCAGCGCCACGAGCAGGATCAGCGGTCGGCGGGCGCGGCCCGGTCTCGGCTCGTCGTCTCGGTACGGGTCGGGTGGCAACTTGACGCGCGTGCGCGCTTCGGGCGTGCTCTGCGCAGTGTCCAACGCGTATGACCCTCGTTCGGCTCGGCTCCAGGGGCGGGCCATCAGGCCTCACTCCTCGTGGATATGGAAACCAGTCTCACCGGTCCCGGGACCGGTTGAGCCGCGTTACACGCCAGAGACTCTGCGCGCGTCAGCCGTTGGGCCCCTGCCCCGCTTTCCGCCTGGCTACAGCTTGCGCGGCCCGCGCCGGTCCGCGTGTACACCATCGCGCGCGCCGACGGGCGTCGCGCCGCCGCTTCGTCCACGACTCAGATCGCCATGCCGTAGACGATGGTGAACAGGGTGCCGAGCGAACCGATGATGAACACGCCTGTGAGCCCGGCCACGATCAGACCCTTGCCCTGCTCGGCGCTGAACGAATCGCGCAGAGCGGTAGCGCCGATGCGTTGCTTGGCCGCGCCCCAGATGGCGATGCCGAGGCAGAGCAGGATCGCCGCCGCCATGATGACCTCGATCATCACCCGTGCCTGCTGGCCGACCTTCCCGAAGGGGCCCCAGTCCGGCGCGATCCCTCCGATGATCGTATTGATATTCCCACCGCTGGCCGCAGGTAGCAGTGTGTGCCACTCGGCGTGGGCGGGCAGTGTCGTAAGGAGAGTCAGCACGCTGCACCCCCGGTCCTCGGGTTGGTCGTTGTCGTCCAGTGTTGCCAGTATGAGGGTGTTTTGCGCAGTCGAACAGGAGCGCTCGATTCTGAAGTGCGAAGACTGACGCCTCGTCACCACCGCCTCTATCATAGGGCTCGCCGCCGTGGCCGGACTGTGAACGCGCCAAGCTGACTGACCAGGGCGCTTGCGCGAGGGGAGGAGGCCGCGATGCCGGGACGCCGGTGGATCTGGATTCTGACGGGCACTTTGCTGGTTCCCTTCGTCATCGTCGGCGCGGTCGCGGTGGTGGCGGTAGGGATCACCGGCTCACAACTCCAGGCGGCGCGCGCCTCCCTGGCGACCGGCACGGTTCCGACCGAGTACGCCTCCCTGATCGAGGCCGCCGGGACGACCTGTTCCCAGCTCAGCGCGCCGTTGCTGGCCGCGCAGCTCTACCAGGAGAGCGCGTTCGACCCCAGGGCGGTCTCGCCCGCCGGCGCGGAAGGTATCGCCCAGTTCATGCCGGGGACCTGGCCGAACTGGTCCTCGCCGCGGGACGGTGACGGCAAGCGGGACATCTTCAACCCGGCCGACGCCATCCCCGCGGCGGCCCGCTACGACTGCGCGCTGGCTCAACAGGTCGCGAAGATGCCCGGGGACCAGATCGACAACATGCTCGCGGCGTACAACGCGGGCCCGGGCGCGGTGATAGCCGCGGCCGGAGTCCCCGCGATCGCCGAGACCCAGAACTATGTGAAGAACATCAAAGTTCTCGAGAAGGCGTTCAGCGCCCCGAGCGGCACGGTCGCCGCGAGCGACGTCGCTGTCCGCGCCATCGCGTTCGCCTACGATCGGCTCGGCACGCCCTACCTGTGGGGCGGCACCGGCACCGTGGCAGAGCACGGCGAGTTCGACTGCTCCGGTCTGACGCAGGCGGCGTACGCGAGCGTCGGTGTGAAGATCCCACGTGTCGCGGCAGACCAGTGGTATGCCGGCCCGCATGTGCCACGCAGTCAGTTGCAGCCCGGTGACCTGGTCTTCTTCGCGTCCAACCTGAGCGACCCGACGACGATCCATCACGTGGGCATCTACGTGGGGGGCGGCGCGATGATCGATGCCCCGCACACGGGCGCGACGATCCGCTTCGACTCGATCGACGGCTTCGGCGGCTACATCGGCGCGGCACGCCCGTACGCCCAGGTGCCGCAGTGGCCGGTGGGTCAGGACACGACGAGCCCGGCCGGCAGCACGTCCTGACGGACGGTCGTGTGCAACTCAGCGCATGACCTTCACGGCCGGAGCGAAACCCTCCGCCAGGTCGGTACGGGCACGCCAGCCGGTCGCGGCATGGAACGCGTCCGAGGAAACGCGCAGCGAGCGGGCGGCGACCTCGGCGCCGGCGCCGAGGAACTTACAAGCCAGGCCGGACACGTACCTCGCCGAGCCGTCGGTTCCGGCCGCGGTCGCCAACGCGCGCGCCCACTCGGCGCGCCGCACCGGCTCGCCGGCCACATTGTAGATACCCGTCGGCGCGGCCAGTGCCGCGACCACCGCACCCGCCGCGTCCTCGACCGTGATCGCTGAGACGAAGCCGTCCGGGTCGCCGAGCAGCACCGGCTTACCCTTGCGTACCCGGTCGAGTTGCCAGCGGGTGTTCGCGTCGTCACCGTAGAAGGCGCCGAAACGCAGCACGACCGCGAACCGGTACTGGTCCGCGAAGCTCATCGCGTTCTCGGTCGCGGTCACCGAGGACCGGGTGGCTTGAACGAGCGCCAGCGGTGACTGTTCCGTGATCCAGTCCTCTCCCGCGTCGGCGTACACGAACGCCACGGCCTCTTGGACGAGTCTCAGGACCCCGCATTCGGCTGCCACCTTGGCCAGGATCGCGCTGCCGTCGGCGCGCACGTGGTCGTTCTCGCGCCACGAGGAGCCGCGCATCATCGCCGTCCCGATGGGGATGCGGGTCGCCAGATTGCACACGACATCGTGCCCTTCGACGGCCTTGCGTACGGCCGCGGTGTCGAAGATGCCTGCGTCAGCCGCGTCGGCGCCGAGTGAGCGCAGGACCCTGCGTTTCTCCGGGCTGCGGGCGATGCCGGTGACCTCGTGACCGCCGGCCACGAGCCGCCGCACCGCCGCTGTGCCCAGCACCCCGGTCGCGCCCGCAACGAACACTCGCATCCGTCAGCACTCTCCTCCGTCATGGTTCTGCCGTAACCATCCTCCATCCGGGTCGTTGGGGAGGACGAATTCGCGAAACGGATCAACCGTTCGGTCTAAACGATGAGTGAGTACCCGAGATGGCGAGAGTGAACGCGGCGGCGGCGCGCGGACCGGGTCGCTCGAGAGCATTTCGCCCGGGTCTGCTGGCGCTGTGCGCCGGCGCGGTGACGGCTGCCGCGGCCGGCTGTTCCTCCCCCGCGGTCGGCGTCGCCTCGGATCCGGCGGCGGCGGTGCGCGACGCGGCCTGGGAGGCGGCGCAGATCCACACCGCGAAGGTCGCCACGGGGGTCGACATGACGATCGGCGGTGCGAGTCGCCAGTTCACCGGTCTCGGCGAGTTCGACCTGGACCGCAAGGTCGGCTCGATCGTGGTGCGGACCCCGCAGAGCACGACCCCGCTCGACGAGATCATCACACCGACGCAGCTCTACCTTCGCTCGTCCGGGACGAAGACGAAGTGGAAGCGGGTCGACGCCACCAAGCTCCCTGACGGCGACTTGATCAGCGCCGGATACACCAGCCCGGTGTTCGACTTCGCGCTGTTGCGCGGAGTGAGCAGCGGTGCCGTGCGTTACGCGGGACAGGACACTGTGCGTGGGACCGCTGTGGCGCACTACAGCGGAACCCTGGACTTGACCGTATCGGCGGACCAGGCGCAAAGCCCGATCAAAGACGAGTTGCTGGCGGCATCCCGGACGTTCTCGACCAGGATCGTGCCCTTCGACGTCTACATCGACGCCCAAGGCGAGGTGCGGCGCGTCGTCGCCCGCTTCGCGTTCCCGGCTCAGGCGCCGCAGGGCGGCGCGGTGCAGATCGCCGCGACGACCGATCTGTTCGACCTCGATCAGCCGGTGACGGTGGACACTCCACCCGCCGCTTCGGTCGCCCCTTCGGCGGTGACGCCGTCGCCGTCGCCGTCGAAGAGCAAACGTTGAGCGCCTGACCCTCTCGGACGGGCGAACGGCCTTACCGAACTAGACGCCCGGGTCGGCGGATGGCCCGGACGGGCCATGGTCGCCGTTATGCCCGGTCTCTAAGCTGGCAAGGGCCAGCGAAAGACCGCGGGCGAGGAAATCAAGCATCAGGGCGATCGCCAGGACCATGACGGTAAGGAGGTGACCGGATTGCGTACGGTCAAGCACAGCCCCGCCACCCTGCACGATCCGGCGCCGCGCCGTGAATCGGCGCACAGCCACGGCCACGGTCGGCCGCTGCGCGCCACCTTCTCCCACGACCGGGTGGCGCTGGACGAGATCGAGCTCTACGCGGAACTGATCATCGCCGCGCAACGCAGCGACAAACCGCTTTCCAGCGCGGACATCGACGCCGTACTGGGCCTGCGCCCAGGAGAGCCGGCCCGATCCCGCTGAGGCCACCACCCCGCAGGGTCCGCGGTGCCGCACACAGACAGTGATACGAGGGCCACGATGCACAGGTCACGGTGCACGGGCAGAGCGCACGGGTCAGAGCGCACGGCGCATGGTTCACGGGTCATGAATCCAGGGGTCACCGGGGCCAGGGTCCAAGGGTCACCGCGTGTACGGGTCACTGTATACAAGGGGTCACTGCGTACAAGGGATCGCCAGGCCGAATCGGCCCCCTGATCACGCAGCGAATTCGTCGGGCCACGGCCGACGGAACGAGGGGCGCGCATATGGGCGCACACGGCGCGCTCGGGTCGCGGAGCGTCTAGCATCCTTGTGGTCACGGAACCGAGCAGTTCCCGAACCACCGCTCCAGTTCCTCCCCCGGGGCGGGAAGCCAGCCCGTCCCGACCTGCCCGGAGTACCCAGTGCGCCTGCGTCTGACTCCACAAGAGACGACCTTCTACGACCTGTTCGCCAAAGCGGCGGACAACCTGGTCGTGGGGGCAGGTCTGCTCACCGAGTTACTCGGCAGCGACAAAGCCGACCGCACCGGCATCGCCGAGCGGATGCGCGATGCCGAGCACGCCGGCGATGAGGTTACCCACGCGATCTACCGGCAGTTGAACTCCTCGTTCATCACGCCTTTCGACCGGGAGGACATCTACCAACTCGCCGGCCGGCTCGACGACGTGATGGACGCCATGGAGGCGGCGGTCGACCTGGCCACGCTCTATCAGGTCGAGGCACTGCCCCCGGGCGTCACCGACCAGGTGGACGTACTCGTGCGGGCGGCGGACCTCACGGCCGAGGCGATGCCCCGGCTGCGCTCGATGAAGAACCTGACCGAATACTGGATCGAGATCAACCGGCTGGAGAACCAGGCCGACCAGGTGTACCGCAAGTTGCTGGCGCACCTGTTCTCCGGCGAGTACGACGCGATAACCGTGATGAAACTGCGGGAGATCGTCGAGAACCTGGAGACCGCGGCGGACAACTTCGAGCACGTGGCCAACGCGATCGAGACGATCATCGTCAAGGAGTCCTGAGACCGTGCAGACGCTCGGCCTGATCACGGTCGTCATGGTCGCTCTGGGTTTCGCCTACACCAACGGTTTCCACGACTCGGCCAACGCGATCGCCACCTCGGTGTCCACCCGGGCGCTGACCCCGCGCGCCGCGCTGGTCATGGCGGGCGTCATGAACCTGGTCGGCGCCTACGTCGGCCTCAAATTGGGCGGCGGGGTGACCAAGTCCATCGTCAACGGCATCATCGCCACCCCGCCGAAGGGCGCCGGCGGCCTGGTGGTGGTCTTCGCGCTGCTCGCCGGGGCGATCCTGTGGAACCTGATCACCTGGTACTTCGGGCTGCCCTCGTCCAGTTCGCACGCGCTGATCGGCGGCATGGTGGGCGCCGGACTGGCGGCGGGGCTGACCGTGCACTGGGGCGGGGTGTGGAGCAAGGTCGTGCTGCCGATGCTGGTCTCCCCGATGGTCGGGTTCGTCCTGGCCTTCGCCTTGATGGTCGCGATCCTGTGGGGCTTCCGGCGGCGCCGGCCGGGCCCGGTGACCCGGGGCTTCCGGATGTCGCAGACCGTCTCGGCGGCCGGCATGGCGCTCGGTCACGGCATTCAGGACGCGCAGAAGACCATGGGTGTGGTGATGCTGGCGCTGATCGCCGGCGGCCACGCGACCAACAAGAGCCCCGTTCCGTGGTGGGCGTTGCTCACCACGGCTCTGTCGATCTCGCTTGGCACCTACGCGGGCGGGTGGCGGATCATGCGCACCCTCGGCCGGCGGATCATCGAACTGGACCCGCCGCGCGGGTTCGCCGCGGAGACCGTGGCGTCCCTCGTGCTGTACTTCACCGCGTTCATCTACCCGGCGCCGGTTTCCACCACCCACATCATCACCGGCTCGATCATGGGCGCCGGGGCGACCAGGGGGAGGAACGCCGTGCGCTGGGGCGTGGCGAAGAACATCGTCTACGCGTGGTGCATGACGATTCCGGCGGCCGCGGTCTGCGCGGCGGCGGTTTACTACGTCGTGCATCCGATCTTCGTCTGATCGGGCTGACGCGTCGTCAGCCACCGGTCTGGGCGGTGTTTCACGTGGATCATGTGCTCGGAGGCTGATCTCGCCGCGCTGACTCGCGCGGTGCCGGGAGAGCGAACTCGCACCACACTGACTTGCCGGTACCCAGGAGCCGCGCCCCCCACGACGAGGCGAGGGTGGCGACGATACCGATGCCCCGGCCGCTCTCGTCGGTGTCGTTCGCCAGCCGCCGCCGCGGCAGATGGTCGTCGCCGTCGTAGACGTCGACGATGAGCCTGCGGTCCGTGCGCCGCAGCCGAAGTCTTACCGGCGGCCTTCCGTGGGTGGCGGCGTTGGCCACCAGTTCGCTGACGGCGAGCACGCCCGTGTCGCACAGTTCCTCGCCGATGTGCCAGCCGCGCAGCACCCCGGAGGCGAAGGCGCGGGCGTGCGCAGCGATCTCGGTGCCGCCGACCAGGTCGATCCCGGCCGAGCGGAACAACCCGGCGCGCTCCCCCTGCCACCGCGGCACGTGCACGACCAGCAGCGCCACGTCGTCGTCGTGGTCGGCGGGCAGATCCATCCCGGCCAGCAGTTCGTCGCGCACCAGGTCCACCGGCCCGATCCGGCGCGGCGCGTGCCGCTCGGCCGAACGCGGCGCCGGCAGCTGAGGCGCCCCGGCGAGGATCTTGCGCAGCCGGGTGAGCTGGTCGTCGAGGTCCACGCCGCGCCGCTCGACGAGACCGTCGGTGAACAGCGTCAGGTACGAGCCCGGCGGCACGGTGACGCACGCCTCCTGCCAGGTCCACTCCCCGGTGCCGAGCGGCGGACCGCCGGCGGCGTCCAGGTCCACGACCATGCCCTCCGGCAGGCGCAGCAGAGGCGCGGGGTGGCCGGCGTTCGCGTACGTGAGCACGCATTCGTCCGGGTCGTAGACCGCGTACACGGCGGTGGCCAGCGCGCCGAAGTCGCAGACCCCCGCGCTCGCCGAGCTCTCGGCATAGGCGACGCCTTCCAACTCGGCCGCGTGCCGGTCCAGGTGCAGCAGCAGCTCGCCGGGCGGCAGATTCGCCGCCGCATACGCGCGCACCGCCGCCCGCAACTGGCCCATCACCGCCGCGGCGTGCACGCCGCGGCCCATCACGTCTCCTATGACGAACGCGGTCCGCCCGGCACCCAGCGGGATCACGTCGTACCAGTCGCCCCCGACCTGGTACTCGCCCGGCGAGTTAACGCGCCGCCAGATGTCCGTCGCATACTCGGGTGCGTTGTCCGCGGCGCCGGGCAGGTAGACACCTGCGATTCGCAGGTCGTCCGGTTGCGAAAGACGTTGCGGCAACAGCGACCGCTGCAACGCGACGGCGGCGTACCGGTGACGGCGCTCTCCAGCGCGCAGACGGTCGACGGCCACCACCTGATCGGTGCAGTCGATGATGTCGACCAGCGCGCCTGTGACCGGACCACCCTCGGGTTGATGCACCGGCGAACAGGTCACACGCAGGACCGCGGGGCGTTTGGCCGGGCCGTATCCGTTGACGCGCACTTCTGGTGCGATGAACACCGTGCCCGTGGCGAAGACGTGGTCGAGCGCGTCGAGCAGGCCGAGCTGAGCGAACTGCGGGACCAGGCGCGCCAGTGGTCCGCCGGCCTCGGCGCGCAGCCCGAACGCCTCCCGGAAGGCGCGGTTGACGAAGTCGACCCGATGCTCGTGGTCCCGCACCAGCGCGATCGCCCTGGGAGCCGCGCCCAGGGCGGCCGCCAGCAGGGCGCCGACCCGCTCGCCGATCGGGTGGCCGTCGCCGGCGGGGTACCGCCGGGCATCGGCCGATCCGTCGCCGAACTCGTCGAAACCCGGATCGCGCAGGGCTGTGTTCTTCAGCATCGAGCCACTCACGGAGGTGTCGTCGCGGCAGGAGTCGTCGGTCAGCGCTGGGTAGTCGGGCGCTGGGTAATCGGGCGCTGTGTCATCCAGTGCGGTCTCATTCAGTGCTGCGGCATTCGGCGCCCAATCGTCGAGCGCCCTGCCATCCGGCACGATGCGGGGAGCCGGAGCCGCCTGGCGCGGCACGACGGACTCGGACAACGCCGGGAACGGCGCATCGGGCTTCCAAGACACGGGTAGTGGCGTCCTCTCCAAGTACCCGCCGCCCACCACCCGACCGTACGCCCGTCTCGTCAGCGTCCGGTCGGCGGCGCGCAAGCCGCGCATTCGGAGCCGGACAACTCGCCCCACCCGGAACAGCAGGTGTGGCAAGTCTGCCGGACTGGGCAACGCGGCGCGTGGGTCTTCCACGATCAACCATTCGATCGAGGGACAAGCGGGAGCGGCTCCGGCCTCGTTCGGCCAGGCTGGCGACGGTTCCCGGTCGGTCACCCGAACGGATGAGGCCGAAAGGGCGGTTCGCGGTGCCGTCGCTGGACGCGCGGATCGGTTCAGCTACGTGCGAACTGTGAACAGTGCTATGAACATCCCGGGATCACTCCGGAGCTGCCTCCCGGCTGCGCCGCGGCCAGCTGCAACAGGCCGCACAGAGTGCTGTCCGAAACCAGCCACCCGCCGTTCTGCTTGACCGCCTTGCCGGCCATACCGCCCATCATCACCGTGCCGTTGAGCGAGATCGAATAGGTCACGTCCGCGTCACTCGCGTCGGGGAAGGTCACCTTCTGCACGGTCGCACTCGCCTGGCCGACCCGTGGGTCGGCGGCGAACGCCTGAAGGGCCGGTTTCATGGTGGTGGTGCCGTTCTGCAGCAGCTTCTCCTTCTGGCCTATCGGCGTGTCCTTGGAGAAGAAGGACTGCCAAACCCGGGTCACCGCCGCGGCGTCGGAGCTCTGCGCTCCCGCGGAGGAAACGCTCACGCCCGGAGAAGACGCGGAGCTCGGGGCGGTACCGCCGGAACCGCCACATCCGGCCAGCAGCGCCACTCCCGTCAGGGGGATGAGGATACGGCTGAGGAGCCTCATGATTACCGCCTCTCCCGCACGACACGGTTCTGCCATACCATCATGGCGCGGTTGGGTGACTTTGTTGAGGGGTGCCGGTGGTTGTCCGCTTTGGTCCCGGAGTCGAACTCGGCTGGGTGGTGGCTGCCGTGGGCGCCGGGATGGACGTGGTCGGCTGGTATCAGATCTCCGGGCAGCCCACCGAAGCGCAGCAGCTGCCCTACCTCGCCTCGGCCACCATCCCGGGCGCCGCGCTGATCGTCGCCGGAGCGGTGCTGGTGGGGGCGCGGCGACGCGGCGCGGCGGGGCGGGATCGGCCGGCGCAGGCCACGGCGCCGACGCAGGCGCGGCGCGACGGGCTGTGGGCGCTGCCGGACGGCAGTTATCTGCACCGCGGCGACTGCCCGCTGCTGGACGGCAAGCCGGATGCCTTCGAGGTGACCGGCGTCCGGAGCGGCCCGGCGCCGCGGCGCGCCTGCCCGATCTGCGAACCCGACCTGGTCACAGCCCCGTAGCCGGGCGGTGCGCGCCGTGAAACCCATGAAAGGCGTCCGGCCGGGCCCCGCGACCGCCCGCGGCCCCGGACGAGTTCCGAGAGCGCGGCCGGGGCGAACGCCCGCCGACGTCCGCCGGGCCGGGTGGCCGCGATGAGCGCGGGTGCGGGCCAGCTCGCGGTCGCCGGGCTCGGCATCGGCGCGGTGGCCGGGCTCTCCGGACTCGGGGTGATCGCCACGTACCGCGTGACCGGGGTGCTGAACGTCGCCTTCGGCGCCATCGGGATGATCGGAGCCTTCCTGCTGCGGGTGGCGGTGCGGGAATGGGGACTGCCGGCCGAGCTGGCCGCGGCGCTGATCGTGTTGGTCGCGGCGCCGCTGCTGGGGCTGCTTCTCGACGCGGCGGTCTTCCGGCCGTTGCAGAACCACGCCGCCGGGGTCGCCGCCGAACTGACCGCGGGCTTCGGCGTCACCGTGCTGCTGGTCGGGATCGCGACGGCGTTCTGGGGGCCGTCCGCGCACACGGATGTGCCCTCGCTGCTGCCGGCCGGATCGGTACGCCTCGGCGGGCTGCTCGTGCCGGTCGCGGTGCTGGTGCAGCTGGGGCTCCTGGCGGCGGTCGCCACGGGCCTGCACCTGTCGGCGCGGGGCCGCACCTTCGGCGTGGCGATCCGGGCGGTGGTGGACGATCGCGGCCTGGCCGAGCTGTCGGGGCTGCCGGCGCGCCGGCTCGGCCGGCTGGGCTGGGCACTGGGCTGCGCGCTGGCCGCGGCGGCCGGGATGCTGCTGGCCGCCCAGCTGCGGCTGGATCCGGTCACCTTCACGCTGGTGCTCTTCGAGACCCTCGGGGTCGTGGTGGCCGCTCGGCTGGTGAACCAGCCGGTGGCGATCGCGGTGGCCTTGGCGACCGGAATCGCGCAGGCCGAGCTGATCGGGGTACAGCTGGGCGGCCGGCCGGGGGAGGTGCTCGCGGCGGTGCGCTCGAACCTGTTCGTGGCGGTGCTGCTGGTCGCGGTCTGGTTGGCGCCGGCGTTCCAGGAGACACGCGAGCGCGCGTCGCTGGTGCCGCGCAAAGGCACGCTCGCCGAACACGTGGGCGGCTGGTGGCCGGTCGCCGCACTAGGTGTCGCCGCTGCCCTACTGCGACCGGAGGACCTGGGCACAGCGCAGCAGGTGCCCGCGCTGGCGATCGTGCTGCTCTCGTTTCGGGCGCTGAGCTCGGTGGGTCTGGTCTCGCTCGGGCAGACCGCCTTCGCCGGCGTCGGCGCGCTGGCCGCGGCGTGGAGCCCGCGGTTCGGGCTGCTCGCCGCGCCCGCGGCCGGGGCGGCGCTCGGGCTGCTGTTCGCGCTGCCGGTCGCGCGCAAGCGGCCGTTGCACCTCGCGCTGACCACGCTCGCCCTGGCGACGGCCGCGAGCCGTTTCGTCTTCGAGCAGCCCCTGTTCACCCCGCCGCTCGCGCGCCGCCCCGGGTTCCTCGCCGGCGACCGCGCATTCCTGCTGGCCGAGGCGGTCGCTCTCGCGCTCGTCGTGCTGGCGCTGCTGCCGGTGGACCGGGGCCGGATCGGCCGGCGGCTGACCGCGATCAGGGACAGCGAGCCGGCGGCGCGCATGCTCGGCGGCGACGTGGAACGGGTCAGGGTGCTGGTTTTCACGGTCGCGGCCGCGGTGGCGGCGTTCGGCGGGGCGTGGTGGGTTTACGCGGCCGGCGTGTTCGGCGCGAGCGACTTCGATCCGCTGCGCGGGCTGATCTGGCTGGCCGCGGCGACGGCCGTGGGGCTTTCGAGCGCTCCGTCGCTGATCCTCGCGGCGGCCGGGATGGTGGCGGCCGACGCGGCGATCCCCGGAGCCTCCGCGATCATCGTCGGGCTCGCGGCGCTCGGCGTGCCGTGGCTGCGCGGCGAACCCGCCTCCGGGCCGACCACCGCGCGCACCGGGACCAGGGCCCTGTCATGACCGTGGCGTTGCGCTGCTCGGACGTGCGCTTGCGCTACGGCGGGGTCGAGGTGCTGCACGGCGTCGGGCTCGCGGTCCCGTTCGGGGCGATGACCGCGCTGGTGGGTCCGAACGGCGCGGGCAAGTCCACCCTGCTGGGCTGGTGCGCTGGGGCGGCGAGCACGGGAACAACCGCCGGCGGCCGGCTGGAACTGGCGCCCGCGCCCGCGACGGGTCCGCCGGCGCGCCGCGCGGTGCCGCTCGCCGACGCGACGTCGTGGTCGGCGACCCGCCGCGCCGCGTCCGGACTGCGCCTCGTGCCATCGGGGGCCAACGTCTTCGCTAACCTGACCGTCGCCGAGAACCTTCGCGTCGGCGGCGAGCCGGGTCGCGACGACGCGGGCGCGGTGCTCGATCTGTTTCCAGAGCTCAAGCCCCATCTGCGGCAGCGGGCCGCGACACTTTCCGGCGGCCAGCGGCAACTGCTGGCTGTCGCCTGCGCGCTGGGTGGCAGGTGGCGCGTGCTGCTCGTCGATGAGCCGGTTCAGGGCATCGCGCCAGCGTTGTCCGATCGCGTTTATGCAGCGTTGGCTGCGGCAGTCGCACCGGATCGCGCGGTACTTGTCGCGGATCCGGTGACGCATCGCGCGACGAAGGTCGCCGATTTCGTGTGGCGGCTGGAACGCGGGAGGATCGTCTTCGCGGGTGAACCTACCGAGGTCGCCCGCGACACGGCCGCCGATCACGGCTTGTAGGAGATCACCGGCCCGACGAAGCAGTTGGTGTCCATATCCGGCACCTGCGTTACCCAGCCGCCTTTGCCGCCATACGCAGAGTCCTGCCATCGGGCGACGTTGAGACATCCGTTCTGGGTCGGTCCCGGCCGGGAGACGACGAAGTCGGTGGGGATGATCAGCCCGTGTGCGTCGTACGTCTCGGGGCGGTTCATGAACCGCTCAACGCAACCGCGTGAGACGGCTGCTCCGCAGGAGGCGACCGCGTCGGTGAGCCACTGTGCCGAGATCCAGCCTTCCAGCTCCCACATGGAAAGCCTGTCCCGGCGGTCCGGGAAGTACTTCTGCATCGCGACCCGGAATGCGGCCACGGCCGGGTACTTCGTGTCCTGGTAGTTGCGGTCGGATGCGGTCGCGTACAGCACGTTGCGACAGCGCGGGGCGGCCGAATACGTGGCCGGGACGGTCTGGTCCCAGCTTTGCACGGTGGTGACCTTCGCGACGAGGCCGAGGCCGACCTGGTCGATCGCGGCGCAGAGCCGCGCGTTGCCGCTGGTGTCGATCGCGTCGAAGACGACCTGCACCCCGCGCCCCTTCATGTCGGAGGCGATCGCCGCGAAGTTGGGCAGGGCGAAGTCGATCTGCTCGCTGACCACGGCGTATCCGACGGCGCGCAGGCCGTCCGCGGTGTACTGGGCGAACCGGACCGAGTCGGGCTGGTTGTACGCGACGACCGCCGCGACGTGCGCGCCGAGTTGCTGCTTGAAGTATTCGTATACCTCCGTGCCGCCGTACAGGCGGCCGTTCCAGCCGACAGTGCCCTGACGCGGATCGCTAGACCCGTAGATCCCGTACAGATGCGGGTACTGGTTATACGCGTTGTCGATCGGCTGGCCGCCGATGTCCGGCACGTCGTGGGAACTGACATACGCGGCGCCCGCGTAATCGAAGATCGAGTTTCCCGCGAAGGCGAACACGCGATCCTGGTCGATCAGCTTGTTCACGCACTGTTTGTTGCCCAGCCCGCTGCCGCTGTCGTCGCACTGGTCGACGACGATCTTGCGGCCGTCGACTCCCCCCGCGGCGTTGAGTGCGTTGAAGAAGGCGCGCGCTCCGTATCCGGGACCGGAGAAGGCGTCCGCGCCGACCGGGCTCGTGATCGAGTCGATCATGCCGACCTTGATCTGCGTCGCGGACACGCCGTCCACGAACACGTTCTGCGGTGCGGCCGGGGCCTGGCTGAACGCACTGGCGGGCAGTCGCGTCCCGCAGCCGCTCACAGTCAGCACGCCGCCGAGCAGCAGCAGGGCCACCACCATGCGACGCGCTGCCGAACCGGCCGCGCGCGTCTTCGCCACGCCGCTGCCCTTCCCCGCTCGCCGGCCTGCCATGCGGGGCGGCGCGTCGGCGTCGGTTGAGTGGAACATACGGTACGCCGGGCGGAGGATTGGCCCGTGCCTGAATACAACGCTGTTCCAGAGACCGACATCGCAAACGACATCGACCCCGCGGACGTCTTCGACGTGATCGTGATCGGCGCGGGCCCGGTCGGGGAGAACGTCGCCGACCGAACCCGCGCAGCCGGATTGAGCACTGCCGTCGTGGAGAGCGAACTGGTCGGCGGTGAATGCTCGTACTGGGCCTGCATGCCGAGCAAGGCGCTGCTGCGCCCGGTCGCCGCGCTCGCCGAGGCCCGCGCCGTGGCGGGCTCCCGCGAGGCGGTGGCCGGCCGCTTGGACGCGTCCGCGGTCCTGGCCCGGCGCGACGGGTTCGCCTCGCACTGGAAGGACGACGGCCAGGTCGGCTGGTTGGACTCGATCGGGGCGGTGCTGATCCGCGGTCGCGGCCGGCTGGCCGGAGTGCGCCGGGTGCACGTGGAGACTCCGGACGGCGGGTCGCGCCGGCTGGCCGCACGACACGCGGTGGCGGTGTGCACCGGCAGCGACGCGCTGGTACCCGACCTGCCCGGCGTGGCCCAGGCTCGACCGTGGACAAGTCGCGAAGCGACGAGCGCGCACGCGGTGCCCGGACGACTCGCGGTGGTGGGCGGCGGCGTGGTCGGCGTGGAGATGGCCACCGCTTGGCGCGCGCTCGGCTCGGAGGTGACGCTGCTGGTGCGCGAGACCGCGCCGCTGCCGCGGATGGAGCCCTTCGCGGGCGAGCTCGTCGCCGCCGCCTTGAGCGACGCGGGTGTGACGGTGCGCACCGGCGTGACGGTGACCGGACTCGATCGGCCCGCGCCGGACGGGCCGGTCAGCGTGCTGCTCGACGCAGGTCGGCAGATCGAGGCCGATGAGGTCCTGCTCGCCGTCGGGCGCGTGCCGCGCACCCGCGAGCTCGGCTTGGAGACGGTCGGCCTGGAGCCGGGGACCTGGCTCAAGGTGGATGACAGCTGCCGAGTCCAGGGGGTGGACGGCGACTGGCTGTTCGCAGTCGGCGATGTGAACCGGCGCGCGCTGCTGACGCATCAGGGCAAGTATCAGGCGCGCATGGCGGGTGCGGCGATCGGCGCGTTGGCGCGGGGCGAGTCCCTGGACACGCGACCGTGGGGCTCGCACGTCGCCACCGCGGACGTGTCGGCTGTGCCGCAGGTGGTGTTTACGGAGCCTGAGGTCGCGGCGGTGGGCATGACGGCGAAGGAGGCGCGCGACGCTGGACTCAACGCGCGCGTCGTCGACTACGAACTCGGGCAGGTGGCGGGTGCGGCGCTCTTCGCGGACGACTATCGCGGCAAGGCGCGCATGGTCGTCGACCTGGACCGCGGCGTCCTGCTCGGAGTGACGTTCGTCGGTTCGGGGGTGGGTGAGTTGTTGCACTCGGCGACGGTCGCGGTGGCGGGCGAGGTGCCGATCGACCGGTTGTGGCATGCCGTGCCTTCGTACCCGACGATGAGTGAGATCTGGTTGCGGCTCTTGGAGACGTTCCGCGGCTGAAGCGCGGGACACTAGGGAGCAACGCCGCATGTGCTGGAGTGCGACCGCGGACCTGGCCGCGGGCTGCGTGATCGCAGCAGTCGGGGCCGTCTCGCTCGCGTGTGTCCGGCGCGCCCGGGATTTGCCGCTCGCGGCGGTGCCGCTGCTCCTCGGTGCGCACCAGTTGATCGAGTCTGCGGTGTGGCGCGAGGCGCAGGACGCGGGCAGCGGCGTGGCGCACGTGGTCGGCGGCGCGGCGGTGACGCTCTGGGCCGTGATCGCGTTCCCCTTGCTTCCCGCGTTCATCCCGCTCGCCGTCCTGAGCGCGGCGCCGCAGTGGAGTCGGCTGCGCCTGCTGCCCTTCGCCGCGATCGGCCTGGCGAGCTCGGCGGTGCTCGGTCATGTGTTGGCCTCGGGTCCTGTGACGGCCGCGCCGGTCGGGCACACGATGCGGTACGGGATCGGGCCGATTCCGTTGGTCGTGTTGGTCGTGGCCGGGTATCTCGTCGCGACGGTCGGCTCGCTGCTGGTCAGCGATCAGCCGGAGATCCGCGCGCTGGGGCTGGTGACCGCGGTCGGCGCAGCGGTCTGCTTCACCCTGTGGCGGGCCGCGTTCGCCTCGACGTGGTGCGCCTTGGCCGCCGTAGTCAGTGCGCTGCTTCTGCACTGGCTGCGGCGGCCGCGCAAGAGGCGTCTCGCGCCGGATACGCTCAGACGGTCACGGATTCCCGTTCGATGAGTGCCTTGGCACCCGCGGCCAGGGAATCCCCGGCATCGTCGGCCGGGCCGTGGCCGGCGCGCCGCGCGTGGCGGGGCAGCCGGAATCCGAGCGCGAAGGCCACGGCGACCAGCGCGATCGTGATCAGCGTGGCGCGCTCGGCCGCGCGCAGGAAGGCGGCCGTGTCCGCATGCGCGCCGATCGCACCGAAGAACACGGTGCCCAGGCCGGCGACGCCCACCGACGCGCCGAACTGCTGGAGGGACTCGAGGATCGCCGAGGCCGAACCGACTTCCCGGTCGCTGACCTCGCCCATGATGATGTCGAACAGCGGGACGAAGATCATGCCCATCCCGAGGCCGTAGCCGCCGAGTACCGCCGCCGCGCTCCAGGCGCTCAGGCCGGTGTGCGAGTGCGCGAACACCAGGTACAGCCCGACCAGGCTGACCGCCATGACGGCCAGGCCCAGATGCAGGATCCGCCGGCCCATTCTGTACATCATCGTCGCGCCGAAGCCGGAGCCGATGAACGCGCCGACCGCCCACCAGACCATGGTCAGTGCGGCGTGCGCCGGCCCGTACCCGAGGCCGAGCTGCAGCAGCAGGCCGGTGACCAGTGAGAAGCCGACGATCGCGCCGAAGAAGACCAGGGTGAACAGCGTGCCGCTCGCGTAGGAGCGCTTGGTCAGCACGCTGAACTCGACCAGGGTGTCCGCGCCGCGGCGGGCGCGGCGCACCTGGTGCGCGGCGAACAGGGCCAGCAGCGCGACCGCGCCCGCGCCGAGGATGCCGAGCCAGCCGGGCCAGCCCAGCTCGCGGCCCTGGACCAGCGGATATACCAGCAGGAACATCGCAAGCCCGGCCAGCAGCGCGCCGACGCCGTCGAGCCGGATCGTCCTGCCCGCGCGCGACCTGCGGGGCAGCGCCTTCAGTCCGCCGATCAGGGCGAACAGCGCCAGCGGCAGGTTGATGGCGAAGACCAGGCGCCAGCCCGAGCCGAACAGGTTCGCGTCGATCAGCGTGCCGGCCGCGATCGGGCCGAGGATGGTGGACAGGCCGATGACGGGGCCGAGCGCGCCGAATGCCTTTCCGAGCTCCTGCGGCGGGAACAGGTCACGCAGCAGGCCGAAGCACTGCGGGATCATCACCGCGCCGAACAGGCCCTGCGCGACCCGCGCCGCGATGAGCAGCTGCGGGTTCGGGACGGCGGCGCACGCGAGCGAGGACGCGGTGAAGCCGGCGACGCCGAACAGCAGCATGGCGCGGCGGCCGAACAGGTCGCCGAGGCGGCCGCCGGTCAGCAGGCCCGCGGCGAGTGCGAGGGTGTAGCCGGCCGCCATCCACTGGATGTCCGCGTAGGAGGCCCCCAGGTCGGCTCGGATCGACGGCGCGGCCACGTTGACGATGGTCGAGTCCAGCAGATTCATGATCATCGCGGTGAGTACCGCGAAGAACCCGAGCCAGCGGTGCGCGGTTTCGGGCCGAGGCCCGGGGGCGCGGCCCGTCGAGTTCGCCGTGCCCGTGGAGACCGCCGTGCCCGTGGAGACCGCTCTGCCTGTCATCGCTGTGTTTTCCATGAGGCCCAGCTTGGCGCGGAATTAGGAACACTTGATTCCTAATGAGCGGGCAGAATGTGAGGCGTGTTGGAGACCTCTGCGCGACTGCTGCGTCTGCTCTCGCTCTTGCAGACCCCGCGCGATTGGACCGGGTGTGAGCTGGCCGAACGACTCGGTGTCACCACGCGCACGGTGCGCAACGACGTAGGGCGGCTGCGCGACCTGGGCTATCCGGTGCACGCGACGCGGGGAGCGGTGGGCGGCTACCGGCTCGCCGCCGGGGCGGCCGTGCCTCCGCTGCTCCTCGACGACGAGGAGGCCGTGGCCGTCGCGGTCGGCCTGCGCACGGCGACCGTGGGCTCGGTGGCCGGGATCGAGGAGTCGGCGCTGCGGGCCCTCGCGAAACTGGAGCAGGTGCTGCCGCAGCGGCTGCGCCGTCGTATCAACACTCTGCAGACCTACACCGTCGCGGTGCCCGCGGCGCCGGACCGCGCGGGCGCCCGCGTATCTGCCGACGTACTGACCGCCATCACGGCCGCCTGCCGGGACCACGAGCGGCTGCGCTTCGACTACCGTGCCCACGACGGCGCGGCCAGCCGCCGGGATGTCGAGCCGTACCGCCTGGTCAACTGGGGTCGCCGCTGGTATCTGGTGGCCTGGGACGTGCAGCGTTCGGCCTGGCGCACGTATCGGGTGGACCGGGTCGAGCCGTGCGTCCCCACCGGCCCGCGCTTCGCGCCGCGCGAACTGCCGGCCGAGGATCTGGCCGGATACGTCGCGCGCGGTGTCTCGACCGCCGGCTGGAGCTACCGCGTGCGGATCACGGTGCACGCCCCGGCCGCGCAGATCGTGGAGCGGCTTCCGCCGTCGCTCGGCCCGGTGGAGGCCGTCGACGAGGAGACCTGCGCGGTCGTGCTCGGCAACAACGACGCGGACATGCTGGCCGTGTGGCTCGGCGCGCTCGGCCGGGACTTCGAGTTCGATGTGCGCGAAGCGCCGCAACTGGCCGAGCGGTTGCGGGTGCTGGCCGACAGATACAACCGCGCCGCGGACGGCCGTTCGGCCGTCCGCGGCGGTTGAGCCGGACCCGCGCGGTGAGGCGCGCGCAGCGGGTCGCTGCGAATCAGGATCCGTACTCGGGCGGTCAGTGCCGCCAGGTGATGTAGTGGTGCACCAGCGGCCAGTAGCCGTGTCCCGCGTGGGCCAGGATGTAGGCCACCTGTCCGGCCAGCGCGGAAACCTGCCCGGCGATCTGGCTGGCGGGCGCGTTGGACCAGTACAGCGACCAAAGTTGCGCGTCGATGCGCCACAGCTTGGCCTGGTCGGACCAGCTGAGCACGGTCGGCTTGGCCACGATGAACTGGTAGGCGATGCCGAGCGTCTGGCAGTCGCTGCAGTTCACGTTCACCGCGGAACCGAAGTTGTGCGCGGAGACGTGGGTGGGCACCTTGCCGTCGGCCACGATCTGGAACGCGATCGCGACGCTGTGGCAGCCGGTGCAGTTCCTCGAGTTGGCGTCGGCCTCGTTGGTGGCGTTCACCGACGAGCTGAACATCTGCCGGACCTGGAACGCCACGTCGAACGAGTGGTGGTTCCAGTACGAGGCGTGGCTGGACGCGTAGTTCGAGGCGGAGGACGCCTGGGCGGTCCCCCCGGTGACCAGGGCACTGACTCCCATGATCACCGCGGCGAACACCGCCGCGGCCCTCTTAGGATGAAATTTCACGGTGGTTCCCTTCTGTTGGCGGTCATTCGGCCGTCAGCGAAATGAACTCGGCAGTCGTCTTCGGTTGCTGCTTGCGGGTGGTGGCCGGCGCCGTGTTCAGCGGCGGTGCCGGCCGCCTCGGGCCGCGGCGAGCGCGAGCGCGAGCGGCGGCGACATCCGGCGGGCGGCCAGGCGCAGCAGCCGGGTCAGGATCCGCCAGGACAGCCAGCTCAGCCCGATCACCGGGATGGCCAGCAGGGCGATCGCCAGGGCGTCGACCCCCGCCTGCGCCCACAGGTGATGGACGCAGTCGTGGAAGACGGCCAGGGCGAAAACTGAGATCGAGTGCGCCGTCGTGCGGATGAGGGACGGCAGGTGCCAGAACATCCACACCATTTCGCCGCCGAGCAGCGGCAGCGTCACCAGCACCCAGGTCGTGGCACCCACGCGCGCGCCGCGCCGCAGGGCGGTGGGAAGCTGCGCGGCGCTGCTCCGAGGGCGCAGCCGGGTGGGCAGCAGGTCGCGCAGGATCGGGCCCACCCGGCCGAACAGGTCCGGCACACCGACGATGTCCGCAAGGAGGAAGTAGCCGTCGAAGCGCAGGATCGGCAGCAACTGGTCGATGATCTCGAAGTGCACGAAGAGGATCGCGGCCAGGTACACGGGCTGGCCGGTCAGCGCGTAGCAGCCGGCGAGGGCGAGGATGAAGACTGTGTTGAAGTAGACGCCGCCGAGGTCGGTGCGCAGCCGTCCGGCCCGGCCGACCCGGTACACGTCGGTGACGTCCGTGTACATCGAGGGCCAGACCAGGAAGATGCCGCAGCCGATGCGTCCTGGTCGCGCGCCGGAGTAGTGGCAGGCGGAGGCGTGTCCGAACTCGTGGAAGACCATGGACCCGATGCCGAGGCCGAGCACGGCGAGCATCAGCGTCGGCCTGGTGAGGACGGAGACCAGCGGACCGGCCGCGCCGTGCACGGCGAAGAGCCATACGTCGAGGACGACGACACCGAGCAGCACCGCGGCGACGATGAGCGGCCGGTGTATCCAGGCCAGCATTCGTGCGAGGAAGCGGACCATGGGTGGGCGCACGAGCGTACAGCGTCCGCGCAGCGCGAGCAGCAGGTCGGTGCGCGGCAGGGGGGTCGCCGCCCCGTCCTCGGGCAGGACGAGGCCGGCCGGCTGGAGCTTGTGTTCGATGAGGTAGGCGACGTTCTCCGCGGTGACCTCGCGGCCGAAGCCGGCGGTCACCCGCTGCGCGATCGTGCTCTGATCAGCGGTGCCGTCGATCGCGCGCAGCGTCAGGTTGAGCAGGGCGGTGAGCTGGATGACCTGGCCGTCGGCGCGCCGCACGAGATAGCGCGGCTCCGCGTAGCCGGAGCCCTGATACTCGCCGAACAACTCGGTGCCGGCGGCAGGCTGCGGAACGCGCGCCGCGGTGGCGGCTGTGGATTCGGTTTCAGGTGCGGCCCCCTGCGGGGCATAGGGCACGGTCTCGGCGCGTTCCGCCGGCTTGTTCCCGGTCGTATTGTGCGTCTGGGGCTCGACGACGGTCATCACTGGTCCAAGCACTCGGGCGGCTCGGTGGCGGGGAGCCGGGCGTCCGGCTCCCCGCCACCGGCTGAACCGCCTAGCCGATTGAAATGGTCTGGCCCGCGGCCGCGGTCGCGCTGGAGCAGTAGCTACCGAGGTTGGCCGCCAGCGCCTTGTTGTAGGCGTCGACCCAGGCCACGGTGACGCTGAGCGCCTCGCGGGCGGGGACGAGCTCAACGGTCTGCTCGCGCAGTTCGATGACGTTCATGCTTTTCCTTTTCAGGCGTCGATGGGCTGAAGCGCCGCGGTGGTTACCGCGGGTCAGCTGATGGTGATGGACTGACCGGCCAGCGCGGTCGCGTCGGAGTAGTCGGAGTACAGGTTGACCGCGAGCGCCTTGTTGTAGGCGTCGACCCAGGCCATGGTGACGCTGAGCGCCTCGCGGGCGGGGACCAGTTCGACGCTCTGCTCGCGCAGTTCGGTGAAGTTCATGCTTTTCCTTTTCAGGCTTCGATGGACGGGAGTGTCGCGGTCAGTACCGCAGGTCACCCGATGGAGATGGACTGGAGCGCTACTGCGGTGGCGCTGGAGTGGTCGGAGAACATGTTCACGGCCATCGCCTTGTTGTAGGCCTCGACGTTCGCCCACACGAACTTGAAGTGGTTGAGCGCCTCGCGGCCGGGCAGCAGCTCGACCGGCTGCTCACGCAGTTCCTTGAGTTCCATGAAAGTCACCTCCTTAACGGGAACCGTTGGACTCACAAGAGTCATTACTCCACGACCAGGCAAGCTTGTCAAGACGATACGTATCGTTTTTTTCTCAGGCATTTTTACCATGTCACCCGGTCCGCTCGCGGCGACCGTCCAGTACTCTGGTGTTCCATACGAAACTACGAGACGGTACGTCTAGGCTCCGCCTGAGCGTCACCGCCCTTCCGAGCAGCCACGTCACAGAGTGTTGAGAACTGATGTCCAACGAAACCGTTGCCGCGGACCCGCCGGCGCCGTCGACCGGCCGGGCCCGCAACCCGCGCACCCACCAGGCGATCCTCGACGCCACGGTGCAGTTGCTGGGCGAGGTCGGTTACCAGGACCTGAGCATCGAGCGGGTCGCCTCGCGGGCCGGCGTGGGCAAGGCCACGATCTACCGCTGGTGGAACTCCAAGAGCGCCCTGGTGATAGAGGCGATGGAGCGCGGCCTGCCGGTCGAGCTGCCGGAGCACACCGGAGACCCGCGCACGGACCTGCGTGCCGCCATTCAGTCCGCGGTCCAGACGTACGCCGTCGGCCAGGTCGGCTCGACGGTGCCCGCGCTGGCCGCGGAGGTGTCACGGGACGCGACCGGCGCCGAGCAGCTGCGGCAGTTCCTGAGACCGCGCCGGGACGCCGCCCGAGAGGTCCTGCACCAGGCCGCCGCGGTCGGGACGCTGCCGCCAGACGTCGACATCGAGACGGTCATCGACCTGTTCATCGGCGCGATCTTCTACCGCAGCCTGGTGCGCAAGCTGCCGGTCGACGCGGTGATGGTCGAGCAACTCGTCGAACTGATCCTTGACGGCAGGCTGCCGCGCACGATCCCGTGAGAGCCCGGCCGCCGACCCCGGTCCCGGGCACGAGCGCCGGCACGAGCTCTGGTGCCGTCGCCGGCAGGAGCACTTGCAGCGAGCCGGGGCAGCACCGCGGCCGGCTCGCGCCGCGGCTCGCGCCGCGGCCGGCACTGCCGTCAGCGTCAGCCTCGATACGCCAGGCAGTCGTCGGCCTCGATCTCGATGAGCCGGTTGTAGTTCGCGACTCGTTCGCCCTGGGTGGGTGCCCCGGCTCGCAGTCGGCCGCAGCCGGCCGCCACCGCCAGGTCCGCCGCGAAGGCGTCACTGGTCTCCCCCCGGTGCGCCACCACCTGCGCGTAGCCGGCGTCCCGGCAGGCGCGCATCGCTTCCAGCGCCTCGGTGATCGTGCTGAAGTGCGCGGTCTTGATCACCGCGGCGTTGGCGACCCGCCGGGCGACGGCGGTGGCGATCAACTCCGGGTCGGTCGCGAACACGTCGCCGCCGACGAGCTGCACCCGGTCGCCGAGGCGGCGGGTGAGTTCGGCCCAGCCGTCCCAGTCGTCCTGCGCCAAGGCGTCCTCGATGCTCGAAAGCGGGAAGACGTCGACCATCTGTTCGTAGCGGTCGATCATCTCCGCGGTACTGTGCCACTCGCCGCCCACCTGGTAGCCGTCGCCGTACCGGAAACCGGAGGCCGCGACCCGCAGCGCCAGCGTCACCCCGTCCGGGCCGAGGGCGTATCCGGCGTCCGATATGGTCTGCGTGATCAGCTCGAGAACGCGCTCCGGCCAGGCGATCTGCGGTGCGAAGCCGCCGTCCGCGCCCACCCGGGTATCGAGCGAGTAACCGGCCAGCACCGCGCGCAGCCTGCCGAGCAGCTCAACACCCGTGTGCACCGCGGCGCGCATGCTGGGCGCTCCCACCGGGGCGATCATGAACTGCTCGAAGTCCAGTTCGGTCCCCGCCCGGTGGCCGCCGTTGACGACGGTGAACTGCGGCACCGGCAGCCTTTGCCCGGCTCCGGGCAGCGCCAGGAACCGCCACAGCGGCTGCTCCTGCCGGTTGGCCATCGCCCTGGCCGCGGCGATGGACACGCCGCGCAGCACGTGCTGGCTGGGCCGCGGCCGGATCCCGTCCTCGGCGAGCTTGCGCAGCGCTCCGTCGATGTCGGCCAGCCCCTCGAAGGACGCGCCGACCAGTTCGAGCGCCGCGCTCTCCAGCGCTGTCGCCTGCTCGACCGGACAGCAGGCCCCGAACGGCACGCACGCCTGTCCGGCCGCTCCTCCGACCAGGCTCAAGCGCACGTCAAGCGCGGGACGCCCGTTGGAGTCGATGATCTCCACAGCGTGCACGCTTTTGATACGTACTGCCATTTTTCCCCCAATTGCAGCTTTTGCCCAAGTCGTCACGATAGTCAGCACCCGCCGTTAGGGAAATGCCCGGAAAGCTTCGTCTGTGAGTAAGGGTGGTTCTCCCGTACGGTCCATGGCCCGAGGGTCGAGGGCATGTCGGTCGGCGCGCTCGCGACCCGCTACCCACTAGCCAACCCCCTGTCGCGTTCCCTCGCATCGGCTCCGGTCCTTGCGTGTGACCGCCGCGACCGGCGCGCCGCCTGAAGATTGTCACGGAGGGTCGCTCGGCATGATCTTTGCGACGGCTTTGTCGCAGGCGCGTCCCCGTTCGACACGCGCGGGCCCGAGGTCGTCACGAGTCGATCCCCGCTGTCATCCTGATCCGGTGGACCGACGTGGTTTCTTTCGCACGACCTCGGCTTTCGCAGTCGGCGGCCTGACCGCGGGCTCGGTCGCGGCCTGCGGTCGCGGCGGGGGCGGCGCGCCGGCGGGCGCATCCGGCGCGGGAACGGCCGGGGCGTCCGGCACAGGGACGGCGACTACGCCGAACGCCGCCGCTTCCGCGCGGGCATCCGCGGCGGCGGCGGACTGGTCGGCGCTCGGGCGCGGGCTGGCCGGCAAGTTGGTGCGTCCGGGTGATGCGGATTACGGGACCGCGCGGCTGCTGTTCGATCCGCGCTTCGACGCGCTGCGCCCGGCCGGGATCGCGTACTGCGAGAACACCGGCGACGTCGCCGAGTGCCTGGCGTTTGCCCGGCGCTTCGCGGTGAGCGTCACGGCGCGCTCGGGCGGGCACAGCTACGCCGGCTATTCGAGCGGACCCGGGCTGGTCATCGACGTCACGCGCCTCAACACCCTCACCGACGTCGGTTCCGGTACCGCACGCGTCGGTGCGGGAACCCGCCTCGTCGATCTTTACGCGGGTCTCGATGCACACGGTGTCACGGTGCCCGGAGGCTCCTGCCCGACCGTCGGCGTCGCGGGACTCGCGCTCGGCGGCGGCATCGGCGTCGTTACCCGCGCATACGGCACCTTGAGCGACAATCTGACATCGGTGCAGTTGGTCACGCCGGACGGCACGGTGCGCGAGTGCGACGCCGAGCGGGACGCGGACCTGTTCTGGGCCTGTCGCGGCGGGGGTGGTGGAAACTTCGGCGTGGCCACCGCGTTCACGTTCGCTACTCATCCCGCGCTGCAGATGGTGCTGTTCTTCCTGAACTGGCCGTGGTCGCAGGCGAGCCGGGTGATCACCGCCTGGCAGGGCTGGGCGCCGGACGCCCCGGACGAGCTGTGGTCCAATCTGCACGCGCTCAGCAGCCCCGGCGGCGGTGCCGGACCGACGCCGACGATCCAGGTCGGCGGGACTTATCTCGGCACGCTCAATGGCGCGCAGGCGCTGATCGGTCAACTCGTCGACAAGGTCGGCTCGGCGCCGCAGGGGCAGCCCTTCGTCAGCTCCCACCCGCACGCGATGATGATCGAGGCCGGCTGCGCGCAGCTGAGCACGGCACAGTGCCATCTGCCGTGGCAGAATCCGGCGGGAACGCTGCGGCGCGAGTCGGAGTTCGCGAAGTCGCACATCTTCACCCGCGCGCTCTCCGGGCCGGCGGTGTCCGCGATCGTGGCCGCGGTCGAGCGGCGCCAGCGTCTCGGCGGCGGCGGCCAGGGCGGCGTCGCGTTCGACGCGCTCGGCGGCGCGGTGAACCGGGTCGCCCCGGACGCGACCGCTTTCGCGCACCGCGACGGGTTGTTCGTGGCCCAGTTCACCACCACCTGGTCCGACGCGGCCACGCCCGCGCAGACCGGCGCCCAGCAGGACTGGCTGCGCGGCTTCCACCAGTCGATGGCCCCGTACGCGAGCGGCCAGGCGTACCAGAACTATCTCGATCCGGAGCTGGCGAACTGGCAGCAGGCCTACTACGGGGCGAACTACCCGCGGCTGCTCCAGGTGCGGGAGAAGTACGACCCCGAGCACGTCTTCAACCTGCCGCAGGGCATCGGGGCCGCCTGACGGCCAGAGGCCGGCTCAGGGTCTGATCGGGATCAGGTCATGCGAATCAGCGCCTAACGCCCTGGCCGGGTGGGCTGACCGGGTGAGCATGCTCAGTCCGGTCGTGCTGCTTTCCACGTCCATGATGTGCGACGTGGAAGGCCCTCAAGTTCCCCGCGGCCGGTGCACCAGAGAAGTACCCGGACGGGTTCTCCGTGCGGGGCGTCGGGAAACAGCCGGTCGAGTACGGCTGCGCTCTGTGGCGCCGAGGGCATCCAGTCCACGGCCAGTCCCCGGGTGATGTCGTGGGTGTGCAGCAAGGTCTCGGCGACGCCCATCGCCGCGAACCCCTCTGGATCGCACGGGCCCCAGTGCCAGGCGCGCAGGGCGGGGCCGGCTGTGGCCAGCGCGCTGCTGAGCAGCCCGGCGCAGGCGGCCACGACCTGCAGCACCTGAGCGGGCGAGGCAGCGGGGCGCACGTTCAGGTCGAAGGGCAGGTAGGCGGTGTCGGGCCGTGCTGCCAGTTGCCCCGCGTAGGCCAGTAGGTCGTGCCCGACGTGCGCCGCGGTTTGCCAGCAGCTCCATTCCAGGGGACCTGCCGGCACCGTCCAGTCCTCGGCGGCATGGGGGCTCAGTGCCCGTAGCATCTGTGCCACGGCCGCGTCCACGTCCTGATGATCCATGCGGAGCTCCTCGCACTGCTCGTGAAACTAGCGCTCCTCGACTCTGCCCTTCCAGCGTCCGCCGCTGCCGCGGTGGTGCCGCAGCGCGGAGTCGAAGGTCATCGCCCCGTACAGCATCATCACCAGCGGCAGGGCCGGTGCGCGCCAAGATCGCAGGCCGTAGAGCCGCAGCGTCGGGAGATAACTGACGGACAGCGCCGCCCAGGCTGCCAGGGCCGCCACGGCTGTGACGAGGCTCCAGTTCCCGCCGCCGCCGCCGAGCGCGACCGCGGCGAAGATCAGGCCGACCACGGGAGGCACCGCGTACATCAACAGCAACCCCAGCAGTGTGCCGAAGAGCAGCAGCGGCGAATAGCGCAGCTGGGTGTACGCGCTGCGCGCGATCATGTCCCAGAGGTCGGCGAGTTTCGGGTACGGGCGCACGCTGCGGACCCGCGCGGTCAGCCCGAGCCAGATGCGGCCGCCGGCCGCGCCGCGCTTGATCAGGGTACCCAGGGCGACATCGTCGATCCGCGCCGCGCGGATCTGATCAAGTCCGCCGGCGCGGTCCAACGTACTGCGACGCACCAGCATGCAGCCGCCTGCGGCGGCGGCCGTGCGGCTGTGCGGACGATTCACGCGGGGAAACGGGTAGAGCTGCGCAAAGCTGTACACGAACGCGGGCACGATGGCGCGTTCGGCTGCGGATTCGGTGCGTAGCAGCACCATCAGCGAAACGAGGTCGAGCCCGTCGGCCTCCCCGAGTTCGACGAGGCGCCGCACGCTGTCGGCCGGGTGCGCGATGTCGGCGTCGGTGAAGAGCACGTATTCGGCTCGGCCCGCGGACTCCAGGCCGCGGCGCATCGCCGCGACCTTGCCCGCCCAGCCGGGCGCAGGGCCGTCACCGTGCACGAGCTCGAAGGGCAGGCCGGGCTGCGCGGCGGCCAGTTTCTCGGCGACCTGCCCAGTGGCGTCGTCGCTCGCGTCGTCGACGAGCACGATGGACATCGGCCCGGGATAGTCCTGACCGAGCAGGGTCGGCAGCGTCGATGGCAGTACCTCGGCCTCGTTTCGCGCGGGCACGATCGCCACGACCGCGGGCCATGAGCCCGCGGCGGGCGGGCGGGACTCGGCGAGCGGCAGCCGCTGGTCCGCGAGCCAGAACCGGCCGTGGAACAGCAGCAGGTAAAGCCATGTGGCCAGCGACAGCAGGGCCGCCGCGGCGAACGCAAGCGCAGTCACAGCCCAAGACTTGCACGGACAGCCCGTTGATCGGCGCTTGCGGGTGATCGGCGCTTGCGGGTGATCGGCGCTTGCGGGAACCCGCGGCTCCCGCAAGCGCCGATGCTTCCGGGAGCCGCCGCGCTCAGCGCACTGAGGGTCTGCGGGTGGCCGGGTGGCCGGTTCGGCGGGTCAGCTGACGTTGAGCGAGGTGTCGTCGAGCACGAACGAGGTCTGCAGCGAGCCGTCCTCGGTGCCGGTGAACTTCAGCGTGACGCTCCGTCCGGCGTAGGCGGACAGGTTGAAGCTGTGCGCGCTGTAACCGGTGTTGTGGTTCAGGTTCGAGTATGTCGCCAGCGTCGCCAGCACCGTGCCCGAGGAACTGAGCACCTGCACGGCCAGCTTGTCGTACGCGGTGCTCGTCGTGGTCTCCGCGGTGTCGACGTGCAGGTAGAACCCGAAGCTGTAGGTCGAGCAGCCGGACGGCAGCGTCACCGGCTGCGACAAGGTGTCGGTGTGCGTGCTGCCGTAGCCGTCCAGCCACGCGTCCCACGAACCGCTGTGCGGCGGCTCGCCGGAGCTGTTGTTGACCACGCCCGGGGAGGCCGACCAGGGCGCCGCCGATCCGGTCTCGAAGCCCGGGTTGCCCAGCAGCTGCGCCGCCGTGCACACGCCTCCTCCCGAGGAGGCGATCGTCCAGGTGAACGACGCCGAGCCGGACGCGCCGGTGGAGTCCTTCGCCGTCACGGTGACCGAGTAGGTGCCCGCGGCCGTCGGCGTGCCACCGATCAGGCCGCTGGACGAGCCGATCGACAGACCTGCCGGCAGACCCGACGCGCTGTAGGTCAGCGTCTGCCCCGATGCCGAGTCAGTGGCCTGTATCTGAAGGCTCGCCGCGGTACCGACCGTCGCCGACTGGCCGCCCGGGTTCGTCACCGTGACCGTGTTCTGCGTCGTGGCCCCGGTGAATGCGTCCGTGATCGGGGTCGCGGACGCGCTGGAACCCGCGTGGCCGAGGTTGTAGAAGTCTTCGATGGTACGAAGTACGTCGTAGTGGTTGATCGTCTCGCCGTATGTACCGGGCTTCACGTTCGCGCCGACCGCGATCGTCGGGATCTGGTTGTTGCTGCTGTTGTCGTCCTCGTCCCAGGTGACGATCAGGTCGCTGTTGTGTGTCTTGGCCCACTGCGCGTAGGCGTCGACGTTGTCGTGCAACCAGGTGTCTCCCTGCGCGACCGTGCCGTCGTGCATGTCGTCGAGCAGGTTCGGCACGACGATCGAGACCGTGGGCAGCGTGCTGAAATCGGTCGGGAAGGCCGCGAAGGTGCGGTTGCCGGACGCGGGCGCGTTGGTGAAGTTCACCCAGGGGTTGTGCTTGCGCGCGTACTCACCGGACGTGCAGCCGGTATAGCCGTCGGACGGCATTGACTCCTCGTAGCCGGTGAACGTCAGGCCGGCGGCGAGCAGTTCGCTGCCGAGGTTCGGGTCGGAGTAGGTATGCGGGCAGCTGTCCGAGGTCAATCCCTCGGTGGTCCCGGCGAACAGGGCGAGGTAGTTGGGCTCGCTAGGGTGGGTGATCGCGAAGGACTGGGTGAAGTCGGCGCCCTGGGACGCAAGCGAATTGATGTAGGGCGCCGACGAGCTGCCGATGACGTCCGAGAAGGAGTGGTTCTCCTCGATCACCACGACGAGGTGGTCGGGCTTCGGCAGGCCGGCCGCGGCGCGCGCCGGAGCGCTCACCGCGATCGGTACCGCGAGTGCGGCCATCGGGGCCAGGGCCGCGATGGCGGTCCTGAGTCGAGTCGGTGACATGGACGCGGACGGGGGCACGGGATCTCCTCCGGGGTGGCGGGTACGCGACGGTTTCCGGTGTCCGTGGCGGCCGGTGACGGATGCCGCCTCCGACACGGTGCGCCCGGATCAGTGCGCTGGCAACGCCCCCGCGGGAAACGTTCTTGAGGATTTCTTCATCCTTATCCCACTGTTCGCGAAGCCGTGGCGCAAGCCGGGCGAACGGGCGCCGTCCGGCGGCGGACCAGAGAGCAAACGTTCGACGACAGAGCGCCCAGGTACCGCACTTCACCCGAGGGGACTGGTTATCCACAGGACTTTTCCACACTGTGGATCGAACACTTGAACGGTCTTCCGCCGCGTTCCTACTGCGCTTCGGCCAGGACGAAGACGCCGGAGGCAGCCGTGATCAACGGCACGGTCTCGCGTGCGGCGGCATCGACATGGATCCGCGGGCGGGACGGGACCTCGTGCTCGTAGAACGTGTCCGGGCCGTAGAACTGCCCGTAGCGGACCACGACGCCGCCGACCTTCAGTACCCGCTGCTCGTGCTCCTCGAGTACCGCGCCGCCGCCGGCCGGGATCCAGTCGATGCTCTGCGCGAGGAAATGTCGCGCGCCGGCCTCCTGCGCGGCGGCGAGCAGGTTCCGCGTGCCCTCGGTGCGGATGCGCGCGTTGCGGGCGGCGAACTCGGGGACCTGTTCGGCCTTGTCCGGAAGGTCGGTCAACTGGTGCAGCACGGCATCCGGCCGGAACGCGACGACCGCCTCGCGCAGCGCCTCCGCGTCGAAAACGTCACACACCACGGGCTGCGCTCCCATCGCGGCCAGCGAGTCGGCCTTCGCCGCGGACCGGGTCATCGCGGCCACCGCGTGGCCGGCCCGGAGGAGGAGCGGCAACAGCCTGACACCGATCACGCCGGTGGCTCCGGCCAGGAAGATTCGCAGGGCCTCGGGCGGGTCGTCGTGCTCTGACCCGCCGTGCTCTGACCCGCCGCGGACCGTGACGTCACGGCCGTCGTCGTTACGGCTGTTTTCGTCACGGCTGTAATCACGGCTGTAATCACGGCTGTCGTCCTCACGGCCGTGCTCGTCTGGCTGCGGCATGGTCGGTCAGTCCCCGTTCGCTGGTTCTGTCGCCTGTCGGTGCATCAACCACGTTATTACGCGCTACCGACAGTAGTGGAGGCAGGCAGGGGCCGGTGACGACAGCGCGGGGCGCACCCTTTTCCGCGTCAGGGCGATTGAGGCCCACGGTGAACCGAAACGCCGGGATGTTCGTGGCACGGATTCGAGCCGGCCTGCGCCTGGTCCGCAGCCCCTTTGACCGGGCGCGGTGTCGGCACACGATGCCGACGCCGCCCACGCGTCGGCCCCACCGTGGATGGAGACGCGCCGCATGGTCTCGCACAGACGCACGAAGCTTCCGATCCGCGCCGCGGTCACCCTCACCGCGACCGGAGCGGCGGCGGCCACCGGTGTCGGGTTGTCCGCGACCGCCGGACACGCCGCCTCGGTCGCCGAGGTCCAGGCCCAGGTCAAGACGCTGGAGCAGCAGTCCGAGGCGGCGACCAACCAGTACGACGCCGCGGCCGAGCAGACGGCCGCGCTGCACCGGCAGATCGACCTGATCCAGAGCCGGTCGGTCGCGACGCAGCAGTCGATGAACACGCTGCGCGGCGCTCTCGGCCCGCTGGCGGCCGCGCAGTACCGCTCCGGTTCGGTCGACCCGACCCTCACGCTGATGCTGTCGCAGAACCCGGATCAATATCTGCAGCGGGCGCTGGCGGCCAGGCAACTGGGCCAGAACGAGGCGATGACCCTCAAGTCGCTCAAGGCCGAGCAGGCGCAGCTGACCACGCTGAAGAAGCAGGCCGCCGACCGGCTCGCGCAACTCCAGCAGGCCGAGAACCGGGCCGCGGCGCTGCGGGCGCAGATCGTGGCGAAGAACCGGCGGGCCCAGGCGCTGCTGGCCGGCCTCACCTTCGCCCAGCAGCAGCAGATCAGCCCGGTCAACGTCGACTGGAGCATCACCGCCGCCCGGATCGCCGCGCTGCCGCAGGTCTCCGGGCGCGCGGGCGTCGCGGTGGCGTTCGCCAAGTCGAAGATCGGCATCTACTACCAGTGGGGCGGCACCGGCGACCCCGGCTACGACTGCTCGGGCCTGACCCAGGCGGCGTGGAAGGCCGCGGGGGTGCAACTGGGCCGCACCACCTACGACCAAGTCCTCGACGGCTACGCGGTCGCGCCGAGCCCGGCGGACCTTCAGCCCGGAGACCTGATCTTCTACAACGGCAACGAACACATGGCGATCTACGTCGGCGGCGGCCTGGTCGTGCACGCACCGACGACCGGGCAGCCGATCCAGTACGGGCCCTGGAACATGCTGCCGATCGACGCCGTGCGGCGCGTCGTGTAGGCCTCGTCACCGGGATCCCGCCGCCGCGCACCGCCGCGCACCGCCCCGCGCTGATCAGCCCTCGATATCGCCGATTCGTTCCCTGTCGCACTCGGGCCGCGCGGCCGTCGCGGCCTGGCGGGCGCGGAAGTTCGCCGCCTTGACCCGGTTCTGACATGCCGTGGAACAGAAGCGCTTGGTGCCGTTACGCGAGACGTCGACGTAAACGCGATCGCAACTCGGCGCGGAGCAGATCCCGATCCGGTCCGCGTAGTCGCTGCCGAGTACGTACGCGAGCGCGACCGCCAGCGAACCGCCGGCGCTCTCCACAAGTCCCGCGCGCGGGCCGTGAAAGTGCAGGTGCCAGGGACCGTCGTCGTGCCGGAGCAGCATGGGCCGCGCGTCGTAATGCACGGCCATCGCATTGAGCAACCGCGCGGCCTCGTCCACCTTGCCCTCGCCCGCGGCCTCGAACACGGCGCGCAGTTCCTGCGCGACACGCGCCATGCCGCGTGCCTCGGCGTCCGTGAGCTCCTGACCGTCCGGGGCGAGACCGGATACGGACCGCACCCGCTGTCTGAGCTCTGCGATGTCGTTCGCGGCGGCGAAGACGCGGCCGCGGGACCGGCCCGGGACGACGGCGTTGACCAGCGACACCGCCAGGTCCACCACGTCCACCGTGTGACTGCCGAAATCCACTTGACCAGTCATCTCCTGTCGCGTATCGTCGTTACTGTCAAAGGCGATTATGACGGTAACATCGGTCGTCGACCACTTGTCGAGTCCGGGGGCGAGCGCGACGGACGATCAGACGTCGAAGTGGATCCGGTGACGGATCCGGTGGAGGGAACGAAGAGCATGAACCCGACCGAACCGGCCGACGTGCACAACGCCGACCTGGTGCGCTCCGCCCGCGAGCACGGGCTCTCCCGGCGGTTGGCCGCGGCCAACCGCTGGTCCCGCATCGCGGCCTGGGCCGACGGGCGCGCCCGTCGCGCCGTCGACGGACTCAGCCGCTGACGGACCCGCCGGACATCCGGCGAACAGCAACGACCCGGCCCGCGCGCGGATCAACCGCACGCGGGCCGACGCATGCCGTCGCCCTCTCAGACCTTCCGGTCGGACCCGAGAACGAACAGGTTGACTGCATAGCAGGCCATTGCGACGCCCGTGAGCACCGCCATCGTCATCGAGGAGCCGTTCGCGCCCTTGTCGACGAAGGCCGCGCCCGAGAACGCCGCGCCGAGAACGCAAAGCAGCGCCACGAGCGAGCTGACGGTCGCGGCGCGCTGCCGGGAACGCAGCGCGAGTACGAACACGACGATGACGTTCAGGATCAGCAGGATGCCGATACCCGCGTGCGCCGCGAGCGCCGCCGGGCCGTTGGACATGGCCTTGCCGAACGCCGCGCCGGTCCCCTTGCCCTTGTCGGCGTCGGGGACGTTTACGAACAGGTTGACGCCCATACCGAGCCCGTACTCCACGAGCAGCGCGAACAGCGCACCGAGACTCGCTCGGCGCAGCCTCGCTGTCGAAGCCGGTACAGGGGTCTGCAGCGCCGGCGCGGCCGTTGCGCTACCGGTCGTCACCTGCGGAGTCAGATCCATGGTCGTGCCTCTCGATTCAGCGGTTCAAGCGCCGGTGACGGCGCATCAGGACGAACGCTAACAGTGCGAGGGGGACCGGCGGCGCACCGTGCATCGCCGCCACGACCGCGAAGACGAACAGGACAGGCACGAGGAAGAGAAGCGGGCCTGCGGGCAGCGCCACACCGCGCGCGGCCAGGTCCGGCGCGCGGCGCGGCTCACTCGCCGGTGCTTGGGTGGGCAGGTCGGTGAAAAGCGCGCGCAACTGCTCCCGGGTACGGGCCGCAAGTGCCGCATCCGCGCGCTCGTCGAACTCGGCGCGCTCCAGCCGGCCGTCGGCGAAGTGCGTGGCCAGTGCGCGCAGCGCCGCTTCCCGCTCGGCATCGGACGCCCGCACGCTCCCGGTCCCGTCCCCGCCGCGGTGAACATCGTGGTCGGACCTGGGCTCAACACTCATGATCGCGGTCACCTCCTTGACGCGCGGCAGCGCCGGCACGACCCAGGCCAGCCAGTCCAGGCCGTCCTTCGCTTGAGAGGACGTGGTCCCCCGTCGCCCCGCCCGGTTCGTGCCACATCCGTACTTTATCGCTCGCGGCATCATTCGGACCTGGGACTATCCTGTGAGTCCGCCGACCGTACGCCACGACGATCCCCGCCGCGCCGACCGGGCGGGAACCGTGGCGCGCATTCCCGCTCGCCCACGAGCCGGTGAACCCCGCGCGCTGACGTGACGCGTCCGGGCTGTCACGATGGGTGCGTGGCGGCTGCTGGGGAGAGACTCGCGCGGTGGCGGCCCCGGGTGGCCGCGCTGTTCGCGGGCGCGGCGGCGGTGCTCGTCTTCCCGAGGATCGGCCTGGACTGGCTGGCCTGGGTCGTGCTGGTGCCGTGGCTGGCGCTGCTGCGCGGCGCGCGCGACTGGCGGCAGGCCGCCGTCGCCGGCTGGCTCGGCGGCGCCGGCTACCTGCTGGCCTGCGAGTACTGGCTCGCGCCGGACCTCACGGCGTTCTTCCCGGTCGCGGTCGCTCTCGTCGGCCTGCTCTGGGCTCCCTGGGCGGTGTTGACGCGCCGGCTCCTCTCGCAGGCCGACACGCTCCCCGGTGCGCTGCGAGCGCTGGTCGCGGTGCCCGCCGGATGGACGCTGGTCGAGGCCGCGCGGTCCTGGCCGGTGCTCGGCGGCGCGTGGAATCCGCTCGGCGCCAGCCAGTGGCGGCACCCCGCGGTCCTCGGGCTGGCCGCGCTCGGCGCGGTGTGGCTGGTCGGCGCGGCCGTGGTGGCCGTCAACACCGCGGTGCTGCTGCTGTTGACCGGCCGCCGGGCCACGCGGGCCGCCGCGGGCGCCGCGGTGTTCGTCGTGTCGGCCGCCGGGCCGTGCTGGTTCGCCCTGCACCAGCCCACCGGCACTACGAGCGCGCGCGTCACACTGGTACAGCCCGGCCTCGATGCGGACCCGGCGCGGCGACTGGCCGCCGGTATCGCCCTGACCCGGCAGCCGGCCGCGCCACCGCGGTCCGCCGGGACCGACCTGGTCGTCTGGGGCGAGAGCAGCGTCCCCTACGACCTGAGCAGCCGCCCGGACCTGCGGGCGCGACTGGCCGCGCTCTCGGGCGCGATCGGGGCGCCGCTGCTGGTCGACGTCGACGCGACCCGGCGCGACGGCTCGATCGCGAAGGTGTCGGTGCTGCTCGACCGGCGCGGCATCACGGGCCAATACATCAAGACCAGGCTGGTGCCGTTCGGCGAGTACGTGCCGCTGCGCTCGGCGCTCGGCTGGCTGCACCTGGTCTCCAAAGCCGCCGCGGTCAATCGCACCGCCGGTACCGGCCCGGTCGTGCTGCGCACCGCGGCCGGCCTGCCGATCGGCCCGCTGACCTGCTTCGAGTCCTCATTCCCGGACATGGCCCGCACGCTCGCCGTCCGGGGCGCCCGGCTCGTGGTCTATCAGTCCTCGACCTCGACGTTCCAGGGCAGCTACGTTCAGGACCAGCAGGCTTCGCTGCTCGCGCTGCGGGCCGCGGAAACGGGCCGCCCGGTCGTCCAGGCCGCGCTGACCGGCGATTCGGCGGCCTACGACGCCGCCGGTCGCCGGCTCGGCGTGCTGCCCTCGACGGCGCGCGGAACCCTGACCGTCGCGGTGCCGCTGGCCGCCCGCGAAACCCCGTACGACCGGTTTGGCAATACCCTGTTGTTCATCCCGCTGCTCGGCGTGGTCGCCGCGATCTGCTCCCTGCCGATCCGGGCGTCGTCTCGCGCTCTATGATGGCCCGGCCCGGCCGCGGTCGCAGGCCCGCGGAAATCTCCGGGGAGGGGCGAGGCAACCGTGAGCGACCACAACCGATCGTCGGTCGCCGCTTCCTATTGGGCTTTCGTTCTTGTCGGCGTCGGCGCCGGCGCCGGCGGCGTGTTGCTGCCCGCGCAGATCGCCGACTACGGGGTGGATCGCACGCGGATCGGCATCACGTTCTTCGTGTTCTCCGCGGGGTTCATGCTGGCCGGGTCGACCGTCGGCGCGCTCATGCACCGCATCGGCACCCGCAACGCGCTCGCCACAGGCACTGCCGTGTTCGTGCTTTCGGACCTGTACGTCGCGACGCACCCGACGTTCGCAGGGCTCGTCATCGTGCAACTCCTCCTCGGCTACGGAGGCGGCGTGGTCGAGTCCGTCCTCAACACACATCTCGCGCGGTTGCCTCGGTCGGCTCAGCGGGTGAACCGCCTGCACGCCTTCTTCGGTGTCGGCGCGCTGCTCGGGCCGTTGCTGGCGACCTGGATGCTGCGCTCGTGGTCGTGGCCGAGCGTGTACCTCGTGATCGCGTTGCTCAACGTGCCGTTGCTGGTCGGTGTCCTCCTGGTGTTTCCGTCGGCGGTTCGACCGGGCGGTGGACCCGCAGTGGCCGTGGCGCCCGGGCCGGGGGTGCAGCCGCCGACGGCTGCGGCGAGTGCCTCGGCGGCTGACCCGGCGCAGCACGGCCGCGGCTTGCTGGCGGCGGCGCTGCGGGAGCGCGCTGTACTTCTCGGCGCGCTGTTCCTCGCGGTCTACGTCGGCCTTGAGGTCAGCATCGGCAACTGGGGATTCAGTTTCCTGGTGGACGGGCGCACACAGTCGCCGTTGATCGCCGGGTATGCCCTCAGCGGCTACTGGCTCGGCCTGACGGCGGGCCGGTTCGTGATCAGTCCCGTGGCGTCCAGGGCCGGGCTGAGCGATGTCGCCGTGAGCTTCGGGTGCCTGGCGGGCATCCTGGCGGCCTGCGTTCTGGTCTGGGCCGCTTCCGCGGCCGTGGCGGCGGCCGCGGGGTTCGCGCTGCTCGGGTTCTTCCTCGGACCGCTCTTCCCGACCACGATGGCGATCACGCCGCGCCTGGCCGAGCCGCGCCTGGTACCCACCGCGATCGGCTTCATCAACGGCGTGTCCGTGGTCGGCGGCTCCGCGCTGCCCTGGCTGGCCGGCACGATCGCCCAGGCCGCCGGAATCATGACCCTGATCCCGTTCTGCATCGCGCTGACCGTGCTGCTGCTGCTGATCTGGTGGCGGCTGGCCAGGCACGCGCCCGCGCCGCGGGAAGCATCGTCGGCAGGACTCGACTACGCCTGAGAGAGCTGTTCGCGCGCCTCCATGAGCGCGAATCCGAGCAGGTTCAGCCCGCGCCAGCGGGCCGGGTCGGCGGCGCGCTCGTCCGCGGCGGCCAGCCCGATGCCCCAGATCCGGTCGCGCGCGCTGGCCTCCACCAGCACGCGTCGCGCCGTGCCGAGCAGGAAGCCGCGCAGTTCGGCGTCCTGCCCGAACTTGGCCACGCTTCCGGCCACCACCAGGTCGAACCGGTGCGCCGCCCATACCTGCTCGTCGAAGCCCCGCACCAGCCGACCGAGCTTCTTCGCCTCGGCCGGGGTGCCCGCGGCCAGGATCCGCGACAGCGCGTCGAGATCGCCGAAAAGGCGCGCTTTGGCCGCCATCATCCAGTGTTCCGCGGAGGCGTAATCGACCCCGTCCACGGCGAAACGGCTCGGCCACCACTGGCTGAGGCAGCCCTTGCCGACACTGCCGTCCGCCTGCGGCTGATGGCCCCAGAACATCAGCCATTTGGGCACCGCGCCGGCCGCGATGATCTCGACCAGTCGCTCCCGGTTGCGCGCGGAGGTCGGGTCGGGTTCGGCAGCCGTCGTCATACGGGCAAGCCTCTCAGACACCTCGGACAGCGCCGGGAAGGCACAACTCAAATCCCTGACATGGTGAGACGGTGACGCGGAGGGGGCCGGGTCGCGGATTCGATCACCCGGCGCAGGCGAGCTCCCGCAACTGCGCCAGAACCTCGTCGGCGACCTGCTGGAACGCTCTTGGTTCCGGGTCGTCGACCCATTGCCTGAAGGCGACCTGCATGACGGTGACGCACAAGTGGGCGGCGAGGTCCGCGGTGGTGTCGCCGAGTCCGCGTGCGCGCAGTGCGCTGGTCATCGCGGCGATCATCGACACGCCCTTGATCAGCTCGCGTTCCTGCAGCTCGCGGCTGGCCGCGATGATCCGGTGGCGCGGTACGGCGAACTCGCGGAACTCTTCGAAACGGGCGGCGGCGGCCTCCAACGCGGCGCCGATCATGCCGAGAGCCGACGCGGACTCGGGTGTCGCCTCGATCGCACCCACCATCTGCCGCTCAAGCAGTTCCGCGCCCCAGAACAGCACCTCGCGCTTGTCCGCGAAATACCGGAAGAACGTTCGCTTCGTCAGTCCCGCGCGCTCGGCGATCTGCGCGACGGTCGTCTGCTCGTACCCGCGCTCGCCGTAAAGGGCCATCGCCGCCTCCTGCAGCCGCACTCGCGCGTCCGGCTGCCATCGACCCATGGCGCCAAGACTAGCCGATGTCACTTGGTGTCATCAGTATGCTATCGTCATGACACCAAGTGACATCAGTTCTTCCGGGAGGATCCCCCCATGCGTGTACTCGTTACCGGAGCGTCCGGGCACATCGGCTCGGCCCTCGTGCCCGAGCTGCTGCAGGCCGGCCACCAGGTCGAAGGGCTGGCGCGTTCCGACGACTCGGCCGCGAAGATCGCCGCCGCCGGCGCCGAGGTCCGGCGCGGCGACCTGGACGACCTCGACGGGCTGCGCGAGGCCGCGGCCGCGGCCGACGGCGTCATCCACCTCGCCTTCAAGCACGAACATTTGGCGACCGGCGACTTCGCCGCCGCGGTCGCGGCCGATCTCGCCGCCGTCCGGGCATTCGCCTCGGCGCTCGACGGGACGGGAAAGCCGCTGATCACGACCTCCGGCACGCTCATGCTCAGCCTCGCCGGCGTCACCGGACGGCCGGGCACGGAGACCGACTTCGCGCCCGGCGGTCCGCGGGTCGACGCGGAGAACTTCGTGATCGCCCTCGCCGAACGCGGCGTGCGCTCCTGCGCCGTCCGGCTCCCTCCGATCGTGCACAGTTCTCTCGACCACCACGGCTTCGCGCACATCCTGATCGACATCGCCCGCCGGACCGGCGCTTCGGCGTATGTGGGCGACGGGGCCAACCGGTGGCCTTCAGTGCACACCCTGGACGCGGCGCGGGCTTACCGGCTCGCCCTGGAGAACGCCCCGGCGGGCAGCCGGCTGCACGTGGTCGCGGAGGAGGGCATCGCCTTCCGCGACATCGCGGCCTCGATCGGGCGCAAAGCCGCACTTCCCGTGACCAGCATCGCCGCGCAGGACGCGGCGGAACGCTTCGCCTTCCTCGGCGGGTTGGTCGGAGTGGACAATCCGACTTCCAGCGAGGTGACGCGCAAGCTGCTCGGGTGGGAACCGGAGCACCCGGGCCTCATCGAGGACCTCGAGCACGGGCACTACTTCGCGCAGGGCTGAGCGGATCCGGCGCAAGCGGTCGGCGCAAGCGGTCGGCACAAGCGGTCGGCACCGTCCCGTGTGGTCAGCCGAACCGGCCCGGCGCCGACCGAGCGGGCGGGCCGTGGAGATCGTGGAGATCGTTGCGGGCGGGTGTCCGTGCCCCGCATCGCCGTTCGTCGTATGGAGTGACAGCGTGCATCGAGCACGAAGATCCTCGAAAGGACGAGCGACATGGCGAGGTTCATCTTCCTCTACCGCGGCCCGGCCGCCGCGATGTCCGACTTCACGCCGGAGCAGCGCGCCGAGCGGATGGCCGCTTTCGGCGCCTGGATGGAGAAGACCGGCGAGGCGCTCGTCGACGTCGGCAGGCCGTTCGGGTCGAGCGTGTCAGTTCGCGACGACGGCACCGAGGCCCGGGCCGTCGACCTGATCGGCTACACGATCGTCGAGGCCGGCGACCTCGCCGCGGCGAAGGGACTCACCGCCGGCCTTCCCGTTCTGGCCGACGGTGACGGGAAGCACGCGGTGGAGATCTTCGAACTGCTGCCGATGTAGATGACGCGGAACGGTCCGCCGCGCCGGCGAAGAGGTGCGGCGGACCGGATCGGTGAAGTATTCGCGGTCGCCGTGTACCTGATCGCGATCGCGGGTACCGGCGGGTCTGCACGGATGGCGCGCTCGTCTGCTGACCTCCGCGACCGTGCCGGCATCCACCGGGCTCCACCCGACCCGCGGCGCCGCCACCGCCCGGCAGCGGCGCCGCGAACCCCGGCTTCCCGATCCGTTTCACTCACCTCGGAAGGCAGAATCCGCTCATGCGAGCCACTCTGATCTACGGCGCCGGCGATATACGCATCGGCGAAGTGCCCGATCCCTCGCTCCAGAAGCCGACCGACGCGCTGGTGCGCGTGCTGCGCGCCTGCATCTGCGGCAGCGACCTGTGGCCGTATGCGTCAAAGCCCACCACGCCGGACGGCGACCGGATCGGCCACGAGTTCCTCGGCGTCGTCGAGGAGGTCGGCGCCGAGGTGGCCGGCTTCAAACGCGGCGACGTGGTCGTCGCACCGTTCGTCTGGTCCGACGGCACCTGCGACTTCTGCCGGGAAGGTCTGCAGACCTCCTGCCGGCACGGCGGTCTGTGGGCGCAGGGCGGCGTCGACGGCGGACAGGGCGAGGCCGTGCGCGTTCCGCAGGCAGAAGGCACCCTGGTCAAGCTTCCCGCAGGCGAGGACCACGCGCTGCTGCCCTCGCTGCTGACCCTCTCGGATGTGTTTCCCACCGGCTACCACTGCGCCAGGACCGCCGGGGTGAGCGACCGCACCACCGTCACCGTGATCGGCGACGGCGCGGTGGGCCTGTCGGCGGTGCTCTCGGCCAAGCGGCTGGGCGCGCGGCGCATCATCCTGATGGGCCGGCACAAGGACCGCACCGACCTGGGCCGCGAGTTCGGCGCCACCGACGTGGTCACCGAGCGCGGCGAAGAGGGCGCGGAGAAGGTCAGGGAGCTGACGCGCGGCGACGGCACCCACGCGGTGCTCGAGTGCGTCGGGCTGGAGCAGGCACTCGACACCGCGTTCGCCGTCGTGCGCGCGGGCGGCACGATCAGCCGGGTCGGCGCGCCGCAGTACGAGAAGATATCCTTCGGTTTCCCCGGCTTCTTCCGCAACATCACCCTGACCGGCGGCGCCGCCCCGGCGCGCGCGTATATCGAGGAACTGCTTCCCGACATCCTCGACGGGACGATCCAGCCCGGCCGCGTCTTCGACCGCACCGTGGCCCTCGACCAGGTACCCGACGGCTACCGGGCCATGGCCGACCGGGAGGCCCTCAAGGTCCTCATCCAACCCTGACCCTCCGGGGCCGGCCCGCACACGCCCGGGTCAGGAAACGTCGCGCCGGATGCTCGTGGTCAGTGCCACGACGGCGAAGACAGACGTATACACAGCCAGAACGACGCCGCCGCCCCAACGCGGCAACAGGTCTTGGGACATCATCGGCTTGGCCGCGACGCCGAGCGCTTGGCCGGCATTGAACGGCAGCCATCGGGCCAGAGCGCCGACCAACTGGCCGACGATGCCCTCCACCAGCACGATCCACGCCAGCGCGACGGTGATCGCGCCGACCAGGCTCCGGATGAGAGCACCCACGCCCACGCCGATGGCGGCGAAGGCCGCGTTCCATACGATCCCACCGCCGATCGTCGCCCACATCCCCGCGCTCCCCCAGGCGAACGACGCGCCCTTCTGCGACCACCACGCCGCCGCGACGACGAGCCCCACGAGCGTGCTCACCGCGCCGCAGAACACGCCGAACACGGCATAAACGACGAGCTTGGCGGCGACGACGCGGCTGCGGGAAGGAGTGCTCAGATAGGTGTCGGTGATCGTCCTGTGCCGGTATTCGCCGGCCACCGCGAGGATTCCGAAGACGAGGGTGAACACGGAGCCCAGACCGACGTGCGCGAGGGCAACTGCCTGCAGGTTCTGGTCGATCGGATCCTTGGTCGAGTTGACCGCGCCGCTGATCCCGGCGATCACCAGTAGCGCAGCGGCGGCCAACAACAGCCAAGGGCCGCGCACCGTGCGCAGCTTGAGCACCTCGGTGTAGATCAGGGTATTCATATTCTCGGATCCTCGTGTCAGCCGCGGGTCCGGGCCGTCGCGGCGCCGGCCCGTGGCGTGGTCGTCGGGTTTGAGGTCAGGCGCAGGAACGCGGCTTCGAGCGTCTCTCCCCGCGCGCCGGTGAGTTCTTTCAGCGTGCCCGCGTAGCGCAGCGCGCCACCGGAGACGATCACCACGCGGTCCACGGTCTGCGCCACCTCGCTCAGCACATGGCTGGACACCAGGACGGTGCGGCCCTCGCCGGCCAGGCCGCGCAGCAGATCGCGCAGTTGCGCCATACCGGCCGGGTCCAGACCGTTGGCGGGTTCGTCGAGAACGAGCACACCAGGGTCGCCCAGCAGCGCGCCGGCCAGCCCGAGGCGCTGGCGCATGCCCAGGGAGTAGCCGCCCACGCGACGGTGCGCGCTCTCGGTCAGGCCGACGCGCTCAAGCACCTCGTCGACGCGGGAGCCTGCGATCCCGCCGCTGCGGGCGAGAATACGCAGGTGGTCCCGGCCGCGGCGCCCGGAGTGGAAGCCGCCGGTCTCCAGTACCGCACCGACCACGCGCCGTGGATGGGCCAACTCGGCATAGCGGCGCCCCTCGATCAGCGCCCGCCCCGCACTCGGGGCCACCAGACCGAGGATCACCCGCAGGGTGGTGGTCTTGCCGGCCCCGTTGGGGCCGAGGAATCCGGTCACCACCCCGGGCTCCACCACGAAGCTCAGATCGTCGACCGCGGTCACCGCCTTGTACCTCTTGGTCATACCGGTCACGGCGATTGCACCGCTCATCCTGGGTTCTCCTCGCCTCGGCTGTCTTGTTCTCTTCTCGCGCCCGGCTCCGGGCGCCGGGATCACCCTCGCGAGCTTCGGACCGATCGTCGTCACCCGCGCACGGCAATCGGACGTACCGCAGCCGCGGTATGTGCGCGTCGGCCTACCGTGCACGCGGTAGGCGTGCCTGCCGCACTGCGATGACGGCACAGCCGGTATGCGCGCTTAAGGTGAAACGCATGAGCATCACCGGCCACCTGCGCGGCGCCGTGCGGAGGCATCCACATCTCGCGGACGCGACGATCGCGCTGGCAGTGTTCGCCGCCATCGCCCTGACCACCTTCGCCGGGCGCCCACAGACCACCGCGCGGGGCGGTCCCGAAACGTTCGCGATAGCGGCGGCCGGCTGCGCAGTGCTGGCCGCGCGGCGCCACCGGCCGCTGACCGTCCTCGTAGTCAGCGCGGCGGCCGCGGAGGCGTTCCTCGCCCAATCCGGCGGATCCGGCAGCATGCTGATCCTGCTCGCCCCGGCGATCGCCCTCTACACCGTCGCAGACCTCGTCGAACGCAAGACGAGTCTGATCGTCTGCGGCGTCGCGCTGGCCGCTCTCGTGCTCGTCCACGCGTTACACGAGCCGCAGCTACTCGGCCCGCAGAACCTGGCGTTCACCGCGCTGGGGGCATTGGCGATCGCGGCCGGCGACTCCTCCCGCAACCGCCGCGCATACCTCGCCGAGGTAGAGCGGCGGGCCGACCGGGCGGAGCGCGAGCGCGAGCGGGACGCACGGCGCCGAGTGGCCGAGGAACGGCTGCGCATCGCGCGCGACCTGCACGACAGTGTTGGGCACCATCTCGCGATCATCAGCGTGCAGTCGGCCGTCGCGCAGCGTTCGATCGACCCCGGCGCCGCGACCGCGCACGAGGCCCTGGGGCACGTGAAGTCGGCCGGCCGCAAAGCGCTGCACGAGCTGAGAGACACAATCAGCCTGCTGCGACAGCCGGGCGATCCGGTCGCCCCGACCACGATCCCCGCACCCGGGCTCGACGCGCTCGAGGATCTGCTCGCCTCGCTGCGCGCCTCCGGCGTCGAGGTCGACACCCGCATCGACGGAGCCGCCACCGCCTTGACACCTGCGGCGGACCTCACCGCGTACCGGGTGATCCAGGAGTCACTCACCAACGTCCACAAGCACTCCAGCGCACGGCGCGCGCGCCTGGGCCTGGTCTACGATCGAAACGAACTGCGCATCACAATCGACGATTTGGGCGGCGCGGGCGCCACGGATGGGCGCGCCCCGCTCTCCGGCCATGTCCCAACCGGTCGGCACGGCATCGTCGGCATGCGCGAGCGCGTTCTCGCCCTCGGCGGGCGCTTCACCGCAGGCCCCCGGCCCGGCGACGCCTTCCGGGTCACCGCGGCGCTGCCCTACCTTCCGCTGCGGTCCGGCCCGGAGCGCGCCCCATGACGATCCGGGTGGTGATCGCCGACGACCAGCCGTTGATCCGCACCGGCTTCAAGGCCCTGATCGAATCGGCGGCGGATCTGGAGGTGGTCGGCGAGGCCGGCGACGGACGAGAGGCCGTACGCCTGGCCAAAGCCGCCCGCGCGGACGTGGTCCTGATGGACATCCGCATGCCGCTGCTCGACGGTCTGAGCGCCACCCGGCTGATCACCGGCGACGAAGACTCGGCCGCGGTACGGGTACTGATCCTGACGACTTTCGAGATCGACGAGTACGTGTTCGAGGCGCTACGCGCCGGGGCCAGCGGCTTCCTCGGCAAGAGCGCCGAGGCCGAGGAGTTGCTCGCGGCGATCCGTATCGTGCACCGCGGCGACGCCCTGCTCTCCGCCGCCGCGACCAGAACCCTGATCAGCCGCTTCCTCACCACGCCGACGGCGGGGCCGGCAGACGAACCGACGCGGCGGGGCCTCGACGCACTCACGGACCGCGAACGCCAGATCGTCGCGCTGGTCGCGACCGGCCTGTCCAACGACGAGATCGCCGCGCGCCTCGTGCTCAGCCCCGCCACCGTCAAGACCCACGTGAATCGCGCCATGGTCAAGGTCTGCGCCCGTGACCGCGCCCAACTCGTCGTCTTCGCCTACCGCGGTGGCCTGGCCGGTTAAGCGTGCGCACGCTTGTCCGGCTGGCCAGGCCAGGCCAGGCCAGGCCAGGCCGCGCGACGGTCGCAGCCGGATCCGGCACCGCGCCGGGCCTCGATGAGTCTCGAACCGCTGCCGCCGCCTCGCCGCTGCCGCCGCAACCAGGCGATTGACCGCGCGGAATCGTCCTCGTCGGCCAGGATGGCTGCGTAATACTCTTGCATCATGCAATAGTGGCTCATTCGGTCCGCGGCGGGAGGAAGTCGTGTCGATAGCCGTCCACGTACGCCGCCGCCTGCTGGCGGGGCTGCCGTTCGCGGCGATGCTGCTGGTGGCCGCCGGGGACGTGTTAGCCGGTCCGGACGTGGGTCTGCTCGCCTTGTTCGCGCTCGGTCCGGCGTTCGCATCGGTCAGCGGCTCGGCGCGCCGCGCAGTACTGGTCGGCGTGTTCGCGTTCGCACTGTGCTCGGCGGCGTCGGCCTATGACGGGCTGTTTCTCACCCGCCGCGCCGCGGTGGCGCTGGCCACGGTGGCGGGGGCGACGGTGGCCGCGTCGCTGGCTGCGCGGTTGCGGCGCGGCGTCGAACGCGAACTCGCGGGTGTGCGCTCAGTGGCCGAGGCGGCGCAGCGAGTGCTGCTGCGCCCGGTGCCGCGCCTGGCCGGTCACATGCGCGTCGCGGTCTCCTACACCTCCGCGGTGGCTGAGGCCCGTATCGGCGGGGATCTTTACGAGGTGGTCAACGGTCCACAGGTGACCCGGGCGATCGTGGGCGACGTGCAGGGCAAGGGGCTGGAGGCGGTGGAGACGGCGGCGCTCGTACTCGGAGCCTTCCGCGAAGCGGCGCCCGACAGCCCCACCCTGCAACACGTCGGGGCACGATTGGAACGCGCGCTCAACCGCCGCCTGGAGGGCGAGGAATTCGTCACCGCGGTGCTGGCTGAAGTGGATCGGCGACACACGGTCACGCTGCTGAACTACGGGCATCCGCCGCCACTGCTGATGCGCGCGGACGGCACCGTGCAGCTTGCCGAGCCGCCCGAACCGGCGCCGCCGCTCGGGCTCGCCGCCCTCGGCCCCAACGGACCCAGCCCGCACCAGGTGCAGTTGCGGCCGGGCGACCAGATGCTGCTCTACACGGACGGGGTCACCGAGGCCCGCAACCGCCGCGGTGAGTTCTATCCGCTGACGCAGCGCGCTTTCCGGCTCAAAGAGCACGATCCCGAGGCCGCGCTCGAAGCGCTGCGCCAGGACGTCGTCGAACACTGCGCCGGACCGCTGGGAGACGACGCGGCCATGCTGCTGCTGCGCTACCGGGACGAGCCCGGCGCCGAAGCCGAGATGTGACCCCGCGCGCGGCGCGACTGCAACCGGCCGGTCATTCACCCGGCTCTTGGTCGGTGGAAGGTTCGCCGTCGGCGCCGTGGCCTTGGCCGGTGAAGCCTCGCTCGTTCTCCAGCAAACGCACGGCCTGGCGGCGCACGGACGCAATCGCCCGGCGGGAGTCGTTCAGCAACTCCTGTGGATCCACATCCTCGGCCGAGCCGCCCGCTTCGCCCGCTTCGTCCGCCTGCGGCGTGTTGGTGCGCTCATGCTCCACATCCATGCCTCTCAAGCGGCGCTGATCCGAGCGTGCCGGGTGGTGGCGTGGCCGGCCACGTTCCTATCATTGCACAATGCAATAGCATTCTGGGGCGGCCATGCCCGCCCTGTCAGGACAGATGGCCGTCGCGCGGCGTCGGCGGCTCGCCGAGAAGCGAGCCCCCGGCTGCTGGGACCAGAGTGCGGATCGGGAACGGGATCTCGATGCCCTCAGCCCGGTAGCGGCGATGCAGGCGCTTGATGAATTCGTGCACGATCATGTACTGGGACGTGACTTCGCTCGCGCGCAGGATCACCGAGAAGTCGATGCTGGACTCACCGAAGGTGTGATACCGGATGAACGGCTCATGCTCGGCTACCGCGCCGTCCACCTGCCGCATCACCTCGCGGCCGACTTCACACGTGACGCGCTCGACGTGTTCCAGATCGCTGTCGTAGGAGACACCGACCTGCACGAGCACCGACATTTCGTGTACCGGGCGGTGGTAGTTGGTCAGCACGGAGGCCGCCAGCACCGCGTTGGGCACGATCACCAGGTTGTCCGGCAGTTGCCGGATGACCGTGTTGCGCCAGTTCGTATCCACCACGTAGCCCTGCTGACCGCCGTCGAGCTGGATGAAATCGCCCGGCTGCACCTTGCGCGAGGCCAGGATGTGGATTCCGGCGAACAGATTGGTCAGCGTGTCCTGCAGAGCCAGGGCGACCGCCAGGCCGCCGACACCGAGGGCGGTCAGCAGCGGGGTGATCGACACCCCCAGGCTCTCGAGCGCGATCAGGCACCCGACCGCGAGCACCGCGGCCCGGGCGATGTGCACGAAGATGCTGGCCGACCCGGAGACGCCCGAGCGGGCCAACGCCCCGGAGCGCACCGCGAGTCCGGCCCCACGGGCCACCGCGAACGTCGCGGCCAGCACCATCGCGGCAGACAGCACCCGGTCGGCGTCGGCACGCCACCGATCGGACAGCGGCAGGGTCAACGCCGCCGCCCACACTCCGCCGAGCAGCAACGCCCAGGGAAGGAACACCCGCACCAGGGCCACCAGTACGTCATCGCCACGCCAAGCGGTGCGAGCGACACGCGCGGCGGTATGACGCAGCAGCACCCTCGCAAGTGCCGCGGCCGCCAGACCGCTCGCGATCTCGACGCCCACGACGATCCAGTCATGCGCGTGCATCGGCCCCATCACCGCACGCCCCTGCCCGCCGCTGCGATCGCGGCCGCGCAGGGTCCCCCGCCGATGCCGCCGGGCGCTTCCACGCCTCTACCTCCCCGCCCATCGAACTCGATCGTGGCCGTCCGAGGTCCCGGCCTTCCGCGCACGTCACCCTTCCATACAACGTTGCATCATGCAACGATCACGACCCTGGTGGTCTCGGCTCGATCACACGAACCGTCCGTCACGATGAGCGTGCCGGGGACGCCCGGCGGTAGGCGCATCATCCGGACGAGCCGACCTGGCCGCCCGCCCGATCCCGAAGCGGCCGGCAAGCCGCTCGATCGAGCCGGCACACCGACGATGCCCGCACGAGACCCATCCGGGCGTCAATGTGCAACTTTCGTCGCATCCGGTAGGTCCGCCGCCCCGGCCGGACGACGAACGGCAGGTAGCCCCGAGGGTGCGGAACACGCCGAACGCCAGCACCAGCAGACTCTTGACCCGTCGCGGTGGACAGCGCAAACATCCCATCACCACATGCGCCGGCACCGAAGGATTTCGGCGCCGGCACTGTGTTAACGCTAACAGCACTCGACTTTCGGACGATGAGGTCCATGTTCAGATCCCGGTCCCTGAAATCCCGGCTGCTCGGAGCCGTCCTCGCGGTCGGCGCGGCGGCGGGCTTGAGCCTGCAGGCCGCGCCCCCGGCCGCCGCCGCGTCGCTGACCCAGATCACGAGCTTCGGCAACAACCCGACCGGCCTGCAGATGTACCTGTACGTGCCGAACAACGTCAAGGCCAACCCGCCGAT
>NZ_JAGSXH010000099.1 GCF_018283645.1 Actinocrinis puniceicyclus | reverse complement strand
GGCTGTATGTCCGATGTGGTTCGTCAGTGGCGCCCGTCGACTGCGGGCCGAGTGGCCGCCGCCCTCGTGACCGCGATGTACTGGCTGCTGTCCGTCGTAACCATCGCTGTCGCGGTGAACGGCGGGATCTCTGTCCCCTGGCTACTGCTGTGCCTGGTGGTCTTCGCCTGGCCCGCAGCCGAAGGCGTCGGCTACGCGTTCCGGTATCGCATCATCCTGAGTGAAGACGAACTGACCATCGTCGGCCTGCGACAGATCACCCGGCTACCGTTGGCCCTGATCGTGCGCGCCCACACCACGAGCCTCGGAATCGTCTTCGTGTTGAGCGACGGCCGGCGCCGGCGAGCCCGAGGTGTGGAGACAAGCCGCTACCAGCGATGGTCCGGCGACTACACCCGTGCCGACGAACTCATCGACGCGGTGCTGGCCGCAGCCGATCACGCCCGAGACGCCCACGCCGCCCACGAACTCTCCACGCCGGCGGCGACGGACCCACCGCGGAAGGTTGCGTCGGCCAGGCCCCGAGCCGTGCAGTTGACCCTCCTCGCGCTCCTCGCGCTCATGGCGCTCATGGCGCTCAGCCTCGCCCTCATCGTCCACCTCGTCGCCGACGACTTCGGATCGATCAAGAGCACGAGTACGACGAAGCCCCGGTACCACCCCGTGTTCAAACTGGGCGACTGCCTCCAGGACCCGGCAGCACCGGACGACAACCCGCTGGTACCGGTGTCGTGCACGAAGTCGCACACCGCCCAGATCTACGCGATATCGTCCGCCACCGCCTTCAGCGGGTGCGATGACGCCCTACTCGACCAGAGCGCGCTGCCCGGCATCGTCAGCCACGAGACCATGACGCTCAGCCAAAACGGCGTCGGCGTCACGGCCTGCCTCATCGTCACCCAGGCCGTCACCCGATCACTGATAAACCTGCCGCCACCGCCCGGCGGCACTTCAAGTGCCTCGGCCGCCGCGGCCCCGGTTGAAAGTCCTGCGTGAGCCGGCCGCAGCCGGACCAGACTCAGACTCAGACTCATCAGACTCAGGCTCAGCCGGCCGTCAGGCCAGCAGTTTCACGAGCGCGACGACGCCGACGCAGATGATCACGATGCGCAGCGCGATGGGCGGCAGCCTGCGGCCGATGTGCGCGCCGAGTTGCCCGCCGAGGATCGAGCCCGCGGCGATCAGGCCCGCGGCGGCCCAGGCGACGTGCGAGACGCTGATGAAGATGATCGCGGCCACCCCGTTGACCAGCGCGGCCAGGACGTTCTTGGCCCCGTTGATGCGCTGGAGGGTGTCGGTGAAGGCGATGCCGAGCAGGCCGATCAGGATCACGCCCTGAGCCGCGCCGAAATAGCCGCCGTAGACGCCGGTGCCGTACACGAGCAGCCACAGCGCCGGCCCGCCGTGCGCGTTCGCCCGCCCCGCCTGGCCGCGCCCGCCGCGGGCCTCCTGCCGCCGCGCGACCCAGCGGCCGAGCGCGGGCTGAACGACGACCAGCACCAGCGCGACCACGATCAGCGCGGGCACGATCGCCTTGAACGCGCCCGACGGCAGGGTGAGCAGCAGGATCGCGCCGGTGACGCCGCCGAGTACCGAGGCGCTGCCGAGCAGCAGCAGCCGGCCGCGCTGCCCTTGCAGCTCCCTGCGATAGCCGTGCACGCCGCTGAGCACGCCGGGCACCAGGCCGACGGTGTTGGTGATGTTGGCGGTCACCGGCGGGTAGCCGAAGGCGAGCAGGGTCGGGAAGGTGATCAGCGTGCCGGAGCCGACGACGGTGTTGATGGTTCCCGCCGCCAGTCCGGCCGCGAACAGCGCCGCCGCCTCGCCTATCCCATGCGTCACGCGATCAGGGTACCCGTGCGCGTCTACCGCTCATCCGACACGTGCCCCTTACCTGGTGTGTCGCAGGTCAGTCACCGGGCGGGTCGGCCTCACTCGTCCTCGGCGCCGTAAAGCACGTCGGCCGGGGAGAGGCGACGCGGGCGCGGGGCGGCGTGCGCCGCGCGGTCCTTGGGTTCCCGCGCCGGGCCGCCCGCCGCGGGCGCCGTGGGCGCGGCCGAGGGGCGCGGGCCGCCGGGCCGGGCCGGGTCGCCGCCCTCCTCTCCCGCGCCCTCGGCTCCGCCCGGGCCGGGGCCCGGTTCGCCGTTGGCCTGCTGCATGCCCAGGCGCGTGAACGCGCCGCCGATGCCCTCGACCGCCTTGCCCAGCTCGCTGGGCACGATCCAGACCTTGTTGGCCTCGCCCTCGGCGAGCTTCGGCAGCATCTGCAGGTACTGGTAGCTGAGCAGCTTGGAGTCCGCGTCGCCCTCGTGGATGGCCTCGAAGACCTTCTTGATCGCCTGGGCCTCGCCGCCGGCGCGCAGCTCGGCGGCCTTCGCCTCGCCCTCCGCCTTGAGGATCATCGACTGCCGGTCACCCTCGGCGCGCAGGATCTCGGCCTGCTTGACGCCCTCGGCCTGAAGCACCGTGGCGCGCCGCTCGCGCTCGGCGCGCACCTGCTTCTCCATGGCCTCGGTGATGTCGCGGTTGGGCTGGATGGTGCGCAGTTCGACCCGGTTGACCCGGATGCCCCAGGGGCCGGTCGCGGAGTCCAGGGCGTCGCGCAGCTCGGTGTTGACCTCGTCGCGGCTGGTCAGGGTGCGCTCCAGGTCCATGCCGCCGACGATGTTGCGCAGCGTGGTGGACACCAGGTACTCGATCGCCTGAACGTAGTTCTGGATCTCGTAGGTGGCCCGGCGCGGGTCGGTGACCTGGTAGTAGACGACCCAGTCGATGTAGACCAGCAGGTTGTCCTCGGTGATGACTTCCTGCGGGGGGAACGGCACCACCTGTTCGCGCATGTCCACGGTGGCGCGGATGGTGTCGGCGATGGGCACCAGGAAGCGCAGCCCGGGCTCCAGGGTCCGCCGGTAGCGGCCGAAGCGCTCGACGACCTGGGCGCTGGCCTGCGGCACGATCTGCACGGACCGGTACAGGAAGTAGGTGACCGACAACACCACGATCAGCACCACGAGAATCGCGGTGACCACGCTCATCCCTGACCTCCCCTAGTACGGCGACGACACGGGCGCCGCGCCATGGTCGTGTGGCCGCACGTTGAGCCGCAAAAGTTAAAGCACTGACGAGCCCACACGATACTGCGATTATGCCCGTGCTGTCTGCGGGTCAGACCCAACGCGCCGTGCCGATGCGGCTCAACAAGGCGCAGGCGGGGCGCGGGGCGGCGCGTGGTCGGTTCAGCCGACCAGTGCCGTGGCACCGCTGATCTCCAGCACATGGACGACGGCTCCCGGTTCGAATACTGCATCCGGGTCATACGAGCGCGCGCTCCAGGTCTGCCCGCCGAGGTCGATGTGGCCGGAGTGCGCGTCGACCCGCCTGGTGACCAGCGCGTTGGAGCCGACGAGCGCGGCGACGCCGGTGCGTAGCCCGGGCAGCGCCTGGCGGCGCACGACCGCGGGCCGCGCCAGCACGATCAGGCCGAGGCTGACCAGGACGAACACGGGGACCTGGCCGGCCAGCGGCAGGCCGAGCGCGGCCAGACCTGCGGCGACGGCGGCGCCGATCGCGGCCATCAGGCAGGCGAGCGTAGCCGTCGCGTGCTCGGCCAACAGCAGTAAGACGGCTGTGACCATCCACCACACCCATCCCATACCGACCATGATACTGAGCGCGTTCGACTTTGCGCAGTGGGCGACTACGCTCCCACTGCGTGCGGTATGCGGCGAAAACAGCTTTAGTTCAAACTACTGATTATCTCGGCGCCCCGTCACAGGCCGCGCGCGTAGTAGCGGCCGCCGGCGCTCTCGACCGCCAGCTGCATGTTGAAGCATGCTGACAGGTTCTCCGCGGTCAGGGTCAGCGGCACCGGCCCGGCGGCCACGATCCCGCCCTGGCGCAGCATCAGCACGTGCGTGAAACCCGGCGGGATCTCCTCGACGTGGTGGGTGACCAGTATCGTCACCGGCGAGTTCGGGTCCGCGGCGTGATTGGCCAGGCGGCGCACCAGGTCCTCGCGGCCGGCCAGATCGAGCCCGGCGGCCGGCTCGTCGAGCAGCAGCAGCTCCGGATCGGTCATCAGGGCCCTGGCGATCAGGACTCGTTTACGCTCGCCCGAGGAGAGCGTGCCGTAGGTCCGGTCGCTGAACCCTTCCATACCCCACCACGCCAGCAGGTCGTCGGCGCGCGAGGTGTCGACGTTGTCGTACTTCTCGCGCCAGCGGCCCAGCTGCCCGTAGCTGGCGGTCAGCACCGCGTCGCGCACCCGGGCGGTGCGCCCGAGCCGCTGGTCCACGGCGGCGGAGGTCAGGCCGATCCGGGGGCGCAGCTCGAAGACGTCTACCCGGCCGAGGGTTTCGCCGAGGATGGTGGCGGTGCCGCTGCTGGGGTGCAGGTTCCCCCCGGCGATCTGCAGCAGCGTGGTCTTGCCGGCCCCGTTGGGCCCGACCACCACCCAGCGCTCGCCTTCGGCGACCCGCCAGGTGATCGCGCTCAGCAGCTTCTTCCCGTCCCGCACGAGGGAGACGTCGACCAGGTCGAGCACGTCCGTCATGTGGCCAAACCTATAGGGTGCGGATGACGGGCAGGTAGCGTGGGGCCATGCAATCGGAGATCGCCGGGGCGCTCGAAGGGCGCCCGCAGGCCATGGCGCACGACGCGCCGACGCTGCTGGTCACGGTGTTCGGTGCGGATCGGCCCGGGGTGACCGCGGCGTTGTTCGAGCAGATCACCCGGTTCGAGGAGCGCACCGGATATACCGCGCGGGTCGCGGACGTCGAGCAGATCGTGCTGCGCGGGCGCCTGGTGTTCGGCGTACTGGTGACGGCGCCCGAGGACCAGACCGAGTTCCGGATCATGCTGCACCGCTGGGCTTCCGCGTGGAAGCTCGACGTGGAGATCACCGAGGGGCGCGGGGACAACCGGCCGCGCCGGGCCGGGCGCAGCCGGGTGACGGTGCTCGGCTCCCCGCTCACGGCCGCGGCGATGGAGCGCGTCGCGGGCAGTATCGCGCAGGTCGAGGGCAACATCGACCGGATCGTGCGGCTGGCGAAGTACCCGGTGACCGCGATCGAGCTCGATGTGTCCGGGGTGGATCCGGCGCGGCTGCGCGAGCGGCTGGCCGCGGCGGCGGCCGATGCCGGGGTGGACATCGCGGTGCAGCGCTCGGGGCTGGCGCGGCGGGCCAAGCACCTGGTGGTGATGGATGTGGACTCCACGCTGATCCAGGACGAGGTGATAGAACTGCTGGCCCGGCACGCCGGCTGCCTGGAGCAGGTGGAGCGGGTGACCGCGGCGGCGATGCGCGGTGAGCTGGACTTCGCCGGCTCGCTGCACGCGCGGGTCGCGCTGCTCGCGGGACTTCCGCAGTCCGTGTTCGACGAGGTGCGCGGCGAGGTGCGCTACACCCCGGGCGCCAGGACCCTGGTGCGCACGCTCAAGCGACTGGGGTACCAGGTCGGGATCGTCTCCGGCGGGTTCACTCAGATCACTGACACGCTGGCGGCGCAGCTGGGCTTGGACTTCGCCGCGGCCAACACGCTGGAGGTGGCGGACGGGCGGCTGACCGGCCGGGTGGTGGGCGAGGTGATAGACCGGCCGGGCAAGGCTGCCGCGCTGCGCCGTTTCGCCGCGTCCGCGGGGGTGCCGCTGTCGGAGACGGTGGCGATCGGCGACGGCGCGAACGATCTGGACATGCTGGCCGCGGCGGGCCTCGGGGTCGCGTTCAACGCCAAGCCGCTGGTGCGCGCGGCCGCCGACACGGCGGTCAACGTGCCGTTCCTCGACACGATCCTGTTCCTGCTGGGCATTCCGCGTGAAGAGGTCGAGGAGGCGGAGGCGTCGGTGCACGAGACTGGCGAGCCGGGCGAGGGCGAGGGCGAGGGCGACTGACCGAACGGCCTTCGGTTCGTCCGTCGCGCCGCTCCTCAGACTCAGCCCGCGCGGCTCGCGCCGCCCGATCGAGGTCGCCTCCCACCACGCCGCAGGAACACGGATCAAGCCGCAGATCCCGTCCGCCGGCTGCGTCTCAGCTCACGATGTGCAGGGCGGTGTCCAGGAGGCGGTTGCTGAAGCCGGTCTCGTTGTCGTACCAGCCGCAGATCTTCACGTGGCGCGAGTCGATCACCTTGGTCAGACCGGCGTCGAAGATGCACGACGCGCGACTGCCGACGATGTCGCTGGAGACGATCGCAGCTTCGGTGTAGTCGAGGACGCCGCGCAGCGCTCCGTCGGCGGCCGCCGCGTAGACGGCGTTGACCTCGGCGACGTCGGTGTCGCGGGAGACCTCCACAGTCAGATCGGTCAGCGAGCCGACCGGGGTCGGGATCCGCAGCGCGTAGCCGTCCAGCCTGCCCTTGAGGGACGGCAGTACCAGGCCGATCGACTTGGCCGCTCCAGTGCTGGTGGGCACCAGGTTCTGCGCGGCGGCGCGGGCGCGCCGAAGGTCGCGGTGCGGGCCGTCCTGGAGGTTCTGGTCCTGGGTGTACGCGTGCACGGTCAGCATGGTGCCGTGCACGACGCCGAACGCCTCGTCGAGGACCTTCGCCATCGGCGCGAGGCAGTTGGTGGTGCACGAGGCGTTGGAGAGGATCGTGTGCACGGCGGGGTCGAACCGGTCGTGGTTCACACCGTAGGCGATCGTGAGGTCCGCGTTGGAGGCGGGCGCCGAGATGATCACGCGGCGCGCGCCGGCGGTCAGGTGCGCCTCGGCCTTGTCCCGGTCGGTGAACCTACCGGTCGACTCGATGACCACGTCGATGCCGAGCGCGCCCCAGGGCAGCTTCTCCGGCGAGCGCTCCGACAGGACCCTGATTTCGGTTTCGCCGAGCGACATCCGGTCGCCCTCGACCCGCGGGGTCTGCGGAAGGGTGCCGAGGTTGCTGTCGAACTTGAGCAGATGTGCCAGCGTGGCGGCGTCCGCGAGGTCGTTGACGGCGATGATCTCGAGGTCGTCCTCGCGGGCCAGCGCCGCGCGCAGCACGCCCCGGCCGATCCGGCCGAAGCCGTTGATGGCGATTCTTGCGGTCATGGTTCCATGCCTCTTCTCGACGTGGCTGTATCGAATGACTCGGGTTGGACCGGACGGACCGGCGGCGTGTGTTCGGTCTCGCGGTCAGCGGTGGTCGGCGACGATGGATCCGATCCGGTCGCCCAGGGTGGGATCGCGGCGGGTGAGGATCACGGCGTATGCAACCGACAGCAGCAAGAGGATCAGCGCCGCGTAGGGGAACCAGTCGAACGGTGCGGGCTGTCCGGGTTTCACGAGGTAGTACAGCGGTACGGCGATCGCCGCGGAGCCCAGCGCCGGCAACATCAGGTGCCTGACCATCCGGAACTCCTGCGGCCGGTGCCTGCGGTAGTAGAAGGGCAGCGCGACGCTCGACGTCAGGTAGACGAGCAGGATGAGCAGCGTGCCCATCGTCGAAGCCTCCGCGAAGAAGGCGACCGGATCCATCGCGCCGCCGCCGATCACGTGTGCCAGCCCCCAGCCGCCGATCAGCAGGAGGGACACCGCGACGAACGTGTAGATGGCGTACACAGGGGTGCGGCGCACGGGGTGGACGTGCCCGATGAAGGAGGGCAGCAGCCCCTCCCGGCCCGCGTTGAAGATGAGCCGGGCCTGCGAGTTCACCCCGGCGATCAGGCTGCCCACGGTGGAGGTGAGGCCGGCGAAGTAGGCGAAGAAGGCCAGCGCCCCCACGGTGCCGCGGGCCAGCGTCAGGAAGGGGATGTCGGACGCCCCGAGCCGGCTCGCGTCGTAGCCGAACCCGGTCACCGTCGCGTAGGAGAACAGCATGTAGCTCACTGACATCGTCGCGACGGAGAGGAAGACCGCCCGGCCGACGTTGCGCCGCGGGTTGTCGGCCTCCTCGGCCAGCGCGGCGGAGTTCTCCCAGCCGATGAACAGGAAGACCGCCAACGGGAAGCCTTCGGCCAATCCGCTGAACCCGTTGGTGATGTGGCTGGGACGAAACGGCGCGGTGGACAGTTCCGCGCCGTGGCGGGCGATCGCCACGACCGAGATCACGACCATGACCAGGATCTCCACGCCGAAGAACAGACCGGCCGCCTTCGTGGAGACGGCGACTCCGCGCACCATCATCGCCACCGCCGCCGCGGTCAGCACGAGGGTCGGCCAGATCCACGGCACCGCGACGCCGAGGTAGCGCTCCAGCGTCATCGACAGGAAGCCACCGGTGATCGCGATGACGGACGCCATCGCGATGATGTATCCCAGGCCGGTCAGCAGAGCGGTGGTCACGCCCGCGGTGGCCCCGAAGGTGCGGCCGACGAACGTGATGAAGCCCCCGGCGGAGGGCAGCGCCCGGGAGAACTCGGCCAGCATGTGGCCGAGCAGTGCCACCGCGACACCGGCGAGCGCGATGGTCAGCGGCGAGGCGATGCCCGCAGTGGCGGCGAGGAAGCCGAAGCCGAAGTAGAAGCTCATCGCGGGTCCGATGTTCGCCATCGTCGACGCCGCGATATCGACCATTCCCAGCATGCCGCCGCGCAGCCGGTGACTTTCGTGCGCCGGCGGAGCCGCGGCGAGCGCGGTCTGTACCGATGAGCCCGTGCCGAACGTCTCGTCGTACATGGCATCCTCCCGGATATCAGGCTGCTGTCGATGTCGTGCGTGGCAGGGTGTGGAGTCGCACTGCCGGAAATGCCTGCGGACAGCGCAGATGCAGATGCGTGTCCGTGCAGCGGTGACACGCAGGACACCGTGGCGGTGGCGGTGGCGTGGATACGAACACCGGCGCCGTGTTCCGCTCGGCCGCCGTGCGACCGGCGACGCAGCGGAACACGGCCCGGTGCCGCGTCAGCGCCCTGGTGAATCCGATCCGGTTTGTCAGCGGCTCACGGCGGGCGCGCCACTGGACGCGGGCTCGGCCGCGGCCGTGACCGCCGCCGGCTCGGGCGCAGCGACCGGGGTCGCCAGCCGGTGCCGCAGGTAGATGTTGTTGCACAGCAGGGCGGTGGCGGTGAGCCCGGCGCCGACCAACTGGGCGGCGACCGGGACGGCCCCGGTCAGCGCCGTGATGGTGAACGCGGTGATCGGCACGACGTCCATGAAGAGCACGCCGTTGAGCGGGGTGAGGATCTTGTTGCCGATGTTCCAGCACAGCACGCCGCCGAATCCGGCGACCACTCCCATGTAGGCGAGCTCAGGCAGGATCGAGACCACGTCCCCTCCGGTCGGCACGGCGACCGCGTGCCCGACGAGCAGCCCGAGGGTGATCACCATCGCGCTGCCCAGCCCCATCAGCGTGGTCAGCGCGGTGTACCGGTAAGGCGACCAGGTGGGGAAGAACCCCGCACCCGCGGTGTAGATCACCCAGCACAGCGCCGCGAACAGGATCAGCGCCGCCGGGCCGTAGATCTTCGGCTGGTGCAGCAGGCTGAACACGTCGCCCTTCGACACCACGAGCAACACGCCGGTCAGCGACATCAGGATGAACAGCGCGGCCCACTTCGGCGGCGCCACCTTCTTCAGGAACCAGTTGACGAAGAAACCGAGCATCGGCATCGTGGCCATCATGATCGAGGTCACCAGCTCGCCACCGACACCGATCAGCTTCTGTCCGTAGAAGACCAGGAACTGGAACCCGGCGAAACCGGCGGTCCCGAACGCCCAGGCCAGCCACACCCGCTCGCCCGCCAGGCGCAGCGCCGCCGTGCCCTCCAAGCGCACCAGCAGCAACAGGAACATCGCGCCGGCGATCGTGTAGCGCATGCAGGTGAAGGTGAACGGGTCGATGTGCCGCAGCGCGTGGGTCATGATCGGGAACATGCCGCCCCACGACACGGTGGCCGCGATGCACAGCGTGATGCCCAAAGAGCGCTTCGAATTGTCCATTGATTCAGACTTTCGTGAGAACAGCCGGACGGGTGATTTCATTGAGGAAGGCGCCCGACCGCAGCTTCCCGGTCGGGCTGTACGGGATGGCGGGAACCTCCACGGCCTGCACCTGGATGGGCGTGAGCCGGGCGAGCGCCGCCGCGCCCACCACACCCGAGGGGACCGAGCCGTGGGCTCCCTCGGTGAACGCGACGACCAACCGGGGTTCGGTCCCCCGGTTGTCGATCACGACGGCGAGGTCGCCGACGTCGAGGACTGACTTGAGCCAGTTCTCCAGCGATATCGTGTCCACGCCGCGGGCGCACTCGGGGGTGTCCCGGCTGGCGATGAACAGCTCGCCGTCCTCGTTCAGCCGGCCGGTGTCGCTGGTCACCCACCACGTCGTGCCGCCGATCTCGACGGTGGGCGCGGCCTGGGTGGCGAAGCCGTCGGCGAGCATGTAGCCACTGACCGCGACGCGCCCGCAGGTCCCGGTGGGCACCGGGCGGTCGTCGGCGTCGAGGATGGCGATCGCGTTGCCCGGGAACGGCCGTCCGCACGTCTGCGGGTTACGGCTCAGATCACCCCGGGCACTGAGCGTGTTGACCCCGGTCTCCGTGGTGCCGTAGTAGATGTGCAGCACGTCGCCGAAGGCCGCGCCGGTACGCCGGACGACCTGCGGACTGAGGTGCCGGCCACCGGTGATGATCGTGCGCAGGTTCAGCCGCGGCAGGGTCCTGACGACGTCCCCGGCGTAGTCGACCAGGCTCCCGAGCACCGGCGGCACCATGAGGGTGGCCGTCACCCGGTGCTGTTCCAGCAGCTTGAGCAAACGGGCGGGATCGCCGTCCGGGGAGAGCACCACCGGGGCACCCAGGGTGAGGAACACCCGGGCCCACCCGGGCCCGGAGGCGTGGTAGAGCGGGATGCAGTTGAGGTAGACGTCGCTCTCGGTGAATCCGAAGAATTCGACCACGTCCGCGTATCGCCGGGCCTCGAAGGAGGAGGAGCGCAGCACCAGCTTCGGCGCGCCCGAGGTGCCCGAGGTGAATCCGAGGCCCTCGAAGGGCAACTTGATCCAGTCTCGTTCGTCGGCCTCCTCGGCGACGAACCGCGCCCAGCTCGTCCAGCCCGCCGCGTCGTCGCCGGGCTCGTCCAACGCCAGCTTGACGACGGGGTGCCAGTCCGTCTCCCGGGTCAGTTCGAGCGCTTTCGCGACCAGTCCCCGGAACTCGGCGGATGCGACGATCACCGCCGGACGCACCTGGTCCAGGCAGGCCGCCACGTATTCGGGCGGAAGCGTGAAGTCGATCCCCACCGTCGGCAGGCCGATGGTGGCCGCGGCGGCCTGGAGCGCCGGCAGTTCCCATCGGTTGCGGCTGAGGAACACCAGGCGGTCGCGGGAGCCCGTCCGCGCGTCGCGGTCGGCCAGCCGGCGGGAGAGGCAGGTGGCGCCGCGGCCGGCGAGTTCGCCCAGGGCGCTCCAGGTGAGCGTGACCGCGCCGTCGATGACCGCCGGAGCGTCGGGCTTGGTCTCGCTGTGCCGCCGGATCACATCGATCTTAATCATTTCACCCTTCTACAACTATCTAAATATCGAAGTTATCGACAGACGTGCGTAGGTGCAAACGGGCAGATCAGAGGACAGATTCAGGGCCCGGAGCAGCGCAGGAGCGCGGATTCACAGCGCCGGGCCGGTCGGGATCAGACGCTGAACAGTTCGGCGCCGGCGGCCGCGTGCTCGAGCACCGCGCCGGTGGCGGTCGACTCGCCGGGCAGTGCCAGCGGGACCCCCGGCGGATAGGCGATCAGGAACCTGGCACCGGGCCGCGCGGCCCGGCGCGCGCAGAACGAGTCGCTCATGCCGCGCAGCGACGCCAGCAGGCGGGAGACGGTCTCGGGGGTGACCCCGATGTGCATGTTGGCCAGCATCCCGTGGTTCGAGACCCGAGAGAAGTAGAGGCCGTAGTCGCGGAACAGCCGGGAGCGCATCTCCTGCCGGGTGATGCCCAGCTTGAGGGTCGCCTCGGACAGGTCGATGAGCACCTTCGTCGGATCCCAGCTGAGCAGTCCGGTCTCGGCGACGGCCGGTGGTTCGCCGAGGACGAACCCGGACAGACGCGTGTCGTTCTCCAACGCCGTCCTGAGCACTCGGGCCAGTTCCATCGAGCGCTCGACCAGCGCCTCGCCCTCCGACTGGGCCTGGGCGCGGGCCAGGTCGAGGCTGGCCAGGATCGGCAGGCTGGGGCTCGTGCTGTGGTATCGGTACAGGCCTGCCGCCGCCGCGTCGGCCAGTTCCTCCCCGCCGATCACGTGCAGGTAAGACCCTTGGCGAAGCGCCGACATCGACTTGTGCGCCGACTGCGTCACCAGCATCCGCAGCCGTTTCCCGGGCATCTCGGCAAGTACCTGACGCGCCGCGGGCAGTGCGCTCGTGTGCCGGAATCCGGGATGGAAGGCAAGGATCGCCGACCATGCCTCGTCCACCAGGACGGTCAGTTCGTCCACTGAGGTGAGCAGTTCGGTCAGCGTGGCATGCATGTCCACCAGCACGCCGTCGTAGGAGGCCGCCGTGAGCACCACGATGTCGAACGGCTGCCCGGCCTCGGCGGCCGCGCGGAACCGCGCGACCAGGTCTGCGATGTCCGGCAGCGCGTGCCCCTGCTCCGTGCAGCAGGCGCGGGTGCGGCAGTAGGTGACCTGCGAGGCCAAGCGGTCGAGGCCGAAGTGGATCGACTGATGGCAGGTGCGGTCCGCGAGCACCCGCGCGTTGCGGGCGGAGAGCGCGTCCAGCGCGATCTCGTTGGTGACGGTGGTGCCGCAGGTCAGGAAATACGTGTAGTCGGCCCCGAAGGTCTTGGCGGCCAGTCGCTGCGCCTCGGCCAGGCAGGCGCGCGGACGGAAGAACGAGTCGATCATCGTGGCCCCGTACGAGACCTCGGACGAGAGATACGACGATCCGAGCAATGCTTGGTACTTTCCGCGCAGCCGTGAGCCGAGCAGGGAACGTCCGCCCGAGATCGGCAGCGCGTGGAACGACGCCGCGCCGGTCGCGGTCACCCGTTGCACCGCGTCCGCGAACGGTGTCTCAGGCCCGGCGTCTTCTTCGCACGGCGGCGAGGTCCATGAGTGCGCCTCCATGACCAGTCCCCCCACAAGATAGTGTATGGTGGAGCTTACTTCGATGGTTCTAGTTCTCTAGTGCTATCGAAGAGTAACAAGAAAGCTGACGCAGCGTCAAAGAATCGCCGAACGAGTACTGCGTGATCTTCGCAACCGGTCACGAGGCCGACAGCCCGCGAACGACCGGTGCGGGGCCGCAGGTCGCCGCGGCGAACGGACGCCGAACACAGAAACGCAAAGTGCTGACAATGGCTACATATCATCACCCCCCGACCGAGAGCATCGAACTGCATCAGGTGCTCTCCGCCCTCGGAGACGCCACCCGTATCAAGATCTTCACCACCCTGCTCGACGGCCAGGAGCGGACCTGCTCACCTCTGGCGGCCTCACTCGGCATCGCCGACTCGACCCTGACCTACCATCTCAGGATCCTGCGCGAGGCGGGCCTCACCCACACCAGGCCCGAAGGCGTGGCCCGGTGGACCAAACTGCGCACGCAGGACCTGAACAAGCGTTTCCCGGGCCTGATCAAGCTGCTCAGCTCGCTGCTGAGAGCCTGAACGGGCTGTCGCTTCGTCCGTTGGGAACTTACGGCCGGACCGTCTTGCAGGCTGAGCTTCGAGAGCTGCGAGGTACGCCGGTCAGCGCGCCGCTGCGGGCTTGCGGCGTAGGAGCGTGGCCAGGCCGTACGTGCCGAGCAGCCCCACCGCGCAGTATGCGGCGAGGATGAACAGCGGCACGGCGGTGTTCGCGCCGCCGAAGTACGCCGTGGAGCGGATCGCGTCGGTCCCGGCGCCGGGCGGGAAGAAGGCGCCGATCGAGCGCCAGAACGGCGGCAGCAGCGCGCGGGCGTAGGCGCCGCCGGCCGAGGGGTTGCCGAGGATCACGAAGATCAGTACCGCGACGCCGATGCCGAGCACCCCGAGCGCGATCTGCAGCGCCATGGTCAGCGTCCCCGCCCCGAAGACGACCAGCGCGCCGATGAGCGCGAGCGGCCAGAAGCCGCCGGGCAGCGCGCCGAGTTCGCGCTGCACCAGCCAGGCGCCGACCGCTGCGGCGGCGCACGCGGACAGGGCGAGCGCGGTCAGGCGCACCACGGCGCGGGTCGGGGTGGCCGGGCGCGCCCCGGCGCTGACGCCGAGGATGGCGGCGATCAGGTAGCCGGTGACGGTCCAGCCGATCGCGAGGTAGAAGCAGGACAGGCCGCCGTTGTCCTGCGCGGCGACCGGGACGAGGTCGCGTACCGTGACCGTGCGCTGCTGTCTGGCTTCGGCTGCCTCGACGACGCGGGTGACCGCGGTGGAGATGGACGGGCCGGCGGCGGAGGCGATGTACAGCGTGTCGGTGGTCGCGGCCGGGTCCACGACGAGTGCGCCGGTGCTGCTGCGGTCGGCGACGCGGGCGCGCGCGGTGCCCGCGTCGGGGATCAGGCGGGGGCTGAGCGGCGTTCCGGGGAGCGCGCCGAGGCTGACGGCCAGTCGGGACTGCTCGGCGGGCGCGGCGACCACGTCGAAGGGCAGGTTCCTGGGTGCGGGGTGGTGCAGGGCGCCGACGTAGGAGAGTACGAAGCCGAGGCCGAGGCACAGGGTGGCCAGGACCAGAAGCGCAGAACGCGGCCGGACGGCGTCTCTGATCTGCGGCCACACATCATCCCTGGAATCGGTCGCGGCCGCGGAGGCGGTGGCGGGTCCGCGTGCGCCGCGCCGGGCAGCCTGGCCGGCGAACTCGCGGGATTCAGCGGGCTCGGTGTGGCCGTCGTTTTCGCGCTCGTCGCGTTCCGTCATGCTGCCATTGTGGGTGTGCCGCGCTCCTATCGCGCGGGGGGTTGGCCACATGGTGCGGTCCGACGCGGACGGACGTGCGGGTCGCCGGCCGGCCGCGCAATCCGTTCGACGCGGGTCGGCGCGGGTTGCGAGGATGACGGTATGTCAGCGGGGGTCGCCCGGGTTCCGGTCGGGGCGGACGGTACCGCGTGGTTCAAGGCGAATCCGCCCGGGTCCGCGTTCGAACCGGGTCTGCTCGGCGCACTGAGCCGCTTGGCGCCGCACATGGTGCCGCCGCCGCTCGCCGTGGACACGCGACGCGCCTGGATGTTGTCCATGGACGCTGGTTCGCGCTTGGGCGAACTGTTGCGGCGCGACGCTGATCCGGCGCACCTGACCGTGCTGTTGCGGCGCTATGCGCACTTGCAGCTGGAGCTCGCCGCGCGCCCGGAGGAGTTGCTCGCGCTCGGCCTGCCGGATCTGCGCCCCGCCGTGTTGCCGGAGCGATTGGCGGCGCTGCTCGACGATCCGGCGGTGCGCGCCGCGCTCCGGCCCGGGCAGGTCCGGGCGCTGCGTGATTTCGCTCCCGTGCTGGCGCGGCGGTGCCGGCAGTTGGAGGGTTTCGGGTTCGCCGCGTCGCTGGATCACGGTGATCTGCACCCGAACAACGTGTTCGGGTGCGCGGACGGCGCGTTGGCGTTCGACTGGGGTGACGCCTCGCTGACCCACCCGTTCAGTTCGCTGCTGGTGCTGTTACGTGCCGGCGGGCGGTTCTTCGGCGCCGAGGGCCTTGCCGCGTTGCGTTCGGCGTATCTGGAGCCGTGGCTTGAGGCCGGGTACGGCCCCGGGGAGGTGCGGCGCGCGGCGGATCTCGCGGTCCGGCTCGCTCCGGTGGCGCGGGCGATGGCGTGGGGCCGGGTCTTCGCGTGTTTCACCGACGCCGACGAGCCCAACGCGAATCAGGCGCGGCGGCTGCTACACCTGCTGGCCGCCGGCCCTCTCGACGAGGTGCCCGAGCAGGCGTACCGCGCCGAAGCGTGATCCGTTCGCGCGGCCTGGTCCCTCAACCGGTCGCGCCGTGCACGTGCAACACCGGTCGGCTGCGCGTCACCCGTTGTGCGCGCCCCAGATCGCGACCACGACCAGGACGGCGAAGATCACGGCCATGCCGAGCGCGACGTACAGCGCCTGACGGCGTCCCGCTGCGCGGCTGCTTTCCCGCCAATCACGCGGCGGCCATTCCTCCTGCGGCTGCCGCGCATCCTGCGGGAGCGCGTCGCGCGGAGTCCCTGTCTCGCTCATACGGCCAGTGTTACATCCGGTACCCGGACCGCAGGTGCCGGGGGGGTGGGCCGGCGACCCGGGGTGCGCGCGGGCCGGCCAGGCGCGCGGCGGCAGGGGTCGTCAGTCCGCGTCCTCGGCGAGTTCTTCGAGTACGGGCAGGGCGGCGACGAGGGTCGCGTACCGCTGTGGGGCCAGCCGTGCGACGCGCTCGGTCAGCATCGCGGTGCGTTCGGTTCGGATCTTCTCCAGAAGCACGCGCGCGGCGGGGGTGACCACGATGTGGCTGGAGCGGCCGTCCTCGGGGTCGGGGATCTTGCGCACCAGTCCGGCTTCGGCCAGCCCGCTGACGGTGCGGGTCATCGAGGGGGCGGCGACCTTCTCGCGCGCGGCCAGTTCGCCCTGGCGGATCGGTCCGTGCTTCTCCACCGTGACCAGGGCGGAGATCTGGGCGAATGTCAGCTCGCTGGTGGAGCGTTGGGCCAGTCTGCGGTGCAGGCGGCCGACGGCGACGCGCAGGCGGGCGATGTCCTGCGGATCGGGGTGTGTGGTCATCGTCACACTCTAGCCCTGACCCGGGCGCTGCGCGGCGGTCGGATCGCCTTGGCCGGCGCGCCGACCAGCCTCATCGCGATCGTACGCCGGAACGCGGCGGGTCGATCCCGCGCGGCGATACGGGCGCTGCGGCGGGAGGCGCGGCTTCCGGCGGCCGACGGCCCATGAGCTGGCCCGCGCCGAGTCAACAAACCGTCAAGTTCCACCCATTGCCGTTTAACTTCCGCGCCGAGGTGGCCGCGGACCGGTGACAGGTCTTGTCATCCTCTTATATGTTCTTCCGCCAAGAGCCAGACCGTTGCGAATGGGGAGGTCGGATCCGCCCGTGGGCTCGCACAGCAAGCCGAAGGGCCGCGAGGACTACCAGCACAGCAAGGCTCTGACTCGAGCCGGCACCGAGCAGCCGTGGACCAGGCGCTATCCAGCGATCACGCTCGCCGCTCTGGCCGGTACCGTGGTCGGGGCCCCTGGCGGTGTCGCGGCGGCGATGGCGTTCTCGGGTTCCGCGTCGGATGCCGTGTCGGAGGGCACTTCGGTTGTCGCGGCCGCTCCGGCGATGCCGCTGGCGCCGTTGATGGCCGCTGCGCCGGCGAGCCCGTCGCCGTCGGCCTCGGCGTCGGCGAAGCCCTCCCCGAAGGCCACGAAGACCGCGCCGCCGAGCCCTTACGCGCACACGACGTTGGCACAGTTGGAGCCGACGTCGATTTACGGAGCGCAGAGCACATTCACGCCGAGTGCGACGCAATGGGCCAACGCGCGGGCCATCGTGAAGGTGGCCGAGCAGCGCAAGATGCCGCTTTACGCTGCCGTGGTCGCGACGGCCACCGCGATCCAGGAGTCGCAGCTGATCAACTTGACCGAGGCGACGAACGCCGACTCGCTGGGCTTGTTCCAGCAGCGCCCGTCGCAGGGCTGGGGCACGGCAGCGCAGATCACCGATCCCTACTATGCGACGAATGCGTTTCTCGCGGCGCTTGACGTGTATGCGCCGCATTACATGACGATTTATCTGTGGCAGGCGGCGCAGGCGGTTCAGCGTTCAGGTTTCCCGACCGCGTATGCGCAGTGGGAGACGCAGGCCGCGCGCATGGTGCTCGCGATCGTCAACGGGACCGCGCCGCATTAGCGGTGTTCGGCGGTTGCGTCGGTTTTGGGCATTCCCCTTTGGTGGTCGGGCCGCTCACGCGCTCTGGTTGCGTGAGCGCCGATGCACGGAAGGTGGTCACTGTGCAGTTGACGCCCTGTCAGGCGATCGGGAACGCAGGCAGAGCGCGTTGCGTAACCAAGTACTTGTCATTAAGTGAGCGTCAGGCCGCGGCCGCGCGGTGTGCTGTGGCGCTGCGCGACCGAACCATGGCGTAGGGCGAGCGAATCACATCAAACGGTCCGCTGCGCAATGAAAATCTGACCAACGTGGTGACAACGCTCGGGGTGTTCTCGTAGGGTCATGCCCGTGCGCTTGGCAAGCGCCGTCGAAGACGGCACCGGCGCACCCGCCGAGTCCACGTGATGGCGTGCCGGCCGGCCGGCCGCAGCGGACCGGGTTTCGTAATACGCGAAGTCCGGCGAGTGTGCGACGGTGCAGGTCGGCGCGCTGTGGAGCCGGGGACCCATTCGCGTCATCGCCGTGTGACGCAAGTCCCTGGGGTGAATCGGTGCATAGTGTGTTGTTGTCATGAGTGGCTTTTTGCCGCCGTGACGCGATGCGTGTCGCACTGTAGGGCGTTAATACTCCCCCGCCCGAACCCGTCAGCTAACCCGGTAGGCGGCTGGAGGAGAGGCTCTGCATACCGCCATGGGCGCGCACCGTAAACCGAAGTCCCGACCTACCGCGTTGACCGCTGTCGTCACCGCGGCGATTGTTGTTCCGACCGGCACTGCCGCCGCGGCCTCGTATGGCGCTTTCGGCAGTTCTTCGCCGCGCGTTGTCGAGGGCGGTTCGGCGTCTGCGAGTGCTCTGGCCGCGCAGGACGCGCATTCGGCTGCTCTCGCGGCTGTGCGTACGCCGGTGCGTGGCGGCATTGTCGTCAGCGGGCCGATCACGAGCACGTCGGCTGCCGCGAGTCCTTCCGCTCTGGCGCGGACATCGGCGCGGGCGTCCGCGCCGATGTCCGCGCCGACGTCCGCGTCGAGATCCGCGTCGGCTTCGGTCTCCGCGTCGGCTTCGGCGTCGGCGAGCGCCGCGAAGAGAACAGCGGCGGTGAGCGCACCTGTCAGTTCTGCGGCGCGACCGGCGTCGAGCGCTCCGAAGCCGGACCCGTACGCGAACGTCACGATCGCGAGTCTTGAGCCGACCGGGTTGTATGGCGCTCAGCAGTACTTCACTCCGAACAGTTCGCAGTGGGCGAACGCGAGGACGATCGTCGCGGTGACGAAGCAGCGCGGGATGCCGCTTTACGCGGCGGTGATCGCGGTGGCGACGGCGATGCAGGAGTCGTCGTTGATCAATTTGACGAGGGCGACGAACGCGGACTCGTTGGGCTTGTTCCAGCAGCGTCCGTCGATGGGGTGGGGCACGCCGGCGCAGTTGACCGATCCGGTGTACGCGACGAACGCGTTCCTGTCTGCTTTGAAGTCGTATGCGCCGAATTACCGGAGTGAAGCGTTGTGGAGGGCGGCGCAGGCGGTACAGAGGTCCGGTTTCCCGACGGCGTACGCGCAGTGGGAGGCTCAGGCGGCGCGGATGGTTCAGGCGTTGATAGCGAATGGCAGCGTGTAGTCGGCGGCGGATGGCCGGGTGGGCGCCTGGCCGGGTTCGGCTCGGGCGCCCGTCCCGGTTGTGGTTTGACGGCCGGCGCGCCGAGTTGGTCGAGTCGTGCCGGGTGTGGACGGATGCGAGCCGTGTGGCGCAGTGCGCCGCGCAGCGGACTGCGTCGCAGCGCAGGGCGGCGCGTGATGACGTACGCGTACAGCTGTCGCGATCGCAGGTCTCTGATAGCGCAGCCGGGCTACTTCCTGCGGCGTTGTGCGACTACGGCTGTTGCTGAGGCCAGGGCGGCTGGCCTTGCTGCGGGTGTCCGCGTGGCGCTGACGGCGGTGTGTACGGTGTGCCCTGCGGCGGGTACTGCGCTGGGTATTGCGACGGGTGTTGCCCGCCGCTACTTGGCTGTTGGTAGGGGTTGGGGGGCGGGGTTGGGTACTGCTGCGGCTGGCCGGGTTGTGCGTAGTGTCCGCCGGGTGTGGGTGTCGGCGGGTAGTAGCCGTTTCCGCCTCCTCCGCCGCCGCCTCCCGCGCCGCCTGAGCCGTTGTTGTTTCTGCCTCGTGTGATGAGGAAAACGATGACGCCGATCAGTACGAGTACGCCGATGCCGAGCCCTGCGTAGAGGCCGATGTTCGACGACTTGCCGGCGGAGGCTGCTGAGGTGGGGGCGCTGGCTGCGGTTGGGCCGCTGGCGCTGTTGTTGGGTGCGGGTGCGGTGGTCGTGGTGGTGACGGCGGAGGAGGCGGGTCCGCCGAGGGGGTTGCTTGTGTCGGTGGGTGCGGCTGCGCCGAGTGCCTTGAGCGGGTCGATGACGCCGTATCCGACGTGGTCGTCTATGCGCTGTCCGGTGCCCTGGACGGTGTTGCCGATGATGACGCGGATGACTTGGCCAGCGGTCCAGTCCGGGTGCTTGCCGATGATGAGCGCCGCCTCGGCGGACACCCATGGGGCGGCGAGAGATGAACCGCTGGCTGTGTCGTAGTTCCCGCCGCGCGCTGGCTCCTCAATATCGACGCCTGGCGCTGCGACCGTCACATCGTTGCCATAGTGCGAATACTTGTCCATGTGACCAGACTGATCGATCGCAGACACGTCGATTACACCCGGATGGTCAGCAGGACAGCTAGCTGTATTTGTGGTGTTTCCGTCGTTTCCCGCCGCAGCAACAACGACTACATTTTTGGACAATGCGTAGTCAAGGGAAGACGCTAAGTCTCGCGTGCAGGGACCCAACGTGCCGCCCGAAATATTAATTACACGCGCGTTGTGGTCAACTGCATATCGGATAGCTGCGGCACTGGATGTTGCAGTTGCCTTTTCGGCGCCGTCAACGAGCGGCAAGATCTTTGCTTCGGTCGCAAGTCCGTACAGACCTTGTGGGTTTTTTGGATCACCATGTGCGTGTGCCGCGACCATGGCCGCGACGTCCGTCCCGTGATAATCGCTAGACCGGTCGTTCGTGTCCGATGACGGATTTGAAGGAACCGAGAAGTTGAGTCCAGATAGCAGCGAGCCTTGCAGATCCGGTTGCGTTGGATCGACGCCGGAGTCGACGACCGCGACGATCACGCCACTACCGCGCGCTTGGTATTGACTTCGGATCTTCGTGACCTGGAATTGGCTCAGCGCCCATTCCTTGTCATAAACCGGGTTTGTCGTCGCGTGGGCAGGCGTGACCGTCAGCGCGGTAAGAGCAATCGTGCCGGTTGCCGTAAGCATCGCCACTGTCCGGCCATACAGGCCACGGCGACTATCCCGAACCATGCACCACTCCCCACGTTCGCCCAACTCAGAGCCACTCCGTATCCGTGACAGGCTACAGACAGCCGCCGGACAATGACACCTTCGTGCCATGTCAGTGCCACGGCACGAAGGCAGCGTGCTACTCGATGACTCCACCGGGAGGCGCTGCCTGTTTGTCGCCATACCAGTAGTCCGGGTCCTGGCGAAGGAATCCGGCACGATTACCGCGTTCGTCACCCTTACCGCCCGCGCCTCGCGCCCCACCGGCGCCCATCATGCCCTGCTGGCCCTGGGCTCCGGCGCCTGCGCCACCTTCGCCTTCCGCACCAGCGCCGGCACCGGCCGCTGCGCCTGATCCGTATCGGCTGCCGGCTCCGGCGGTTCCGCCCTCGGCTCCTACAGCTCCAGCGCCAACGCCGGAGCCTTCGCCGGCGCCGAGCGTGGTCCCACCCTTGCCCGATCCGTACTTCCCTGAGCCGAATCCGCCACCTAGGCCGCCTGCTCCACCAGCTCCTGCGCCGAACTCGGCTCCGCCGCCGCCGGCTCCACCAGCTCCGGCACCGAGTCGACCACCAGCGAGACCGCCGGCCCCCCCAAGCC
>NZ_JAGSXH010000098.1 GCF_018283645.1 Actinocrinis puniceicyclus | reverse complement strand
GGGCGTGGGCGTGGGCGTGGGCGTGGGCGTGGGCGTGGAAGGGGGCGCTCGGAGCCCGGTGTGATCGAACTCTGGCTCAGCCTTGAGCCCGTGACGCGGGCCGGCTGCCTGCTCGCCCTCACCGTCGCGGCGGTGCTGGTCGTGTTCGCGGGTGAGGCGTCGGCGGGACGCGTCGGGGGATCGATCCTCTCACTTCTCGTCGGCGGGATGCTGATCTACGCCGCTCGCGCGAACTTCAAGTCGCAGCGTGCGCGGCAGTTGGCGCGAGAGCAGCGCCGCGCGCTGGAGGCCCGGCAGATCGAGACCTACCTGGCGATGAGTTCGCGCGAGTTCGAGCATGCTCTGGCGTACCTGTGCGTGCGGGACGGCTGTACAGACGTCGAGGTGGTCGGCCGCGCCGGCGACCTCGGCGCGGACGTGACGGCGCGCACACCGGTCGGCCAGAAGCTGGTCATCCAGGCGAAACGGTACGCGGCGACGAACACCGTCGGCTCCCCGGACCTGCAGCGGTTCGGCGGGACCTGCTTCACCATGCACGGCGCGGGTGTCGCCGCCGTGGTGACCACGTCGTCGTTCACGGCGCCGGCGCGGTCGTACGCGACGAGGATGGGCATCCGGCTCTTCGACCAAGCCGCCCTGGCCGCTTGGGCCGCGGGCACCGGTCCCAGCCCGTGGAGTTGACGCAGCCGCCTTCAGCCCAATGGGCGCTGGGACCTGCCGGGGCGAACGGTTCCGATCGCCACCGTGCACCGTCCCCGCGGCCGCCGCGGCGTAGGTCGGTACGGCGGCAGACCGTCAATCGGCCGGATCTGGAGTGGCGTATTTCGTATACGAGATCGTAGACGCGAGACGTATCGCAGAATGCGTAAAGCGTTTCGCCTCCCGCCGCTGAGCGGCGCAGAGGCAATGAGGCTCCTGATTCGTCGTGCGCGCGGTGCCGGCCGCGCGCCGTTCGCGCGGCTGAAAGTCACGCAGGCCGGGGCAGGCTCGTCAGGGCTTCGACGCGCCGTTCGGCTTCCGCCGTCCTGGCTTGCGCGTACCCGCGCGCGAGCAGCGCCTGCGCCGCGATGTACGTCGCCATCGTCAGCAGCGACCTGCCCGGGAAGTTCAGACCCGCCGTCGCGGCACCGATCAGTCCGTCGGAGACGACGAACAGTGTCCCGCCCAGCATCCCGAGCCGGCCCAGGCGGCGCGCCGTCGCGGCCATCGCCAGCAGCGCGGCGCTGTAGAGCGCGATCGCCGGGGCCAGGGCGCCGGTGCGCGTGAGCAGCAGAGCGTTCGCGACGAGCCACACGGCCGAGTACGCCGCGGCGACGCCGCGCCCCGCGCCGCCGGAGCCAGAGCGCAGAAAAGCCCTGATGTAGCACGCGTGCATGGCCAGGAACGCGGCCATCCCGGCGATGAACGCCGCGGTCCCCGGGATCATCAGCACACTGTCTCCGATCGCCGCGCACGCCAGCCCGGCGACCATGGACGAGCGGACCGGCGTGCCCGCGCGGACCAGCGCGAGCGCGAGCAGCGGCGCGAGCAGCGGCTTGGACACCCAGCCGAGCGCGGGCACCCGTGCGGCGATCGCGAGCAGATCCGCGGCGGCGACGCCCGCGTAGAGCAACGGCAACGCACGCCGGGCGGCCGGCAGGCGGTTCACCGCGAGCCGTCCGGGGACCATCCGGGCGGACCGAACACGTAACCGAGCCGGTCACGCAGACCGCAGGCCCGGCGCACATCCCGCCCGATGGCGGCGAACTCGTGGAAGGCCACGCGCAACGGGTTGTACGTGCCGATGTTCTTGGTCAGGCCGTAGGTCACCCGCTCGCCTTCGGGCTCGAAGGTGCGCAGGAGCCGGTCCCAGACGATGAGGATGCCGCCGTAGTTGCGGTCGAGGTAGGCCCGGTTCGAACCGTGGTGCACCCGGTGGTGCGAGGGCGTGTTCAGCACCCACTCGATCGGCCGCCACAACGTGTCCACGCGCTCGGTGTGCAGGAAGAACTGGTAGAGCAGGCTGACGGACTGCTGGAGCAGGATCATCCACACCGGTATGCCGACCAGCGCGAGCGGCAGCCAGAACGGCAGCGAGGCCATCGGGGTCCAGGACTGGCGCAGCGCGGTCGACAGGTTGTAGCGCAGGCTCGAATGATGGACCACGTGGCTGGCCCACAGCACCCTGATCCGGTGGTGGGCCCGGTGGAAGACGTAGTAGGCCAGGTCGTCGGCGAGGAACAGCAGCAGCCAGGTCCACCCGGAGGAGGCGGGCATCCGCAGCGGCGTGACCGTATAAGCCGCCGCATACACCACGACCGTGACGGCTTTCCAGGGCAGGCCCACCACCTGGCTGCCGGCGCCCATCGACAGGCTGGTGGCGGTGTCGCGGGCCTCGAAGCCGCGCTCCTCGTCGTCGGGCAGGAAGCGATAGGAGAGCGCCTCCAGGGCGACCAGCAGGAGGAAGAGCGGAATCGCCAGCACGATGACCGGTATCACCGCCGCGCCCTCCGCTCGTCGGCGGCGGTCGCCTCGTCGTCGGCCGTGCCCGGCAGGGCCGGGATGCTCCGGGAGAGCAGTTCCCGGGCCAGGAGCTCGGCGCCGCGGGTGTCGCGTTCGGCGATCAGCCTGGCCAGGCGGATGCGTCCCGGCACGTCGAGCAGTTCCCCGGTGCGCTGCTGCCTCGGCGTGTCGCCGAAGGCCAGCGCCCCGCCGACGAGACTGTTGAAGGCCAGCAGGTAGGCGAGGTTGCCGCAGCCCTCGATGACCAGCCGCCACCAGGCGATGTCGGCGGCGTCCAGTTCGTCGAGATCCGGCCCGTGTGCGGCGTAGTTCTCCGCCGCCGCGACGACGGCCTCAAGGACCTGGGGAGCCGCGCGCAGCGCGCAAAGCCGCGCCGCGTCCGCGCCGATGCAGGCGCGCATCTCCAGCATGTCGCGTTGCGCCCCTTCCAAGGCCAGGACTTGTCCCGCGCCCGGAAGGCTCACCACGAGGTCCAGTCCCGCCGTGCGCCGCCAGTCGAGCGCCGTGGTGCGGCCGCCGTGCGCGGTCTCGATCAGCCGGGCCTGGTCCAGCCGTTTGAGCGCCTCGCGGATCGCGTGCCGGTTGACGCCGAACTGCGCCGCGAGGTCCCGCTCGCCGGGAAGCTGCGTTCCCGGGGCGATCTGGCCGCTCAGCAGCCGGTCGCGCAGGCGGGCGAACACCTGGTCGGAAAGCGACTCGCGGCGGATCGGCGCCTCGGCCGGCGGCTCGGCCGGCGGCCTGCCGACCGCGGAGGGCTTCGTCATGGCGCAGAGCATGCCGCGCAACGGTCGGCTGGTCAACTGGTTGGACCAGAAGCGCCGGCGTGGTATGCGGACGGCCGGTGACGCCGCACGCGTCACCGGCCGCCGCGGCGTGCCGTCGAGGTCCTGTCAGACGCCTGACTTGTCGATCGCGCTCTGCAGCGACTGCGCGTAGCCGTCGCTCGTGTACGTCGCTCCGGAGACCACGTCGATGTTCGCGCTCTGCGCCGACATGGCCTCCTGGTTGAGCAGCGGCAGCGCGTAGCTGTTGATCTGCTGGTCCCGGTAGCTCTCGGTGGGGTACTGCAGCACTCTGATGCTGGTGATCTTCTTGCCCGAGAACGTCACCTGGAGCTGCACCGGTCCGTACCGGGTGTCGGCCGCGACACCGGTGATCACCTTCGTGCCCGAGCTCGCCGGCGCCTTGGGCGCGGCCGAGGGCGATGCGGCGCCCGCGGACGGTTGCCCGCCCGCCGTGGCGGGGGCCGACGAGGCCGCGGCGGGCGCGGAGGAGGCCGGGGCGGATGCCGAGCCGATGCTGAACTGCGCCGCCCCTTGAGCGGCGACCGTGCCGCTGTGCGGCTTGAGACCCAGCAGCAGCACGACGCCCGAGACCGTGGCGGTGCCGGCGACGATGGCGCGACGCATATCGGTCAGACTCCTTATTCAGACTCAGAAGACGAACGACTCGTGGTGGATGCGCGAGCGCTTGACGCCGCACTTGCGAAGCGCCGCAACCGCGGCGGCGGCCATCGGTTCGGGCCCGCAGATGAACACGTCGTGCCGATTCAGGTGGGGCACCAGCCGGGCCAGGGTGCGCGCGGTGAGCGGGTCGCCGACCTCGGCGCGCGGTCCGACCAGGAAACGTAGGCGCGCGCCGCGAGCCGACGCGATGGCCTCGAGTTCCTGGCGGAAGATCACGTCCTCGGGCCAGCTGGCACGGTAGAGCAGCGTCAGGTCGCCGCGCCTGGCGGGCAGCGTCTCGAACAGCGCGCGGATCGGCGTGATGCCCACGCCGCCGGCCAGCAGCAGCACCTTGCGGCCGCGCACCCGCTTGGCGGTGAACGCGCCGTACGGGCCCTCTGCGCGGACCTTGGTTCCCGGCTGGAGCCGCGCCACGGCGGCGCTGTGCTGCCCGAGGTCCTTGACCGTGAAACGCAGGAAGTTCGGGTGCGCAGCGGCCGACAGCGAGTACGGGTTGGCCGCCCACCGCAGCCCCTTGGTCTGGAACTGGAGCCGGAAGAACTGCCCCGCCTCGGCCCGCAGGTCGTCGAGGTGTTCTCCGGTCAGCACGACCGAGACGACCCCGGGCGCCTCGGCCCGGACCTCGGCCACCCGCAACCGGTGCCGCTTGTCGTTGCGCCAGGGCACGATGATCCGGTACCAGCCGAGGACCGCGAACGCGCCGACGTAGTAGGCGCTCCACAGCAGCCGTGCCCCGCCGACATTGAGGTCCGCGCCGTTGACGATCTGGTGACTGAATCCGAGCGCGACGGCGAGGTACGTCGCGAGATGGAGGTAGTACCAGGTCTCGTAGCTGAGCCGGCGGCGCGCCGCACGCGCGGAAACGAACGCGGTGCCGAACATCAGCAGCGCGGCCGCAGTGCCCTTCAGCATCTCCGGGTAATCGAAGACGACGTATACAGTCTCGCCGGCGAACGACTTGCGCGCGGTGTACGCGTAGCCCCAGATGATCGTGAGTATGTGCGCGGCGACGAGGCTGACCATGTACCGGCCGGTGATGGCGTGCCAGCGGGCCAGCCGGTCGGAGCCGACGCGTTGTTCGAGCACTGGGACGCGGGCCATCAGCAGCAGCAGGAGCGGGGTGAGGTACCCGGCGAGCAGCCCTGTGATGCGGCCGGCGCCGGTCAGCCAGCCCGCCGCGCCGATGACGTCGAAGGTGTCTTTCCACCACAGTGCGACGACGGCGAGCCCGCCCAGCACGATCAGCGTGAGTGCGGCGTGCGCCACCGCGTCCGCCGGCAGCTGCCGGCTTCGCGGGCCGGCGGTGCGGCCTCGGCCGGCGGCACGGTGCGGGGCCCGGGCGCGATCGGCGACGGCGGGCATGGGGGATCCTTCCTTGTCTGCGACGGCGGCGGGGCCGCGGCGCCGTCCGTCTCTCGTCCGGCTCGGCGCCCGCCCCGCAGCCATCGTCACACCGCCACTTCTCAGTTCCCTCTGAACCGGCGCCGCCGCGGCGCCGCCCTACCGGACGAACCCGCAGGCCAGCGGGAGGGAAAAGGCCGACATGCCGGGTGCGCCGGCGCGCGCGGTTTTCAGCGTATTCTCACGTTCGAGCCGGACAATGGGCTTGTGACAAGCGCTGACGTCCCTGGTGCCGCCGCCGGCGATGTATGGCGCATCCTCGTCGTGGACGACGAACCGGACCTGGTCGAGGTGCTCTGCGGCGCGGTCCTGTACGAGGGGTGGCAGGCCCGGGGCGCGCAGAGCGGGCTCGATGCCGTGCGGATCGCGGAGAGCTGGCGGCCGCACGCGGTCGTGCTCGACATGATGCTGCCCGACCTCGACGGAGCGCAGGTGCTGCGGCGCATCCACCGGGATCGGCCGGAGACCCGGGTGCTGTTCCTGACGGCGCGCGACGCGGTCGAGGACAGGATCGCCGGCATCGCGGCCGGCGCGGACGACTACGTGACCAAGCCGTTCAGTCTGGACGAGGTCGTGGTGCGGCTGCGCGGCATGCTGCGCCGCGCCGAACCGCAGTCGCCGTCGGCGCCGCCGCGGCCGGACTGCCTGGTCGTGGGCGATCTGGTGATGGACGAGCGGGCGATGGAGGTGACGCGCGGCGGGTGCCCGGTGGAGCTGAGCCCGACCGAGTTCGCGCTGCTGCGCTACCTGATGCGCCATCCCCGGCAGGTGCTGAGCAAGGCCCAGATCCTGGAGGAGGTCTGGCACTACGACTACGGCGGCCAGGCGCACGTCGTCGAGCTCTACATCAGCTATCTGCGCAAGAAGCTCGACGCGGGCCGCGCGCCGATGATCCACACGGTGCGCGGCGCCGGTTACGTGCTGAAAGCGGCGGCGTGAGCGGGCCCGGTCGGTTCGCCCGCCGGTTCGCCCGCCGGTTCGCCCGCCGGTTCGCCCGCGGGTTGGCCCGCGCGGTCCCGCGGACGCTGCGAAGCCGGCTGACCCTGGGCTTGGTCGCCATCCTTGCGGTTCTGTGCGCCGCGATCGGTTTCACCACGACGACCGTGCTGAGGCACTACCTCATGGACCGCCTCGACCAACAGCTCGTCGAGGCCGGGGGGCGCTACGCGGCCAGTCTTGAGCACCCTTCCGGCGGCGGTGACGCGAATCGCGGTGACACCCGGGCGCAGGCCCCCGGTACCTTGGGCGTGCGGCTGGTCGCCGGCGCGGTGACCGAGGCCGCGCTCGTGGACGGCGACGCCGACGACGGCACCGGAAGCGTCGATGACAAGGTGACGCTGGCCGCGGCGGAGCAGAAGGCGCTGGCGGCGCTGCCGCTCAACGGCTCGGCCCGCAGCCTGCAACTGTCCGGGTTGGGCGGTTACCGGGTCCGGGCGCAGGCCGGTCGGGACGGCGACGTGCTGGTCACCGGGCTGCCGGTGGCCCGTGTCGAGCAGACCGTGCGGGATCTGGCCGGGGCGGAGATGGCGATGTTCGCCGCCGCGCTCGCGCTGGCCGCGCTCGCCGCCGCGGTGGGGGTGCGTCTCGCGCTGCGGCCGCTGGACCGGGTCGCGCGCACCGCCGAGCGGGTCAGTCGCCTCTCGCTGGAGAGCGGCGACGCGGCGTTCTCGGTGCGGGTTCCGCACGACGATCCGGCGACCGAGGTCGGGCGGGTGGGAGCGTCGCTGAACCGGATGCTGGGCCATGTGGAGGACGCGCTGGCGAAGCGGCACGCGGTCGAGGGCAGGCTGCGCGAGTTCGCCGCCGACGCCAGCCACGAACTGCGCACGCCCGTGGCGGCGATCCGCGGTCACGCCGAGCTCGCGCAGCGGCACCCGGACGCGGTGCCCGAAGGGGTGCGCCGGTCGCTCGCGCGGATAGAGGCCGAGGCGCTGCGGATGGGTGTGCTGGTCGAGGACCTGCTGTTGCTCGCCCGTCTCGACGCGGGGCGGCCGCTGGCCCGGCAGGAGGTGGATCTGACGCGCCTCGCGCTGGACGCCGTCGACGACGCGCGCGCCGCGGCGCCCGGCCATCGCTGGCGCCTTGATCTGCCCGCCGAGCCGACGCTGGTGGCCGGCGACCGCGACCGTCTGGCGCAGGCGGTCGCGAACCTGATCGCGAACGCGCGCACGCACACGCCGGAGGGGACCGAGGTGACGCTGCGGCTCGACGCGGGGGAGAGTAAGGGGACTCATTTGTGGCGGCAGGAGGGCGGGATCGCAGCGCGCGGCGCGGTGGCGCAGGACGCACGGCGCGCCGGCGCCCCGGGCGGGCCCGGTGTGGTGCGTATAAGCGTCACCGACAACGGACCCGGTCTCGATCCGGACCTTGCCGCGCGCGTCTTCGAGCGGTTCGTGCGCGGCGACCGCACGCGCTCTCGAACCTCCGGCAGCACCGGACTGGGCCTGGCGATCACCCGCGCGATCGCCGAGGCGCACGGCGGCCGGGTCGAGTTGGAAAGTCGGCCCGGCCGCACCGTCTTCACCCTCGTGCTGCCCGCCGCCTGACTCTCGGTTGCCGCCTGACTCGGCTGCGGTCTCGCGAGTGCCCGGCGTGCGGTAGGAGCCAACTGATGCATATAGATGGTTTTGGCATGTTTACATCGCGATTGCGGGCCTTCTGCTGGGCTGGTTGGGCTGGTTTTCAGGGTCGTTGGTCGGTTTGTGCTTCGGGGGTCTTGTGCGGTCGTTGATGGTGAGTGAGTCTGAAGGGAATGGGTCTGCGGTGACGGCGCGAGGTGGCGAACGCGATGACACGTGATGAAGGGCAGCACGAACTCGACGCGATACACGCGGTGGCGGCCCGGGTCGCAGACGCGTTCGGTTCGCGCGTATCCCTTGAGCGGGTGAGGACGGCCGTCGATGCGCACTACCGGCGTTTCGAGGGCAGTCGGGTGCGCACCTACATTCCGTTGCTGGTGGAGCATGAGGTCCGTGACGAGGTGCGGTCGTGGGTCGACGCATCGGAAGCGAGTGTGGCGCAGTAGGGCAGCAGTAGGGCAGGGGCGGCAGTGCATTAGGGCGCATCAGGGCGGGGCAGTGCGTCGCAACGGCCCGGTGGAGGCGGCAGGGGGGGGCGCCGAACGAAGCAGTGTTCTACGATCGAGGGATGAACCTGGTCGGAGGGCTGACGGGTCGCGGCCCGAGTTGGCGGGCGACCGTGGACATGCCGAGGGCGCTCGTCGTCGCGCTTCATCTGCGCGACGCGGCCGGCCTCCAGGTCCGTACCGAGCACGCGCCACCGCCGCTTGAACCATCGGTCGACCTCGACGGCGCGCTCGTGCAGCGCGCGACGCAGGCCGCCGCCGAGGCGTGGGTGCCGTGGTGGCACGGGCTGCTTGCGCGCAATCCGGAGTTCAGCGGTGTGCCGCCGCTGGTCCCGGACCCGTTCCCGGAACTGCCCGTGGATCTTCGAGCGCTGATCGGGACCGGACTGCCCGCCGCCGACGCCTGGTTCAACGCACGCAAGCGCGAGGATCTTCAGGCGCTGCGCCAGGGTGTGCGCCCCGCGGCGACTCCGCGGGTCGGGCTGATCGTCAACGAGGTCGAGCAGGAACTGGGCCGCGCGGCCGCGCCCTTCGACCTGCTGATCAGCATCCTGCCGGTCACGGGCCTCTGGGGGCGGCGGGCGCGGCGCGATCACGTGCTGATCAGCAGGTCGCTGGCCGCATACGAGGACGGTGTCGCGGCGCTGCTGGAACCGGTCGTGCGCGATCTGGCCGGTTAGGAGGCGGGCGCAAGGAGTCCTCGAAGGGCCGCCGATGGACAAAAGGCGTTCCGCACGCGGTGGTCACGCCTGAGCGCCCCGGTTTCGGGAATACCCGAGTGCACTACATTGCTACCCAGGTCGTTGAAGCTTCAATAAGTGGAGGCTGGGTGCGATGGGCTCGATGCAGTTCGGGATCTTCACCGTCGGGGATGTGACCACCGACCCGACCACCGGCCGCACTCCGAGCGAGGCCGAGCGGATCAGGTCGATGACCGCGATCGCGCTGAAGGCCGAGGAGGTCGGACTGGACGTGTTCGCGACCGGCGAGCACCACAATCCGCCGTTCGTGCCCTCGTCCCCGACGACGATGCTCGGCTGGATCGCGGCGCGCACCGAGCGGCTGATCCTGTCCACCTCGACCACGCTGATCACCACGAACGACCCGGTCAAGATCGCCGAGGATTTCGCCATGCTCCAGCATCTGGCCGACGGCCGGGTCGACCTGATGCTCGGACGCGGCAACACCGGCCCGGTCTACCCGTGGTTCGGCCAGGACATCCGCCAGGGCATCCCGCTGGCCGTGGAGAACTACGCGCTGCTGCACAAGCTGTGGCGTGAGGACGCGGTCGACTGGGCCGGCCGCTTCCGCACCCCGCTGGAGGGCTTCACCTCGACTCCGCGCCCGCTCGACGGCGTGCCGCCGTTCGTCTGGCACGGCTCGATCCGCAGCCCGGAGATCGCCGAGCAGGCGGCCTACTACGGCGACGGCTTCTTCGCCAACAACATCTTCTGGCCCAAGGAGCACTTCCGGAAGCTGATCGACCTTTACCGGCGGCGTTACGCCCACTACGGCCACGGCGCGCCCGAGCAGGCGATCGTCGGCCTCGGCGGACAGGTGTTCATACGCCGCAACTCGCAGGACGCGGTGCGCGAATTCCGCCCGTACTTCGACAACGCCCCGGTCTACGGGCACGGTCCGTCGCTGGAGGACTTCACGGCGCAGACCCCGCTGACCGTGGGCAGCCCGCAGCAGGTGATCGAGAAGACGCTCGGCTTCCGCGAGGTCTTCGGCGATTACCAGCGCCAGCTGTTCCTGGTCGACCACGCCGGGCTGCCGCTCAAGACCGTGCTCGAACAGCTCGACCTGCTCGGCGAGGTCGTGCGCGAGTTGCGTGCGGAGTTCGACAAGGGCCGTCCGGCGAACGTGCCCGACGCACCCACCCACGCGGCGCTGCTCGCGCGCACCGCGCGGACCGACACGCGAGAGGAACCGGTGAAGTGACGATGGCTACCGCGCCGGAGGATTCCCGTCCGCTGCGGCTGACCGTCGTGACGGCCGGTCTGACCGTACCCTCCTCCTCCAGGCTGCTGGCCGACCGCCTCGCCGAGGCGGTGCGCCGCGACCTGGCGGAGGGCGGGCGCGAGGTGCGGGTGGGTGTCGTCGAACTGCGTGACTTGGCCGTCGAGGTCGCCAACAACCTGGTGACCGGCTTCCCGTCGCCGCGCCTGGCCGCGGCGGTGCGGGAGGTGACCGCGGCGGACGGCCTGATCGCCGTCACGCCGGTGTTCTCGGCCTCGTACAGCGGCCTGTTCAAGTCCTTCTTCGACGTCATCGAGCCCGAAGCGCTCGCGGGCCTGCCCGTGCTGGTCGCCGCGACGGGCGGAACCGCGCGGCATTCGCTGGTTCTGGAACACGCGCTGCGGCCGCTGTTCGCGTACCTGCACGCGATCGCCGTGCCCACCGCCGTCTACGCGGCGTCCGAGGACTGGGGTGGCGGGGCCGACCCGTTCGCCCGTTCCCTGCACGACCGGATCGCGCGCGCCGCGGGTGAACTGGCGGAGCTGATGGGCGTGCGCCCGGCGCGGCAGGGGGCTTCGGGGACGACTCTGGGCTCGGATTCGGATTCGAGTTCGGATTCGAGTTCGGCTTCGGAGCCGGGCTCGCGCTCGGATTCGGGCGAGCCGGCCTTCGTCCCCTTCGAGCAACAGCTGGCCGCCCTCAAGATGGACTGACCATCGCATATCTGAGTCTTGCAATATCCCGAGGAAGGTGTCGCCATGACCGACCGGTTCAACAGTGTTCTCCCCGACGGCGAGCCCACCGCGGACCGGTGGGCCGGATCCCTGCACCTCTTCGACACATCAGGCCCCGCATCGGGTGAGGAAGGGCCGGTCGAGCGGTGGGAGCGCGCGGGATTGATGTTCGCCGAGAAGCGGTACTCCGACGCGGCGGCCGAACTGGACACGCTCGTGCGCGAATTCCCGGATCACACCGGCGCCCGGCTGCTGCTGGCCCGTGCCTGCTACCACTCCGCCCAGCTGCGTCGGGCTGAGGAGCACCTGCGCGCCGTCATCGAGCGCGACCCGGTCGAGCCCTACGCTCACCTGATGCTCGGACGCACCCTCGAACGCCAGGGCCGCGGCGCCGACGCGGCCCCGTGGCTGCGCATGGCCGGTGCGCTCGCCGGCGAGGCCGAGTGAGCAGGGACGTGCGCTGAGCCAGCCGCAGGCGGATACGTCAGGGGGCTGCGTCACCGGGTCCGGCCGTGGCGCGCTGGCAGGCGTCCCAGAACGCCGCGCGATCTTCCGCGGTTTCGCGGGTGCTGGGGAGGTAGTACTGCGGCCGCGCGGCGCGGTCGTGCCAGAATCCGCCGCCGGCGGGCGCCGGTGTGCTGGCGGCCAGCCAGACGATGGTGTCCGCGCCCTGCTCCGGGGTGCGCAGCACGGGTCTGGCCAGGGCCCTGAAACGAGGCAGGGAAGCGGCCACGCCCGGGGTGTCCGACCAGCCGGGATGCATGCTGTACACGGCGATTGAGGTCTCGTGCAGCCGCTGTGCCCACAGCCCGGCGAGAACGACCTGCATGCGTTTGGTGCGCGCGTATCCGGTGGCGGGCTGGTAGGCGCTGTCGCGGTACTGCGGGTCGTCGACGCGCAGACGCTGGCCGTACATGCCGCCGGAGCTGACCCAGATCACCCGTGAGGGCGCGGCGGCGGCGAGTCGGGGTTCGAGCAGCGCGGTCATGAGGTGGGGGCCCAGGACGTGGGTGGCCAGCATCAGTTCATTGCCTTCGGCCGTCTCGCGTCGCTCGGGCGGCATGACTCCGGCGTTGTGGACCAGGACGTGGATCGGCTCGTCGATCCCGGTGGCGTACCGCCGCACGTCGGACAGCAGGCTGACATCGCACTCGTCGACCACGATCTGCGCCCCGGCGACGGCGCGTGCGATCTCGTCCGCCGCGGTGCGGCCGCCGGCCGCGTCCCTGACCACGATGCGCACGCGGGCGCCGAGCCGGGCCAGACCCAGCGCCGCGGCCTTGCCGAGGCCGCCCTTGGCGCCGGTGACGATCGCGGTCTTCCCGGTCAGCGCGCCGGGTGGCGGGTCGGGCGGCCAGAAGCCGCGGCGCGCCGCGTAGCCGAGGGAGCTGTAGCCGAGCAGTGTTCGATCCATGATCGTGTCGGCGAGCCGGGTCGGGGAGGGAAGATGCACGAAAGGACTCCGCGGAACGGGGCGCGGGAAAGCGGCGCCGGGATTGGTCGCGCTGTTGGCTGGACTCCAGGCTAGACAAGCCCTGTGTACCCGGCGGCGGGCGAGCGCCGCCGACGGGGCGAAGACTTCACCCGTTCGGCTCACAATGCGGTCCGCGGCAACGAGCCCGTGCGCACGCCGTGGCGCGTCATCCCGCGGCATGGCGGAAATCCGGCCCACCGGCGCCGGCTCGCGTTCAGAGACGTCGCTTGACCGCGGGCACGACGGGCGTGGTCCACACCCACGACGGGCACGGCTCAAGGTACTCGTGGTTGTCGGAGTGGTAGACGAGGCAGCCGACGAACCACACCCCGCCGCCGACCGCGCCCCGGGTCGGTTCGGCTCGGGCGCCGGGGGAGACGATGACGGATACGAGGGCGTAGTCCCGCTCGTTGCCCGGACGCCCGGGGGCGGGTGTCAGGAAGTCCTTGTAGGCGCGCATCGCGGTGTCGCCGGCCGCTGGGCCGGTCTGGCGATGGAAGAAGCCGTTGACGTCCCGGGGGTGCGGATTCGCGGCCAGCCAGGCCGCGGTCGGCTGGAAGCTGTAGATGGCGCGGGCATGCGACAGCATCCACTGCACGACCGTGCCGACCGCAGCGGTGGTCGCGGCCCCGCTCAGGCCCTCGCCCGCGTGGTCGCCGTCGCCCGCGAAGCCGCGGCACAGTGGTTGCACACCGTCGTAAGCGGTTTGATACGTGGCGACGACCGTGTCGTGCGCGCAGACCACGCCGCCTGCGCCTGTATTCGTATGCGAATACGTACTTTCTGTATTCGTGCTCGCATTCGTGCTCGCGCCCCCGGCCGCCGATGCGGCCGGCTGCGCGGCGGGCCCGGACGACGATGCGCATCCGGAGGCCAGCAGCGTCAACGCGCAGGCGGCCGCGACGAGGGACGGCGCGGCCGATCGGCGCGCGGATCGAGCGAAGGCGGGGGTCGAGGGCGTAGGTGCCATGTCCCTCACACGTCCGGACCGCTGCCGCCGTTCAATCGTGCCGCCGTTCATTCGTGCCACTGTCCAAGCGTGCCACTGTCCAAGCGTGCCACTGTCCAAGCGTGCCACTGTCCAAGCGTGCCACTGTCCAAGCGTGCCACTGTCCAAGCGTGCCACCGTTCGATCTCGCCGCGGTTCGATCGCTTGATCGCGTGGTGATCGCGGTGCTCAGCCGCCACCGACCAGAACGATCCAGGTGCGGCCGGGCCGCAGCGGCATCGGCGCGCCGTTCACCGTGTAGTCGGTGGGGGCGGTGTCGCCCGCCTTGGACCAGTGCCCGTGCCAGACCTCGCCGTCGCGGTAGAACTCGGCCGGTCCCTCACCCGTGGTCTGCGAGAAGACCTCGTTGTCGGGATGCCCGGCGTTGAAATCCGTGTACTTGCCCGGCACCACGCGCACGTGCTGGACGATCACGTTGTCGGTGCTGGTGCGGCCCTGATCCGTGGTCGTCGCGGAGTGGCCGTCGACCGACACCAGCCACCGGGTTGCGGCGGCGGTGAAGGTGAAGGAGGCGCTGGGCATCGACGCGGTCACGGACGCGGCCGCCTGCCCGCCGGCAGGCGTGGCGCCGAAGCGCAAGCCGACGTCTTTGGCCTCGGCCAGATTCGGGTAGGCGGCGAAGACCTGCGCGGGGCTTATGTACGTCGGGGAGCTTCCCCCGTTGCTGAACAGTCTCGCCGCGTTGCCGGGGGTGATGTTCTGCAGGTCGGCCGAGGCCAGGTCCGGCAGCAGCCCCGAGATGGCCCCGGTATATGCCAGCCCGACACGGCCGAAGGCGGCCAGCAGCGGGATGTCGCTCTGCCGGGCGCTGCGGACCGGTCCGACCCGGGCCGGAGCGTGCGCGCTGTCGTACACGACGAGATATCGGCTCAGCCCTCCTTCGACCTCGATGACGTAGACCAGATCGGCGCCGTTCAGGCCGGTTTGCTGCCGCTGTGCCACACCGACGTTGTCGATCTTCACCGCCAGCACGCGACCGGCCGTGCCGGCACCGGTCAGCGGGCTGGGCCCGGCGGCCGTGGCAGACGTCGTCGGCGGCGGCGTCGCGGTGGGTGCCGCGGTGCCGCCCGAACAACGCGAAACGCCGACGTACACGCCGCCGCCGATCAGCGCGAGAACTGCGAGCGCCGCGACGCCGCGTGACGCAGTGCGACGCGGCGTCACGCCGGGAGCGCGGCCGCCACCGCGGGGGTCGGGATACGCGTTGTTCGCCTGGTTGGGCATGGCTACTCACCGCCGATAGCACTGTCTCAGGGATCGTGCGATTCGACGAGATGTCAGCGGCCCATGGGTGTGACCCCTTCCGGCCCTTTACCGCAGGGCTGGAAGGGGTCACACGCACAAGCACACGCACACGCACACGCGCTGGAGCCGGCCGATCACGGTCTGGCGCTCAGTCTGCTCGGCGAGGATGCTTCCGGGTCTACGCTGCCAAGCCGTTAAGGCTAGGGCTGGCCGACGAAGTCGACGGTGAGGGTCGCGTTCCGCGCGCCGACACCGCTCGGTGTGGGTGCGAAGACCGCCTCGGCGCTGCCGTAGCAGGGCAGCGTCAGGGTCGTCGGGATGGGCACCTTGGTGCCGTAGTCGGCCACGGTTCCCAGCGGTATCACCCGCACGATGGTGCCGTTCGTGACGATCAGCGAGATCGAGACCGCGCTCGCGGTGGACCCGGTGTAGCCCACGTCCGCCTTCGTCGTCGCGGCGGGCAGCGGGACCACCTCGGCGTACTGGCCGGCCAGCGGATGGCCGCTCTCGCCGGGCGTCACCGGGCCGAAGCAGCCCATCCCGATCGGCGCCGGGCTCGAGGCGTGGCCGTTGACGTCGCCCGCGAAGTACTGATTCGGGCCGATGCTGCCGGCCGCCGCGGGGGACGCGGCGGCAAGCACCGCGGCGAACGCTGCGGCCAGCCCCAGGGAAGCGGTGTTGCGGACACGGATCATGAAACGATCACCTCAGCCGGGAAGAGTTCTGCGCTGTATCCATATCCACGTGCACTTTGTTCTCGTGCCGGTCTGGAGTATCAGTGTTCTTCCGGCGCAGCGCAAGCCCCGGCCCGGGATCCGCCGTGTCGTTTCGCCGTTCGCGCTGGCCTGGGCCGGGCCTAGGCGTGCTGCCCGTGGTGCGCCGCCGCGGCCGGGGTGAGACTTGCGTCCGCGTGGAACTCGCGCACGGCGGCGTAGGCGCGCGGGCCGTAGACCGTGCCGGGCCCTCCGTTCATCAGGATCGCGACGCCGATGGCCTCGGCCGCTTCCGCCGGAGTGACGCCGTGCCGGACGGCGGCGTGGGCGTGCGCCGCGATACACCCGTCGCATTCCCGCGTGATCGCGATGGCCAGGGCGATCAGTTCCTTGCTCTTGACGTCCAGGGCGCCGTCGGCCAGCGCGGCGTCGTGCAGTTGCTTGTACCCCTCGTACACGGTGGGGATGGCGCGGCGCAGTTCGCGTGTGGGGTCGCGAAGCTCTTCGCGCACCGAAGATCCGTAAGTCATGTCGGTTACCTCCGTTGTCAGATCGCGGCCCGAAGCCGCCGATTCGAGTCTGCCCCGGTTCCTCGCCGGTGACCTGGGGCTTTGGACCTGTTCAGGACGGACCGCCGCTGACGACCTCGACATGGACCAGGACCGCGCGGCAGGCCGGGTTGCGCTGGATTTCGCGGCGCAGCAACGCCCGCAGCGCGTTGCGGCGCTCCGCGGACAGGCTCGGCGGCGTCGTGACGGTGACGATCAGCGCCGCGCGCCCGGCCGGTTCGTCGGCGGCCGCGTGCCGTGCCTCCACGCGAAGTTCGTCGCGGCGGGTTTCGTGCCGGGCGAGAAAGCGTTCGGCGCGCCGGGTCAGGTCCACTGCCAGCGCGGCGGCCTGCGCGTGCGTCTCGCCCTCGGCCGCGGCGGCGTGAGCGAGCAACCGGTCGGCCAGCCTGCGCGCCTCATCCGCGGTGAAACTCGCCCAGAACACCTCGCGGTCCTCGGGGCGCAGCCGCGTGCTGAGGAAGACGCGTCCGGCCGGATGCGAGAGGCGGTCCAAACGCAGCGTGCCGATGGTGAACTCCCGGCCGCAGGTGGTCCGTAAAGCATCGCGGCGTGAAACCGCTTCCGGCTCACGTGACGGCGTATCGGGCAACCGGCTGTTGAGACCTTGCGGCGTCACGGCTTGCCTCCTCGCTGACCGAATACCCCGTGGGGTATTAGTGCGAACAGGTGGGTGCGGCGCCGTATTCCCGCCGCCTGTGCCCGGTCGTCCGGGCCCGAGTCGTCCGGTGCCCGGTCACCCTGCGCTCGGCCGGTCGGCGTCCAGCAGTCCTGCGCGTGGCCAACGTGGAGGGCGGCGTCCTGGACCGGTTCACGGGCCCACCGGCGGCCCGTCATCGTCGGTGCTCCGCTTGCGGTACTTCGCCGGCGTCAGACCGAACGCCTGCCGGAACGCCTGGATGAACGCGCTCGCGCTGCCGTAGCCGCACGCCGTCGCCGTCGCGGTGACGGACGCGCCAGAGGCCAGCAACCGGAGGGAGTGATGCAACCGGGTCTGCGCCCGCCACTGCGCGAAGGACATGCCCGCCTGAGCGCGAAACAGCCTACTGAGAGTGCGCGGCGAGGCGCCGACCACCGTGCCCAACTCGGCGAGGCTGCGCGGATCCGCCGGGTCGTCCGCGAGCAGGGCGCTGATCGCGCGCAGCCGGTCGTCGGCCAACGCCGGCACGCTCAGCGCGAGCGCCTCGACCTGCCGCAGCTGATCCACGGCGACGCGCTCCAGGTTGCGCCGCGGCCCGGCGGCGCGAGCGACCTGCCCGGTCAGGGCGATGATCACCTCGCGCAGCAGCGGGCTGACGGCCAGCACGGTCGGCCGGTCGGACGGAAGCGGATCGAGCTCGCCCGCGGCGTCGAAGGCCAGCGTGAGCATCTCGGTCGGGCCGTGCGCTCGGTGCGCGTGCGCGACCGTGGCCGGGATCCACACGGCCCGATGCGGCGGAACCACCCAGGCGCCCATCGCCGTGGACACCTGCAGCACGCCGCGGCTCGGATAGATCAGTTGGTGACGGGCGTGGTCGTGCCAGTCGATCTGCTCGCGGTGGACGAGCGCGCCACGGGTCGGCCCGTCCAGGGGGTGGCGGGTGATCGACACAAGTTGGCAGAATACAGATAGCGCGCCGTGATCCGCGGCCGCGAGGCTGATCCCGTGTCCCGAACCGGAGAAACCACGCGGCCGTCAGCTGCCGCGACCAGTGCGGCCCAGGCCGCGCCGCCGTGGCGGCGGATGTGGCTGTGGGCCACCGCGCACGCCGTGGACGACCTGTATCAGGGTCTTGTACCGGCTGCCGTGCCCTACTTCGTGCTGGACCGGCACTACGACTACGTGGCCGCGTCCGGCCTCACCCTCGCCGCGACCCTGGGCAGCTCGCTGCCGCAGCCCCTGCTCGGCGTCGCGGTGGACCGGCTGCGGATCGGATGGCTGCCGGCGCTCGGCGTCGCCGTCGCGGGAATCGCGATCGGCCTTTCCGGGCTCGCGCACGCCTACCCGCTGGTATGGACCCTGATTCTCCTGTCCGGCCTCGGTGTCGCCGCGTTCCATCCGGCGGCCGGGCGGGCCGCGCGCGAGTCGGCCGGGGACAGCGCGGCGGCGATGAGCATCTTCGCGGCCGGCGGCAGCGTCGGATTCTTCCTCGCCCCCGTCCTGGCGACACCGGCCCTGATCGCGATGGGGGTCGCGGCGACCGTCCTGTTCATCCCGCCCGCGATCCTCATCGCGTTCGTCCTGCTGCGCGGCCACCGTCGCCGGAAGGCGCGGCCCGCGGCCGTCGCGCACCGGGCCGGCGCCGACCGCTGGCGGCCCTTCCTGGTGCTCACCGGTATCGAAGTGCTGCGCTCGACCGTGTTCTTCGGTATCAATACATTCATTGAACTCTACTGGATCAGGCAGCTGAAGGCGCCGCGCGGGCTGGCCGGCGTCGCGCTGGCCTGCTTCCTGGTCGGCGGCGTCGCGGGAACGCTGCTGGGAGGCCGGATCGCGGACCGGTTCGGCCTGGTGCGCACCGTGCAACTCGGTGGTGCGCTGGCGATCCCGACGCTCGCGGCGCTGCGTTTCACCCCCGGAACGCTCACGCCGCTGGTCTTCGCCGCGCTGGCCGGGGCCGCGCTGAACCTGCCGTTCTCGGTGCTGGTCAAGCTGGGCCAGGACTATCTGCCGACCCGGCCCGGAACCGCGGCCGGGGTCACCCTCGGCCTCGCGGTCAGCGTCGGCGGCCTGCTCGCCCCGCTGCTCGGGCTCGTCGCCCAGGCGCACGGCCCGCAGGGCGTGCTGGCCGTCCTGTGCCTGATTCCGATTCCCGCGCTCGCCCTGGGAACGCTGCTGCCGGAGCCGCCCAAGCCGTTGTGACGGGGCCCGGGGCCGCGCCCTGTCAGCGGGCGCCCGTCGGCTCGGTGGGCGCGACCAGGTTCCACGCGGGATGCTTGGCCGCGCGCTCGTCTCCCGAGGAGCGGCCGCGCAGCCGGCGGTGGATCCAGGGCAGGACGTGTTCGCGGTAGTAGCGGGCATCGGCACCTAGGCCGCCGCCGGGGCCGAGGTCGCCCGGCGGGTCCGTCGCGGGCGCCTGCGCGAAGCCGAGGGAGTGCAGGACCAGCCCGGCGACGCGCTCGTGCCCGCGGCTGTTGAGATGCAGCCGGTCTGCCGCCCAGTACCCCCGGGCGCGCAGTTCCCGGTCACCGAACACGTTCACCAGGGTGACCGCGTGCCGGGTGCTCAGGTCGGTCAGCCCGGCGGTCAGGTACGTCGCGCGCCGCTGCACCAGCCCGCCGAGCGGCAGGTGCGCGGTCGGGTCCGCGCCGCTGAGCAGCACCAGGCGCACGCCGGATTCGGCGCACCGGTGGATCGCGTGCTCAGTCAGCCGCAGCAGCCGGTCGAGCCGGACGCCGGGCCGCAGCATGTCGTTGCCGCCGCCGTTGAGTGTGAGCAGGTCCGGCGCCGGGTCCAGCGCCAGCGCGGCCTCAAGCTGATCGGTGACGATCGGATGCAGCAGCCGTCCGCGAACGGCCAGATTGGCGTACTGGAGCGGCTCGCCGCGCTCGGCGAGCCGCGCGCTGAGCCCGGCCGCGAGCCGGTCCGCCCAGCCGCGCACGCCGCCGTCCGGCAGCGCGTCGCCGACTCCCTCGGTGAAACTGTCGCCGATCGCGACGTATCGCACGCGCCAGCCCCCTCTCTCGTCCGGCTGAAGCTATCACCGGCGCGCAGGTCTTCTCTGGCGCGGCTGCGCGATAGGGCAGCAACTGTGCGAATCCGGTGCGCCGAGCGGCGCGGTGCGCTAGTTTCCATGACCGATGGCAGTCGGCCCGCGGCAGCCCGGTTGATCTGGGCCCTGTCACTCAAAGCCGTTACATTCCGGTCCGCATTCCGGTTCATGAACCAGGGGGAGCACGCTCATGCCCACGCTGCGCAACGTCATTTCCACGCTCGACCAGAACGGCCGCGAGGCGATGGGCCCCGGCGTGCTGCTCTTTCACTATCCGGACCCGAACATCCTCAACGGCTCGCTGATCACCGTCGAGTCGAACCACTACTGCGTCCTCAAGTCGCGCGGCGCGATCCTGAACGTGTACGGCACCGGACAGCACCAGCTGGAGACCCCGGACAAGCCGATCTTCGGCTCGATCCAGAAGGCCTTCTACGGCGGGCAGTCCCCGTGGCAGTACGAGGCCATCTACGTCAACCGGGCCAAGAGCGTGGTGCGCGCCCGCGGCACGGCCCTCTCGCGCGAGATGGCCGAGCTCAACTACGAGGTCGACTACTACGTCCACGTGGAGACCGAGCAGGACGCGGTCAAGCTCGTGCAGCACATGCCGCACGACGGCCACGTGCTGACCTCGGACGCGGTCAACGCCTACGCCGCGCCGGTGGTCGAGCAGGCGGTCAACCAGATCGTCCAGCTCACCCCGCTGGAGCAGGTCAACGAGAAGATCATCGACATCGGCGAGCTGGTGCGCGCGCACCTGCAGGAGTTCCTCGCGGTCTACGGCATCACCCTCAATGACGTCAAGGTCCTGATCTCACCGCGGGACGAGCGGATGCGGGAACTGCTGGCGCTGCGCGCGTTCGGCATGACCGAGCAGGAGGCGCTGCGCGCGTACCTGGCGCTCAAGCTGGCCGACCGCGGCCTGCCCACCGCCGTCAACGCCCTGGTCGGCCAGCCGTTGCAGATCGCGCTGCTGCCCGCCGGGGTGCTCGGCGACCTGTCCCAGGTCGGATTCGGCAACGGCGCGGTCGCGCAGCGGTAGACGCCGCGGCAGGGGCGGGACGGGACGGACCGAGACCGGGAGGGACAGCGACGATGACGCACGGGGCGTTCGAACCCTTGGTCGGGGTCGACCATTACACCGAGGCCGGACGGCTGCGCGCGGACGACCTCGCGGTGCGTTCGCGCGCGGCCGAGCTGCTCGCCCGCGCCGCGCAGTCCCTTTCCACGGCCGCGGCCGAATACCGGCGCACGCAGGTGCCGCCGCCGACCCGGGAGCAGCCGTTCCCAGCGCCGGAACTGCTCGAGCCGGCGGCGGCCGCGCGGCGCCTCGCCGAGCGGTACGCCGCGGCCGCGGACCGGGTGCGCAACGCCCCGTTCCCGCCCGACCCGAAGAAGACCTGGAAGAAGCTGCGCACGCTCGGCGCGGCCCGGCTGCTCGAACTGGACCGCAGCCTGGTCGGTCAGGCGCAGTACGCGGCGGCCGTGGTCGGCGACGCGGCGCCGGAACGGCTCGGCGAACTGCCGGCCGGAGAAATCCTCGACGCGCTCGCCGCGCTCACCGCGACCCTGGAGGAGCGCATTACTTATATCAGTGGATTGTGATAGTGTGCCGGCCGCGACCGGGCCGCCGGTCCGGGCGGGGCGCGGCGTCACGGCGGGTCCGGTTGATGAAGCGGTGGTGAACGTCGGGCGCATCGCGTGAACATCGGTCGAAGAGTTCCGCGCCGGGGCTGCAAACGGTTCCGGGAGGCGACTCCAAGCACGATGATGTTCTATCGTGACCGAATCAGGGTTCCGTGTCGCCAGGCCGAAGCCTGCGCAGCGGGCCGAGCACGACGCCGCGCC
>NZ_JAGSXH010000097.1 GCF_018283645.1 Actinocrinis puniceicyclus | reverse complement strand
CTCCCGGAGCCCGCGGCGCCCGGTCCGCGCGCACCGGAAACGGAACCGGGACACCTGGACCGGCGCGACCGGCTCGCCGCGCTGCTGATGCGCGCCCAGAGCGGGCACAAGGAGAGCCTGAACGGGATCGTGGTCGAACTCAGTCCCCTGCTCTGGCAGGTCGCCCGCGCGCAGGGGCTGGACCGCGAGGCCGCCGCCGACGTGCTCCAGTGCACCTGGCTGAGCCTGCTGCGCCACCTCGATCAGGTCCACTCGCCCGCGGCGCTGACGGCCTGGCTGGTCACCGCGACGAAGCGGGAGGCGTGGCGGGTCAGTGCCGCGCGCCGCGCCGAACACATCGTGGACGGCGACCGGATGACCGACGTGGCCGACCCGCAACCCCAGCCCGAGGAGCGCGTCCTGCTCGCCGAACGCCACCGCGACGTCTGGAAGGCGGTGCGCCTGCTGCCGGGCCGCTGTCAGGAACTGCTGCGGGTCGTCGCCTTCACGCACCGGCCCGACTACGACGCGGTGGCCGTCGCCCTGGGCATGCCGCGCGGCAGCATCGGCCCGACCCGCGGCCGCTGCCTCGCCAAGCTCAGAACCCTGCTGGACCCCGACGCGAACGGATGGCCGGCATGAACGGGCACAGCGGTTCCGGCGAGGCGGACCGGATCGCCGCCTCGGCCGCGGCCTTGATCGACGCGCACGACGAGGAACTGCTGCGCCTGCTGCGCGAGTGCCACGAGCAACTGGACCCGATGCCCGACAGCGTCGTGCAGCGCAGCCTGTTCGCCCTCGCCGTCGAGGACATCGACGCCGAGGTGCTGCGCCTGGCCGAGGAGTACCGGCCGGCGGCGGGGGTGCGCGGCGACGCGGGCGACGAGGGCGAGCAGGCGCGCGTCGTGACCTTCGACAGCGACAGCCTCACCATCATGATCCGCATCAGCCGGCACGCCGAGTCGGTTCGCATCGACGGCTGGCTCGCCCCGCCGCAGTCCTGCCGGGTCGAACTGCGCAGCGGGCAGCGGACCCTGGCCGCGGCCGTGGACGCCGAGGGGCGCTTCGTGCTCGACGCGATCCCGCGCGGCCTGGCCCAGTTGGTGGTGCGTCTCGGCGAAGCCCTGACAGGAAGCGGCGGCCCGTCCATACTGACACCGGCGATAGTGCTCTGAGGGATGCTGCGGTTGGTCAATGCAGTGTTCATCAATGCGCTGTTGATTGAACGCTGTACACATTAACCGTGTTCATCGAACGCTGTGGCTCGGCCGCGGGCGGCCCGGCCAGGCGGCGAGCGGGCGCTCTGGGAGGGAAGCACGCGGCGCTATGGCGGCTCGGGCAGGCGCGGCGGAAGGGGCGCGCGCGGCGCGGCGCGGCGCGGCTGCGCCACAGCCGGGCACGCCTGCGACCGAACCGTTGATCGAAGCGGCCCTCGACCACCACCGCCGCGGGCTGGCCGCGGGCGCGGCCGGCCGCCCGGCAGCCGCCGCCGAGCACTTCCGGGCCGGACTGCGCCTGCTCGACGCGAAGCCGGCGCCCGAAAACCGCACCGCATCCGAAAGCAGCACCGCATCTGAAGGCAGCACCGCATCTGAAGGCAGCACCGCCCCCGGAAACGGCTCGGCGCCGAAAACCCGGCCCGCGCTCGAACCGTCACCGGCGCGCAGCGCCCACGCCGCGGCGGCCCGGCTGCTGACCAGCCTCGCCCACGCGGAAGCCGAACTCGGGCGGGTCGAGCGCGGCCTGGAACTGCTGGAGCGCGCCGAGCCGCTGGCCGACCCCGGCCAACGCGCGGTGGTACTCTCCCAGCGCGGCCTGCTGCTGTGGCGCGCCGGGCGCTACCAGGCGGCGCTGCCCTGCTTCGACGAGGCGATCCCGCTGCTGGCACAGCACCCGGACCAACTCGTCCTGGCGCGGGTCCTGCTCAACCGCGGCGGGCTGAGCCTGGGCACCGGAAGACTCGCGGCGGCGCGCGCCGACCTGCGACGCAGCGAACAGATCGCGCGGCGGGCCGGCGACCGGACGCTCGCCGCGAAAGCGGTGCACAACGCAGGGTACTGCGACTTGTTGCTCGGCAACATCCCGGCGGCGCTCGACGCGTTCGGCCGCGCCGAGGAGGCGTACCGCCGGCAGGCCCCCGGCAACCTCGCGGTGCTGCAGGTCGACCGCGCCCGAGCGCTGCTCGCGGCGGGCCTGGCCGACGAGGCGGCCGCGGGGCTCGAAGCCGCGATCGCCGCCTTCCGCGACCAGCGGCTGAGCCAGGACCGCGCCGAGGCGGAACTCGCCCTCGCCCAAGCGCTGGCCGCCGCCGGCAAGCCCGCCGACGCCGCGCTGCGCGCACGTCAGGCACAACGCCACTTCCTCGCCCGCGGCAACGAGACCTGGGCCGCGCTGGCCGAACTGGCCAAGGCACGCGCCGACCTGTCCGCGCTCGCCGCGCCGGCACCCGGCGGCGAAACCCCGGTCGACGCGCCGGCGGCATCCCTCACCCGGCTGGCCGCCCGCGCCGACCGGCTCGCGGACCGGCTGCGCGACCTCGGCCTGCCGCACGACGCCGCGCTCGCCCGGCTGCTGGCAGCCAGAGCCCTGACACGTGCCGGCAAGCCCGCCGAGCGCATCGGCGCGCTGCTGGCCGACGGGCGTGCCAGCGGTCCCGCCGCACCCCTGGAACTTCGGCTCTTCGCGCACCTGGCCCGCGCCGAACACGCCGCCGCGCGGGGCGAGCGCGCCGGCGCCCTGGCCGAACTGCGCCGCGGCCTGAACCGGCTGGACGAGCAGCGCCGCACCCTCGGCAGCCTGGACCTGCAGGCCGGCACCGCCGCGCTCGGCCGCGAACTGACCGCCGCCGGCCTGCGCCTGGCCCTGGCCGGCGGCAGCGTGCGCTCGATCTTCGCCTGGTCCGAACGCTCCCGCGCCCAGGCATTCCGCACCCGTCCGGTCCGCTCGCCCGACGACCCGGCCACGGCCGCGGACATCGCCGAATTCCGCCAACTCGACCAGCGCCTGCGCGCCGCGCAACTGGACGGCCGCACCGACCCGGACGCGCGCCAGCGGCACGCCGCGCTCCAACGCCGCCTACGCGAGCGGTCCTGGACGGCCTCGGGCGGCGCACCGCACGGCGCCGCCCGCCGAAGCCCGGGCACCGGCCCCGCCGCACTCGTGACGCTGCGCGAGGTCGCCGCGGAACTCGACGCCTGCGGCCACGCCATGATCAGCCTGCTGCGACAGGAGGAGCGGCTGCTCGGTCTCGTCCTGGCCGGCGGGCGCGCCCGCCTGGTGGACCTCGGCCACTACCCGCGCGCCCTCGAAGCGGGCCACCGGCTGCTCGGCGACCTCGAAGCACGGGTCGCCCGCAGCCTGCCCGCCCGGCTGCAGGCGGTCGTCGAGCAGTCGATCCGCCGCCAACTGGCCACGCTCAGCGAGCAGATCACCGCACCGCTGCGGCCGCTCCTGCGCGACCTGCCGCTGGTCGTGGTGCCCACCGGACCGATGGCGGCCGTCCCCTGGGGCCTGCTGCCGGACCTGCGCGGCCGCCCGGTCACCGTGAGCCCCTCCGCGCAGCTGTGGCTCGCCGCCCGCCGTGCGCAGCGCACCGCGACCGGAACCCCCGACGCGCGGCCCGTCCTGGTCGCGGGCCCGCGGCTCGCCCACGCCGAGGCCGAGATCGAGGCCATCTCGGCCCTTTATCCCCGGCCGGTCGTGCTCACCGGCGCGGCGGCGACCGTCGAGGCCACGCTGCGCGCCATGGACGGTGCGCACACCGTGCACCTGGCCGCGCACGGCCACCACGAGCGCGGAAACGTCATGTTCGCCCGCGTCGACCTGGCCGACGGCCCGCTGATGGCCTACGACCTGCAACGCCTCGCCAAGCCTCCGCAGCGGGCGATCCTTTCCGCCTGCGAACTCGGCCGCGCCGACATCCGCGCCGGCGACGAGCATCTCGGATTCACCGCCGCACTGCTCTACGCGGGCACCGCGACGGTCGTCTCCAGCGGCACCCTGATCCCCGACGCCGCGGCTCCCGCGCTCATGGCCGCGCTGCACCGGGCGCTGTCCGCGGGCACGGCTCCGGGCGCCGCGCTCGCCGCCGCGACGACCCAGGACCGCGCCGGGCCCTTCGTGTGCTTCGGCGCCGGCTGACGCACGCCCGGCGAGAGCTGCTTTCCGGGGCCGCTCCCCGCTGGCGCGGCTGATTTGATCTCACCGCCCGCGGCGTAAGGTAAGGCGCATGGAACACAGAGTCTTGGGTCGCACCGGGCGCATGGTCGGCGTGATCGGCCTCGGCGCCTGGCAACTGGGCGCCGACTGGGGCGAGGTCAGCGAGGACGACGCGCTGGAGACCCTCGGCGCCGCGCTCGCCGCGGGTGTCGACTTCATCGACACCGCCGACGTGTACGGCGACGGGCGCAGCGAGCAGATCATCGGCCGCCTGCTGCGCGAACACCCGGGAGCGGGGCTGACGGTGGCCACCAAGATGGGCCGCCGGGTCGCCCTCGACCCCGGGCTCTACACCCTGGAGAACTTCCGCGCCTGGACCGAGCGCTCCCGCGCGAACCTCGGCGTCGAGACGCTGGACCTGGTGCAGCTGCACTGCCCGCCGGAGCCGGTTTACAGCTCACCGGCCGTGTACGAGGCGCTGGACACGCTGGTCGCGGAGAAGCGCGTCGCCGCCTACGGCGTCAGCGTCGAGACCTGCGAGCAGGCGCTCACCGCGATCGCGCATCCGGGCGTGGCCACCGTGCAGATCATCCTCAACGCCTTCCGGCTCAAGCCGCTGGAGCGGGTGCTGCCCGCGGCGGCGGCCGCCGGGGTCGGCATCATCGCGCGCGTCCCGCTGGCCAGCGGGCTGCTGTCCGGCAAGTACGACGCGGCGACGAGCTTCGCCGCGAACGACCACCGCAACTACAACCGGCACGGCGAGGCCTTCGACGTCGGCGAGACCTTCTCCGGGGTCGACTACGACACCGGCCTGGAGGCGGTGCGCCGGCTGCGGCCGCTGGTGCCCGGGGGCGCGAGCACCGCGCAGTTCGCGCTGCGCTGGATCCTGGACCAGCCGGGTGTCAGCGTCGTGATCCCGGGGGCGCGCAACCCGCAGCAGGCCGCTGCGAATGCGGCCGCGGCCGACCTCGCCGCGCTGCCCGAGCAGACGCACTGCGGCGTGCGGGCCGTCTACGACGAACTGATCCGCGCTCAGGTGCACGAGCGCTGGTAGTGCGCCGTCCGCCGCGCGAGACTCCCCTCCGCGGCATTCTCAGGACACGGATATGCCGCGGGGGCGCCCGGACCGGGCGCCCCCGCGGCGTTCCAGTGTCGCCTTGCCCGTCAGCCGGCCGTGCAGCTCAAGCCGGTCAGCGCCTGGTTGGCTCCGTTGACCACCATGCCCCAGGACGTGTTCGCGCCCGGTGACAGAGAGCCGTTGTAGCTGACCGAAGTGGCCGTGACGTTCTGTCCGCTCTGTGTCGCCGTCGCGTTCCACGCGCTCGCGATCGTCTGGCTGCCCGGGAAGGAGAAGTGCACCGTCCACTTCGAGATCGCGGCCGTACCGGAGTCGGACACCGTGAAGTTCAACTGGTAGCCGCCGCTCCAGGACCCGGCGAGGGAGGAGGTCACCGCGCACCCGGAGTTGCCCGAGCCGGAACTCTGCGACGGGGACGCGCTCGGCGAGGACGACGGCGAGGAACTGGGCGACGAACTCGGCGACGCCGAGGCCGAGGGCGACGAACTCGGGCTCGAACTCGCGCTCGCGCTCGGCGACGGTCCGCCGGTACCGGCCGAGGTCGTGTACGTGGCCTGAGTGTAGGCCGCGCTGCACTGGGAACCGCACGAGGACGGCAGCGCGAAGCTGTAGATCCGCCCGCCGTTGAGCGGCTGGTCCGAAGCGTCCGTCACCTTGATCTGGTACTGCGAGCCGCCGGGCGTGGTGGCGCCGATGATGTACGCCTGACCCATGTCGCCGTCCATCGTCGCGGACGTCCAGGCGCCGTTCTGGTAGTACTGGATGCCGTGGATGCCGTTGGGCAGCCGGGAGACCGAGATCGCGGGCCACCAGGCCTGCGCACCCTGCAGGAAGCCGATGTTGATGTCGCCGGTGTAGTTGGGCGCGGACTCGAACTGCCAGCTGATGTGCCGGTTGTTCCACTTGTCCAGCAGGTTGCCGACCGGCGCGCCGTTGAGCACGAAGTTGTTGATCGAGCTGGTGACCAGGTCCAGGTGGTACGGGTCGTCGCGGCACCAGGCGTTGGAGTCGGCGCAGCTGTCGGCCACGAGCATGTCCAGCGTCGCGCCGTTGTAGTTGTCCGCCACCCACGAGCCGTTGCGGCAGAACGGCTCGTTCTGCGCGCCGTCGTTGGTGCCGGTGCAGTAGTCGCCGATGCTGACCTTCACCCAGCGGTCGCAGTTCAGGCCGTTGTCGAACATGCCGAGGATACTCGACTGCGACGGGGGCACCGGGCGGGTGTAGGCGCTGTAGTCGCCCGGCGTGTTGAACACGTTCAGGGCGACGAAGTACTGGGACTCCAGGTTCGCCTGGGGCATCCCGCAGCCGCCGTACGGCTGGCCCAGCCCGTCGAAGTGGGTCGCGTTCCCGGTCACCGGGGTCGGCGTGCCCGAGACGGTCAGCGCGGAGGCGGGGCTCTGCGCCGCCAGCACGCCCGCGGCGGCGGTCAGGAAGGCGCACAGGGCCGCCAACGCGGCTCGGATCGTGCTCTGACGTCTGGTTCTGGTACGGATCGGCTTAGCGCGCAACGGTCGCTCCCTCGCTTTGAACGGCACCAAGATGGTGAACGCGAGCGCCAAGCATGTCAACGTACTGTGAAACTTACACCGGAACCCGCGCGCTCAGCCCTGCGCCGCCGCGCGGCTCGCGTACAGCCGGTCCAGCCACCCGAACGCCTCCTCCAGCGTGGGGAAGTTCGGCATCACCCGCAGCAGCCCGGTGATCGTCAGCGTCTTGATCATGCGTGCGGGCGCGGCGACCAGGCACAGCCCGCCGCCGCCGGCCACGGCCCGCTTGGTCGCGCCGACCAGCACGCCCAGGCCGGAGCTGTCCAGGAACCGCAGGCCGCTTACCTCCACCGCGAGGAAGTGCCGGCCGCCGCTGGTGAGCCCGAGCAGGACCTCGCGCAGCACCGGCGCGGTGAACAGGTCCAGTTCCCCGCCCAGTTCGACGACCGTTCTGCCCCGGTCGTCCCAAGTCTCCGCATCCAGCCGCACATCCCCTGGGCACGTGCGCCGATCATCTTCGGTTCACCCGTGGCGGGCGCCCGCCTGCCGCGCGCGGTGCGCCACGCGGCCGCTCACCCGCCGAACCGCGCCTCGATCTCGCGCTGCAGCTTGTTCATGCCGCCGAGCCAGCGGTCCGGGTCGGCCGCCCGCGCCGCGTAGTACTCGGCGACCTCGGGATGCGGCAGGATCAGGAAGTCGTCTTGAGCCAGCCCTCGAAGCACGGCCTGCGCCACCTGCCGCGGCTCGATCGCGTTCGCCGCGAGCAGCGCCTGCCCGCCCGGACCGCTCTCCTCGAGCATCCGCGTGCGCACACCCTGAGGGCACACCGCGTGCACGCGCACGCCCCGGTGCCGGTAGGTCGCCGAGAGCCATTCGGCGAACGCGAGCGCCGCGTGCTTCGAGACCGCGTACGGCGCCGACCCGAGCATGGTCAGCAGGCCGGCCGCCGACACCGTGGAGACGAAGCAGCCCTCGCCGCGCCGCACCCACTCGGGCACCAGCTCCCGCGCCGCGCGCACGTGAGCCATCACGTTCACGTCCCACGCGGCCGCCCACACCTCCTCGGGCGCCTGTTCCCCGCCGGCCGGCCCGATGCCCGCGTTGGCGCAGTACACGTCGATCTCGCCGACCAGTTCCCGCGCCGAGGCGATCAGCAGCGCCACGCCGCTCTGCGTTGCGGCGTCCCCGGGCACCGCGAAACCGCCCAGTTCCCCGGCCAGCTCCCGCGCGGCCTGCGCGTCGACGTCGTTGACGACCACGCGCGCGCCCTCGGCGGCGAACGCGCGCGCCAGCTGCGCGCCGATGCCGCGCCCTGCTCCCGTCACCACCACCGCGGCGTCCCGCAGCCGCACCGGTGGCAGCCGTGTCGGCGAACCCTGCGTCACGGTCCCGGCCTCACCTGCGGCGTCAGCGCTCACGCTCTCCTCTTCCAAGGTTCTTCCACGGTGTCTTCGCGGTGTCCCAATTGATCGCAGCGTTCTACTGATCGCAGCGTTCTACTGATCGCGGTGTCCCACTGATCACAGCGTTCTACTGGTCCCGGCCGTGCGGCCCGGCCGGTCAGAACGCGGCGTGCAGTGTCACGCCGCCGTCGATCACCATGGTCTGCCCGGTGATCCAGCCCGCCTGGTCCGACAGCAGGAAGGCGACCGCCCCGGCGACGTCTTCGGGCACGCCGAGACGCTTGAGCGGATACGCCGCGGCGGCCTCTTGCTCGCGGCCCTCGTACAGCGCCGCGGCGAACTTCGTCTTCACCACGGCCGGCGCCACCGCGTTGACCCGGATACGCGGCCCCAGCTCGGTCGCCAGCTCCGTGGTCAGCCGGATCAGCGCGGCCTTGCTCACGCCGTACATGCCGATGCCGGGAGACGGATGCAGCCCGGCGATCGACGCCACGTTCACGATCGCGCCGCCGTGTTCGCCCATCCAGGCGTCGCGCACCCGGCGTACCCAGGCCAGCGGTGCGATGACGTTGACCGCGAAGATCTTCGCGGCCGCCGCCGGCTCGACGTCGAGGATCGAACCGGCGACGGGATTGATCCCGGTGTTGTTCACCAGCAGGTCCAGGCGGCCGAAGGTCGCCATGGCGCGTTCGACCGCCTCCTGCTGGTGCTGCGGGTCGTCGGCCTTTCCGGCGACGGCCAGCGCGTGCCGCGGGCCACCGAGCTGCTCGGCCGCCGCGGCGAGCGCGTCCGCGCCGCGCGCCGTGATGCACACCCGCGCTCCGCGCGAGACCAGCTCGCGGGCGATGCTCAGGCCGATCCCGCGGCTGGCGCCGGTCACCAGGGCCACCCGGTCCTCGAAGGCGCGGGCGGCGCCGGCCGGCGGGTGCGGCGCGGCCGAATCGGTGTCGAACGAGGCCACAGTCAGGCCGTCCTCTCGTGAGCGTCCCATCTCCCCGCACAGGGGTAAGCGCTCGCTTAGGATTTCCCGTCGTCCTGGCAGTGTCAAGGCATCCCGGGCCCCGCGGCGGCTTCAGTGGTCGGCGCCGAATCCGCGCCGCGGTGCGTTGACACCCGCCACCCGGCCTGGAGATGCTAAGCGAGCGCTTAGCCGTCTCCCGCCACCCAGGACGGACCCATGACCTTCACCCCGCCGAACGCCGGCCGCGCCCGCCGCGGACTGCTGACCGACTACGGCGGCGTGCTCACCACCAGCGTCTTCGAGTCCTTCCACGCATTCGAGCGCGCGGAAGGGCTGGAGCGCGGCGCGAGCGTCCGGCTGCTGCGCGACGACGCGCGCGCCGGGCGGCTACTGGCCGGCATGGAGACCGGCGCGACGGCCGCGGCGGCGTTCGAGGCCGAGATCGGCGCCATGCTCGGCGTCTCGCCGGGGGGCCTGCTCTCGCGGATGTTCGCCGCGACGCGGCCGCAGCCGGAGATGATCGACGCCGTCCGCGCCGCGCGCCGGGCCGGCGTGCGCACCGCCCTGCTCTCCAACTCCTGGGGCGAGGGCGGCTACCCTGAGGCGTCGTTCGCGCAGCTGTTCGACGCGGTGGTCATCTCCGGGCGGGTCGGGCTGCGCAAGCCCGACCCCGCGATCTACCGGCTGGCCGCCGACCGGCTCGGGCTGGAACCCGGCGACTGCGTCTTCGTCGACGACCTGCCCGGCAACCTCCAGCCCGCCGAGCGCCTCGGCATGGCCGTCATCCTGCACCGCGAACCGGCCGGCACCCTCGCCGCGCTCGGCCGCCTCCTCGGCCTCGACCTGACGCCCGGCCGTGCCGGGGCCGGCGCCGGGACCCGGGCCGATCCGGATCAGCCGCGATGACCGGCCATCCGCAGCGCGAGGTCTCCGTACAGCTCGCCCAACTGCTCCGGCGCGCGGTCGCCGGTGGCGCGGAACCAGCGGGCCACGTCTATGGTCAACGAGAGCAGAGCCAGCGTGGTGCCGCGCACGTCCGGCACGTCGAAGACGCCGGCGGCGACCCCGTCCTCCAGCGTCTGGCGCACCAGCGAGTCGATCTCGCGCCGCAGCGTCGCGATCTGCGCGCGGTGCTGTTCGGTGAGCGCGGCCATCTCGTAGTTGATCACGCGCGCGGTGGTGTGGTAGCGGGCGTGCCACGCGGTGATCGCGGCGATGACCGCGCGCAGCCGGTGCACGGGATCGTCGCTCACTACCGCCGCCGCGCGCACCACCTCGACCGTTCCGCGGTGCCCGATGAGGCTGATCTGGTAGAGCAGTTCCTCCTTGGACGGGAAGTGCACATAAACCCCGGCCGGGCTCAGTCCGGCCCGGGCCGCGATGTCCCGCGTGGCGGTGGCGTGGTAGCCGCGCGCGGCGAAAGCCTCGACGGCGCCGGTCAGCAGCCTGCGCGCGGCCGGTGCCAGCGGCTCGTCCAGCCACGCCTGCGCCAGGTCGCGCGCCTCCGCCGCGTCCAGTCCCGCCGCGCCGTCCTGCGGGCGAGGCCGCGCCTGCTCGGGCGGCTCGGCCCACTGCTCCGCCCGCGCTGCATCATCAGAGGCACGCACTGCCTGTTCACCGCCCCTTCCTCACACTCGCTCCCGCGTTTCGCGCGCGGCGGCGCTCTTACGCGGATGCGCGGCGGTGATTATCGCCGTACAGTCCCGGTCATTCTAAGCGGGCGCTTAGATTTCGTCCCGGTGTCCGAGCGCCGGGCACCGTCCGCCTTCCCGTCCCCTCCGCCCTCCTGTCCATGGAAAGGACGCACCGGATGAAAGCCTGGCAGGTCACCGAGCTCGGCGCACCGCGGCAGGCGCTGCGCCCGGCGCAGCTGCCCCGTCCCGAACCCGGCCCCGGCCAACTGCTGGTGCGGGTCGCCGCGAGCGCGCTGAACTTCCCCGACGTGCTGCTGTGCGCCGGGCTCTACCAGATCCGCCCGCCGCTGCCGTTCACCCCGGGCCTTGAGTTGTGCGGGCGGATCGAGGCGTTCGGCGAGGGCGTCTCGGGGTGGACGGCCGGCGAACGCGTCATCGGCAACCCGATCCTGCCCGGCGGCGCGTTCGCGGAGTATGCGCTCATGGACGCGGCCGACGCGTTCCGTGCGCCCGGTTCGCTCGGCGACGAGGCCGCGGCCGCGCTGCACATCGCCTATCAGACCGCGTGGATGGGCCTGCATCGCAGGGCACGCATTCAGCCGGGCGAGACGCTGCTGGTGCACGCGGCGGCCGGGGGCGTGGGCAGCGCGGCGATCCAGGTGGGCAGGGCCGCGGGCGCCCGGGTGGTCGCGGTGGTCGGCGGGCCGGGCAAGGCCGAGGTCGCGGCGAAGCTCGGCGCGCACGTCGTGGTCGACCGGCGCGAGCAGGACTTCGTCGCCGTGGTGAAGGAGTTCACCGGTGGACGCGGCGCGGACGTCGTCTTCGACCCGGTGGGCGGCGAGGCGTATACGGGCTCGACCAAGTGCGTGGCGTTCGAGGGCCGCATCGTGGTGGTCGGCTTCGCCGGCGGGACGGTGCCTGCGCCGGCGCTGAGTCACGCGCTGGTGAAGAACTACTCCATCCTCGGCCTGCACTGGGGCCTGTACCGGCAGAGGGACCCGGCGCAGGTCGCCGCCGCGCACGCCGAGCTGACCGCGCTCGCCGACCGGGGCGTCGTCGCGCCTCTGGTGAGCGGCCGGCTGGGCTTCGACGATGTGCCCGAGGGTCTCAGCCGCCTGGCGGCCGGGGACACCACAGGCAGGCTCGTCCTGGTGCTGTGACGCGGCGCGCCACGAGGCCGGCCCGTCGCCGTCAGGGGGCTGCGCCGACCGGCGTTGACCGGCGCGTATCTTGATGTCAAGATAGTCGATGTCAACAGATCCACCAGCCGTCGAGGGTACCCAATGGCCGAGCCGGTCTACAGTTTCACCCGCGTCCACCACGTGCAGCTGTCCGTCCCGCCCGGCGGCGAAGACGCCTCGCGCGCCTTCTGGCGCGACGCGCTCGGCCTGCGCGAACTGACGAAACCGCCGGTTCTCGCCGCGCGCGGCGGCTGCTGGTTCGCCGGCGACGGCGTCGAGGTGCACGTGGGCGTCGAGGCGCAGTTCGCCCCGGCCCGCAAGGCGCACCCGGCTCTGCTGGTAGGCGGGCTCAAGCAACTGGCCGCGCGGCTGGAAGGTCGCGGCGTCCCCGTGCTCTGGGACGAGGACTTCCCCGGCTACGACCGCTTCTACGCCCACGACCCGTTCGGCAACCGCGTCGAGTTCCTCGAAGCCCGCGCCGACACCCGCAGTTCCTGACCCGGGGAGACCCGCGGCTTTCGATCCTCGTGGGCGGGCGCCGCGCGGCGAGAGCACCGGCGTCGATGTCCGGAGTTTCGCGGGCAGGGACCCGGGCAGTGGGGGCGTACCGGCGGGCGCCGGCCGGCCGGCGGTGCGCATATCTCCAGGGAAGAAGCGACTCATGCAGGAAGACCAGGTCGAACGCAATCTCAAACACATGGATGACCTCGACTTCACCGGATGGAACAACGCCGACTGGAACGGCGTGTTCGCTCATCACCACGCCGACGACGTGCTGGTGGACTGGAAGGGGCAGGCACCGACCCGGGGAGTCGAGCAGCACATCGACGCCATGAAGGCGTACGTCGAATCGGCGGGGGGCACACCGCCTCAGATCACCTCCCACCCGATCGGGTTCGGCTCGGGGGAGTGGACCTGTGTCGTCGGCGAATTCGAAGGCGGAGGCCGGATGGTGACGGTCGCCAGGTGGCGGGACGGCGCGATCACCGAGGAATACATCTGGAGCTGACCGGGCCGCCTCGGAGCTGACCGGGCCGCCCGCGGCGCGGCTCAGCGTTCGAGCTGCGCGATGGCCGTCACCGACCCGGGTGCGATCTCGGTGAAGCCGGCGTCCCGCACCGTCGGCAGTCCGGCCGCCGCGAGGCCGGGCCAGTCCCGCGCGGCGGCGGTGCGCACCGCCAGCGGGAAACCGGCCGCCCGCCACGCCTCGGCGCTTCGCGGCGGCAGCGACCACCAGCCGAGTTGCGCGGCGTGCCCGGCTTGAGCCATCGCCTTGCCCGCGGTCATCCGCACCGCCGGGTTGAGCCACACCACCGGTTCGCCGGGCCGCGGCGAGCCCGGCGGCGCTGGGTCGTCCAGTTCGGTGCCGGAGACCTGCAACCGGGCCAGATCCTTCGGCCAGGCGTCCAGCGGCACCGGCGGATACACCCGTACCTCGGCCAGTTCACCGCGCGCCGTGATGCCGGGCAGCGCTTCGGCACGCCGCCATTCCGCGCCCCGCGCCCGCCGCACCACCTTGCGGATCCGGCCGTCCTGCCAGTCGCGCACCGCCGCGGCCCACTCGCCCTCGTCCGCCGACCGCTCGTCCGTCAGCAGCAGGAGCACCGCGCGCGCAGCCGTCTCCAGCGCGTCGGTCCGCGCCGGCGGCGCCTCCCGCTCGATGCGCACCACCAGCGGCAGCACGTACTGCGGCGCGGCGTCGCGGTCCTCGACGCGGCGGGCGAACGGATCGGTCGCGGTGCTCACGCGCTCCAGGATGCCGGACCGCCGTGCCGGGCGGGTAATCGCGGCGGCGGGAACGGCAGCCGGGGTGGCCCGCGGCGCGGTCTAGGGTTTGGCGCATGCCGCCTGCCGCGCCCCGCGTGCTGATCGCCCCGGACAAGTTCAAGGGCTCGGCCAGCGCCGGCCAGGTCGCCGAGAGCCTGGCGCTGGGAATCCGGCGCGCCGCGCCCGGCGCCCGGCTCACGCTGCTGCCCGTCGCGGACGGCGGCGACGGCACCGTGGACGCCGCCCTGGCCGCCGGGTTCAGCCGCCGCGAAGCGAGTGTCGCCGGACCGGTCGGCGACCCGGTGCGGGCCGCCTTCGCGCTGCGCGGCGAGACGGCCGTGATCGAGATGGCCGAGGCCGGCGGGCTGCGCCGGCTGCCGGAAGGCCGGCTGCGCCCGCTCGACGCGGGCACCCGCGGCACGGGCGAGCTGATCCGCGCCGCCCTCGACGCCGGAGCGACGCGGATCGTGCTCGGTGTCGGCGGCAGCGCGTCCACCGACGGCGGGGCAGGCATGCTCGCCGCGCTCGGCGCGCGGCTGCTCTCGGCCGACGGCCGCGACCTGCCCGGCGGCGGCGCGGCGCTGAACCGCCTCGCCGCGGCCGATCTGACCGCGCTGGACCCGCGCCTGGCCGCCGTGCGGATCGTGCTGGCCTCCGACGTGGACAACCCGCTGCTCGGCGAGCACGGCGCCGCGGCGGTCTACGGGCCGCAGAAGGGCGCGACCCGGCAGGACGTCGCGACACTGGAAGCCGGGCTCGCACGGTTCGTCGATGTGCTGTCGCGGACGCTCGGCCCGGCTGCGCCGCGGGCCGCGCGCTCGCCGGGCGCCGGCGCGGCCGGAGGCACGGGATTCGCCGCGCTGGCGGTCCTCGGCGCGACCCGCGAATCAGGCATCGAGGTTCTGCTCGACGTGCTCGGGTTCGACAGGGCGCTCGACGGCGCGGACCTCGTCGTCACCGGAGAGGGCTGCCTGGACCGGCAGACGCTGCACGGCAAGGCGCCGGCAGGCGTCGCCGCGGCGGCCCGCCGGCGCGGCGTACCCGTCGCGGCGGTCTGCGGCCGCCTCGACCTGAGCGCCGGCCAGGTCGCAGAAGCCGGATTCATCGGCGCGTACCCGCTGGCCGATCTGGAGCCGGACCCGCAGCGTTCGATGACACAGGTCGGCCCGCTGCTCGAACGGGTCGGCGAACGGCTGGCGGCGGACCTGCTGCCGCGCGGCTGATCCGAGCCGCCATCCGCCATCCGCCATCCGCCATCCGGCATCAGGAATCTGATCCACCTTGGTCTCGCGCCCCCGGAACGATCACGCATCTGCTGTGCTCGCCGTGCCCGGATCGCGCGGGCGGTCCCGCGGCCGGCCTCGTTGCCGCTCGCGGGGCCGGCGGCGACGAGGGTGACTCGGCGCCATCACCCGTTCGGCCGGACTTTCGGGTAATCCCGCGCCGGTCGCGGCAGACTGAGGCGCGGACCCGCGTGGCCGACGCGCCGCGCACCACGGCGGAGACGATCAGGGAGGCCGCGATGGCCGAGTTCACCGGATACGACGAGGGGACGCCCTGCTGGGTCGACCTGATGTGCCCAGATCTGGAACAGGCCAAGCACTTCTACGAGCCGGTGTTCGGCTGGGAGTACACCGACACCGGTCCCGAGTACGGCAACTACACGATGGCCACCAAGAACGGGAAGGTGATCGCCGGGCTCGCCCCGAGCCAGCCCGGCCAGCCCGCCCCTCCCGCGTGGGTGACCTACCTGTGGGCGGACGACGCGGACGCCGTGGCCGGGCGTGTCGTCAAGGCCGACGGCAACGTGTTCATGGGGCCGATGGACGTGCCGGGGGCCGGGCGGATGGCGCTCGCGCTCGACTCCACCGGCGCCGCCTTCGGGATCTGGCAGGGCCGTGAGCACCGCGGCGCGCAGTTGGCCAACGAACCGGGCTCGTTCACCTGGAACGAGAACCTCAACGACGACCCGGGCAAGGCGCGCGCGTTCTACGAGCGGGTGTTCGGCTACACCTACGAGCGCCTGCCCGACTGGCCCGGCGAGTACCACACCTTCAAGGTCAAGGACCAGGTGCGCGGCGGCGTCGGCGCGAAGCCGGCGCAGATCCCGCCGGGAACCCCGAACTTCTGGAACACCTACTTCTCGGTGGCCGACACCGACGAGACCGTGGCCGCGGCCACCCGCGCGGGCGGATCGGTGGGCCTGGAGCCGATGGACACCCCGGTCGGCCGGATGGCCGTGCTGATGGACCCGGCGGGCGCGCAGTTCTCGATCATCTCGGTCCCGAAGGGCTGAGTAGGGCCGGGCCCGCGCGCCGGTACTGTTTGCCGTCATGGCGAACAGACCGGCGGCGGGTGGCGGGGTGTGGGTCGACGTCGGCCCGCAGCGGTTCGCGCGCTGGTGCGAGGGCTTCGCGCGGCGGCACGGCGGTGCGCTGAGCAGGCCGCCGCGCCTGGTCGCCGACGACGCGGCCTGCGCGGGGCAGGCGCTTGAGCTCGCCGCGGCCGACGGCTCGACGGCGACCTGCTGCGTTCCGTTCCCGCCGCTCGCCGTCGCGGCCGACACCGGCTTGATCGACGCTCTGATCGCGCACACAAGCGCCGTGCGCATCGTCGGTGTGGTGCTCGTGCGCCGCGGTGGGTTCGCCGTCGGGCGGTTCGAGGGAGACCGGCTCCAGGAGTGGAAAGTCGGCGCCCGTCACGTGCAAGGCCGCACCAAGGCCGGCGGCTGGTCGCAGCAGCGCTTCGCCCGGCGCCGCGAAGGCCAGGCCCGTGAGGCGTACGCCGCGGCCGCCGACAACGCCGCGCGTATCCTCCTTCCACACGTCGGACGCCTCGATGCGCTCGTCCTTGGCGGCGATACCGGTGCGATCAGTGCGTTACGCGCCGATCAGCGCCTCAAGGCGCTGTGGTCCAAGGAGACCGCGCCGTTCCTGAACGTCGGCGACCCGAAGATGTCGGACCTGCGGACGGCGCCCGAGGCTTTCCGGGCCATCCGGATCAGGCTGGTCGAAGCGGCGCAGCCCGCGCAGCCGCCCCGGTCCTCAAGCTCAAGTGCCGAAAGCTCAAGTGCCGATGGCGGCCGGCCGCCCGGCGCTGTCGGTGCCCCATGGCAGGATCCTTCCTGAGCACCTGAGCACCTGAGCACCTGAGCACCTGAGCACCTGAGCACCTGAGCACCTGAGCACCTGAGCACGACACGGGACGGGCGAAACGATGGCCGAGGCACAGCGCACAGCACTCATCGGCGCGGACGGGCTGGCCCGCTGCCCGTGGGCCGGACAGAACCCGGAGTACATCGCCTACCACGACGAGGAGTGGGGCCGCGCGCTGCGCGGTGATGACGCGCTGTTCGAGCGGCTGTGCCTGGAGGCGTTCCAGTCCGGCCTTTCCTGGCTCACCATCCTGCGTAAGCGCCCCGCGTTCCGCGCCGCGTTCCAGGACTTCTCCATAGAGAAGGTCGCCGCCTTCGACGAGCATGACGTCGAGCGGCTGCTCGCGGACGCCGGGATCGTGCGCAACCGGCTGAAGATCAACGCGGCGATCGCCAACGCCCGCACGGCCGCCGCGCTCAGCGGCGGGCTGTCCGAGCTGGTCTGGTCCTTCGCCCCGGCCGAGGCCGTCCCCGCGCCGCGCCACACCGGCGAGGTGCCCGCGGTCACGGCCCAGTCCACCGCGATGGCCAAGGCGTTGAAGAAGGCGGGTTTCGTGTTCGTCGGCCCGACCACCTGCTACGCGCTCATGCAGGCATGCGGCCTCGTGGACGACCACCTCGCCGACTGCCACGCCCGGAGGTCCCGCGGCTGACCGGTCGGCCGGCCGTGACCCGAAACCGGACCGGCCGCCCTCGCTCAGCTCTCGACGAGCGCCAGAAGGAAACCGTCGTAGCCCTTGACGCCGGTCGTCTGGATCGCGGTCGCCGTCAGCCGCGGCTCGGCCGCGATCATGTCCAGCAACTGCCTTACACCCTGCACGGCCGGGTCCGGGCTGTCGGCCTCGACGACTCGGCCGTCGCGTACCACGTTGTCCACGACGATCACTGTGCCCGGCCGCGAAAGCCGCAGCGCCCACTCCAGGTAGAGCGCGTTCGACGGCTTGTCCGCGTCGATGAACACCATGTCGAACGGCTCCGGCCGCTGCTCGGCCAGGGCGGCCAGGCTGTCGGCGGCCCGCCCGACGCGCACCTGCGCCCGCTCGTCGACGCCCGCGGCCTTGAGGTTCGCGCGCGCCACCTCGGCGTGGTGCGGGTCGAGCTCCAGCGTGACCAGCAGGCCGTCCGGCGGCAGCGCCCGCGCCAGCCAGATCGTCGAGTAGCCGCCGAGCGTGCCGACCTCCAGGATCCGGCGCGCGCCGTGGATTCGCGCGATCAGGTTGAGCAGCCGACCGTGGGTCGGTGCGACCGCGATGTCGGGCAGCCCCTCGGCTTCGCTGCGCGCCCGAGCCGCCTCCAGTACCGGGTCCGCGGGCAGCAACGCCGCATTGAAGTACTCGTCGACCGCTGTCCACGTCTGCTGAGTCATGACTGCCCGCACCCGCTTCCGATCCGCCGATCACGTTCGCCTCTGCCGACGATAGCGGAACCGCGGGCGTCGAGAGCGTGGGGCGCCGGCGCACCGGGCCGAGAGCCAAGCCGGCCGCCCGGCCCACCGCCCGGCCGCGGCCCCGGTCGCAGTCGCCGTCGCAGTCGCGTCGGCTAAGCCGCCCAGGGCGGGCTGAGCACCGTGCCGTCCGCGAGCTCCGCTTCGAGCCCCGGGCTCGTGCTCACCCACATGGAGGCCGGTCCCGGGCCGAGGTTTTCAAGGTGCAGCAGCGCGCCCGCCGGCACGAGCGCGACGTCCCCGGCGGTGAGCGTGTGGGGCTCTGCTTCGAGCGTGATGCGTATGCGCCCTTCGATGACGGCGAAAGTCTCCTCGCGTGAGACGCGATGCGGCACGCCGGCCCCGACGTCGGGCAGCTCGGTGCGCCACAGGCGCAGCTCCTTACTACCGGTGGTTGACGATGCGTAAGAGACGAACCGGGCGCCGTGCGCCTCGAACACGACTGCTTCCTCGGAATGTATGACAGGCATCGGATAACCCTTCGCGGACGTGGGGAGAGGCGTCCCGCGCGAGTCGCGAGACGCCCACCCAGTAGACAAGTGACTTGACTAAATAGTCAAGTGAGTTGTCTTTATTGTCAAGGTGGCAGGATGGAGCCATGCACGACGGCGAGCCGCGGAAAGCGGCGGATGAGCGGCAAGAGACCGAGCCTGCCACGGCTGATCCAGGCTCCCGGGCCGACAACCTCGCGCTGGCCGCGCTGCTGCTCGGGGCGGCCGCCACGCTGGTCGACGGCATCCACGCCGCGGTGGCCGCGGCGGGTTTCGACGACCTGCGCCCGAGCCACGGCTTCGCCTTCGCGCGTATCGCCGCGGGCGAAACCACAGTCGGCGACGTGGCCGAGCACCTCGGCGTCACGAAGCAGGCCGCCAGCCAGCTCGTCGAGGAACTCGCGCGCAAGGGCTACCTCACCCGCCGCCCGCACCCCGGCGACGCGCGCGCCCGGCTGCTGGAGCTCACCGCGCGCGGCTGGGCCTGCACCCGCGCGGCCGACCTGGCGATGGCCGCGTTGATGGAGGACTGGGCCGCGGTGCTGGGCCGCAAACGCGTCGCGGCGCTGCGCGCCGACCTGGCCCGCGTCGTGCCTTCCGGGCCGCTGCGGCCCGCCGCTTGGTAGGTTTGATCCCGAAGATCGCGGGATCCCGCGCGGGTGCGCCGGAGGCGTCCGGGGCGTCGTGCGTTCACGCGCGCTCGACAATTGAGGCAGGGGCGGTGGCTGACGTGGCGGATGTGGCAGCGGGACAGGTCGCGGTGACGGGAGGCAGCGGCAAGCTCGGCCGCGCCGTCGTGGCGGAACTGCTCGACCACGGCTGGCAGGTGCACAACCTCGACCAGGCCGCGCCGCCGGGGCCCGCGCTCCCCGGCTCGGCCTTCACGCGCGTCGACCTGACCGACTACGGCCAGGTAGTCGAGGCGCTCACCGGGATCGACGACCGGCACCGCGGCCTGGACGCGGTCGTGCACCTGGCGGCCGTCCCCGGCCCGGGCATGGCCGGCAACGCCGCCACCTTCGCCAACAACATCCGCTGCTCGTACAACGTGTTCGCGGCCGCGCGCCTGGCCGGGATCCGCAACGTGGTGTGGGCGTCGAGCGAGACGGTGCTCGGCCTTCCGTTCGAGACCCCGCCGCCGTACATCCCCGTGGACGAGGAGTACGCCGCGCGCCCGGAGACCTCGTACTCGCTCGCCAAGCACCTCGACGAGCAGATGGCCGCGCAGTTCGCGCGCTGGGATCCGCGACTGAAGATCGTCGGTCTGCGTTTCTCCAACGTGATGGAGCCGCACGACTACGCGGCCTTCCCCGGGTTCGACGCCGACCCGTCGCTGCGCAAGTGGAATCTGTGGTCGTACATCGACGCCCGCGACGGCGCCATGGCGGTGCGCCGGGCGCTGGAGTACCCGGAGCCCGGCTTCGAGGTCTTCATCATCGCCAACGCGGACACGGTGATGGCCACGCGCACGAGCGCGGACCTCGCCGCCGAGGTCTTCCCAGGCGTGCCGGTGGTGCGCGAACTCGGCGAGCACGAGTCGCTGCTGTCGATCGAGAAGGCGCGGCGGGTACTCGGCTACGAACCGCGGCACAGTTGGCGCGACGAGGTGCGGGGCCGGGCGCGCGAGGCATGACCGGCGCGCGGCGCCGCGCGAGTACGCAGACGAAGCGAGGGACAGGGGAATAAGAGGATGGACATGCAGTACGTCAAGCTCGGCTCGACCGGCCTGGACGTCTCACGGCTCTGCGTCGGGTGCATGAGCTTCGGCGACCGCGCCCGCGGCGGCCACCAGTGGGTGCTCGACGAGGAAGCCTCGCGCGCGATGATCAAGCGGGCGCTGGAAGCCGGGGTCAACTTCTTCGACACCGCCAACAGCTACTCGGGCGGCAGCAGCGAGGAGATCACCGGCCGGGCACTGCGCGACTTCGCCCGCCGCGACGAGATCGTGCTGGCCACCAAGGTCTACTTCCCGGCGCGCCGCGGGCCCAACATCGGCGGGCTGTCCCGCAAGGCGATCTTCACCGAGATCGACAACAGCCTGCGCCGGCTCGGCACCGATTACGTGGACCTCTACCAGATACACCGCTGGGATCCGGCCACGCCGATCGAGGAGACCCTTGAGGCGCTGCACGACGTGGTCAAGGCCGGAAAGGCGCGCTACATCGGCGCGTCCTCCATGTTCGCGTGGCAGTTCACCAAGGCGCTCTACCTCGCGCGCGCACACGGCTGGACGCGGTTCGCGACCATGCAGAACCATTACAATCTTCTCTACCGCGAGGAGGAGCGCGAGATGCTGCCGCTGTGCGCGGACCAGGGCATCGGCGTGATTCCGTGGAGCCCGCTGGCGCGCGGGCGGCTGACCCGCGACTGGGAGGAGTCCAGCGAGCGGGCGGCGAGCGACCGGTACGCCTCGGCGCTCTACCACGACGGTGACCGGCGCATCGTCGAGGCGGTCGCCGCCGTCGCGCAGCGCCGCGGGCTCACGCGTGCGCAGGTCGCGTTGGCCTGGGTGTCACGCAATCCGGTGGTGACCGCGCCGATCGTCGGGGCGACCAAGCCGCAGCATCTGGAGGACGCGCTCGCCTCGCTGTCGGTGGAGTTGACGCCCGAGGAGGTCGCCGAGTTGGAGGTGCCCTACGCGCCGCACGAGGTCTCCGGGATCTCGGTCTGACAACGTGTGCGGCACGGGCCCTGATTTGATCGGACGGCGTCAGGCGCCACACGGTTATCAGGGTCCGTGCTGTCATGGCAGATCATCGGTGAACCCGGTTGGCGCAGTCGAGCCGTGCGGAACGCTGGACCTGCTCACCGACAACGGCCGGACCAACGCGCGATTGATCGTGTCGTTCAAGAACGGGCAGTCGGCCGACACCGCACGACGAGTGAAGGACATGCACGAAGCCTTGCAGGAACACGGCATTCCGACCGGCGGACACCGCCCGTTCGGCTGGAATGAGGACAAGCGCACCTTGCACCCGACCGAGGCCCCGTTGCTGCGCAAGGCCGTCGAGGACCTGTTGGGAGGGCGTAGCCTCGACGCGATCTGCGCGGAGTGGAACCGCAAGGGCGTACAGACAGCGCGCGGCAAGCAATGGCGCTCGACGAACCTGCGCACCATGCTGCGTAACCCGCGTATCGCCGGATACCGGATGCAGACCCTTGCGCGCGACGGTCAGCCCGGCGGCGGCCGGTACGCCACACTCAAAATCGGCCCGGACGGCAAACCAGTGATCGGGCAGTGGGAACGGCTGATCGATCCCAGGGAGTGGGAGGCCGTCAAGGCCATTCTTGGCGAAGCGCCCCGCCGAGGGGACGGCAAGAACGCGCGGGTGTACCTGTCCACGGGCACGCTGCGATGCGGCAAGTGCGACTGCGCCATGCGCGCGCAGAAGGCCACGCCGAGTGAGAACAAGCCCGCCGGTTTCTTCTGGTACACCTGCCCGAGCAAGGGTTCCGGCGGATGCGGCGGCGTGAAGATCAACGGGCCGGAGACTGACGAGGCAATCCGGGAAATCGTGCTGGCCAAATGGGAGCTAGAAGCCGCCACCCGCGAGACAACGCAGGCCCCCGAGGAGTGGGACGGAGCGGCCCAGCTTCAGCGTGTCCATGAGGACATGGCAGCGCTCAAGGCAGCCCGCCGCGCCGCCCAGCCGATCAGCGCAGAACGCTACTACGCCGATCTTGCCGAGTACGACGCCGAGGAACGCGAGCTGATCCGGCAACGCAACACGTTCATTCGCCGCGCCCACGCCGCCGCAAGCGAACCGGTCAGCCTCCGCGCCGACTGGATGTCAGGCAAGCTAGCGCTGTCCGAGCAGCGCGCCTACGTGCAGCGCGCACTGTCCGCTGTGACCGTCGCCCCCGCCGGACGCAAGGCCAAGGTCCCCGTAACCGAACGGCTCACCCCGATCCCCGCGCCACCACAGGAGATGTAAGCCGCCGAATACGACGAGGCAGGCCCGTACGCCGTCAGGCAGCACTTACGGGCCGCCTCTGCGCTCCCCTCAGCCAGCCGGTAACCGAGCGCAGCGTTCACCTGCCGCCATTGCTCATCCGACCAGGCCGGAAACGCCTGCGCCCAGGCCCGCGCCCACTCCCGCACACCGCCCGAGTGATCTTGCGAAGGGGCGCGGCCGGCGGTTTCACGGCC
>NZ_JAGSXH010000096.1 GCF_018283645.1 Actinocrinis puniceicyclus | reverse complement strand
GGACGGCGGGGCCGAGGACGGCGGGGCACTGGAGGGCGGAGCACTGGAGGGCGGCGCGCTGCCGTCGAGGCCGAAGAAGTGGATCGCGATGGCGGCCATGCCGGACAGCGGCAGGCTGTGGCCGACGTTGGCGATGCTGTACGCGTCGACCAGCGGGTTGGTGGAGCTGCCGTACGTGGTGTGCGTCCAGCTGCCGTTGATGACGTTCGTGGACGTCGGGGTCTGACTCACCCCGAGTACGTTCGTCCACTGTTTGATGTCCTCGCCGAAGTTGTTGTAGCTCAGCGTGGTGTCCGCGGTGCCGTGCCAGAGCTGCATCCGCGGCCGCGGACCGCTGTAGCCGGGATAGGCGTTGCGCACGTAGTCACCCCAGACCTGCGGGGTGTTGCTGACCTGGCCCTGGGCGCAGGCGGAGTTCCAGCCGTCGACCGTGCCGGTATAGAAGCAGTGGAAGGGCACGCCCATGAACGCCGAACCGGCCTTGAAGACGTCCGGGTAGTCGCCGAGCATGACGTCGGTCAGCATCCCGCCTGAGGACGCGCCGGTGAAGTACACGCGGGACGAGTCGCCGTTGTTGTGCTGCTCGACGTACTGGACCATCGAGATGATGTCGGCGGGGTCGCTGTTGCCGTTGTGGGTCAGCGCGCCGTTCGAGGACACGTCCCAGCACTGCCCGCTGCGGTTGGCGTCGGGGTAGATGACGATGAAGCCGTACTGGTCGGCCAGCGAGGCGAACTGGGTGCCGGAGTAGAACGCCGGTCCGGTGCCCGTGCAGTAATGCGCGGCGACGAGGATCGCCGGGTGTGCCTGCACGCTGTTGGGCACGTACAGGTACATCTTGCTGTTGCCCGGGTTCGATCCGAAGTTCGAGATCTGGACCAGGGAGGCGGCGTGGGCGGGGGTGGCGAGCGTGAGCATCAGCCCGAAGGCCGCGGCCAGGGCCGTGGCGAGGCTCGCTGCCAGCGCTCTGGTTCTCTTCTTCACGGGTCTGTCTCCTCCTTCGAGGAGGTCTTGGTCGAGACGACGCTGTCTGAGACAAGGTGCGCTCGAAGCGGTGGGTGTGCTCCCTGCGCCGAGCGGCCTGTCGCGTACGAGGGCATCCCGGTGTCGGCGCAGTCCACCGGCCTCGAAACTTTCGGTCATCGATATCTCACTGTGAGCGCGTGTGACGGTAGGTGTGCGCACCCTGCTTCGTCAAGACGCAGGTCAAGGTATCTTGAAATGTTCCACGTGAGCGACGGAAAATTTCATGCACAGGGGGTCTGGCGGGGACGGCCGGCGGACCGCTCGGGGAGGACACGCCGACGTATACTGCGGCCGTGACCGCACCGCGACGCGATCCCGAGCCGGCCGGGCAACGCCGCCGCGAGGTGACGGTCGCGGGCATCGCCAAGCTCGCCGGGGTTTCCGCGCCGACGGTCTCCCGGGTGCTCAACGGCAAGTCCGGGGTGGCCCTCGACACCCGGCAGCGGGTCGAGGCGGTCATCCGCGAACACGGTTACCGAAGGCCCGAGGCGGAGGCACCGGCCGCCATCATCGAGCTCGTATTCCACGCCCTGGAGAGCCTGTGGGCGCTGGAGATCATCCGCGGGGTGGAGCGGGTGGCCCGGGAGAACGACCTGGCCGTCGTGCTGACCGAGATGGAGGGGCGGCTCACGCCCGGCCACGCCTGGACCGAGCAGGTGCTCACCCGCCGGCCGACCGGCGTGGTCGCGGTCTTCTCCGAGCTGACCGTCGCGCAGCAGTCGCAGCTGGCCAGCCGGAGTATTCCGCTGGTGGTGCTGGACCCGACCGGCGAGCCGATGCATGAGACCCCTTCCATCGGCGCGACGAACTGGAGCGGCGGGCTGGCCGCGACCCGGCACCTGCTGGAACTCGGCCATCGGCGTGTCGCGATGCTCAGCGGGCCGGTGCAGTGGCCCTGCTGCCGCGCCCGGCTGGACGGTTACCGGGCCGCGATGGAGATGGCGGGCGTGCCGATCGATCCGCAGCTGGTGCGCGTGTCGACCCTCTATGTCGAGGGCGGGCTGCGGGACGGCGCCGCGCTGCTGCGCCTGCCCGACCCGCCGACGGCCATCTTCACCGCGAACGATCTGCAGGCGCACGGCGTCTACGAGGCGGCCCGGCAGGCCGGGGTGCGCATCCCGCAGGAGCTGAGCGTCATCGGGTTCGACGACCTGCCGTTCACCCAGTGGGCCGGTCCGCCGATGACCACGGTGCGCCAGCCGCTGGTCGAGATGGGCGCGGCGGCCGCCGAGATGGTGGTGCGCATCGCCTCCGGCGAACAGCCGCCGTACAACCGTCTGGAGCTGGCGACCGAGCTGGTGGTGCGGCAGAGCACCGCGCCGCCGAACCGGTGATCCGGTGATCCGGCGGCGCGGCCGTCATCGCGTGGTCGGGCTCGCGCCCCTGCGGTGCCGGCGAGGTTCACCCTCATCCGCGGTGCCGTACGAGCCTTGCCGCGGCTGACCGGCGATCAATCGAGCTCTGCGACACTCCCGCCGCAGGCCGGGTCACCAAATGTCATAGAGTGGGCTCGGTGGGGTCCGTGGGCTCGGTGGGCTGCCCTGGCGGCTTGCGGCTGGAGTGTCGTTCTTCGGGCGGAGGCACACGTCTTGTCGGAATTCGGCAAGGTGAGTCGGACCCTGCGTTTTCATGCCGGGCCGCGGCCCAAGACATTTCGAAATTCACGGCAATAGGACCCAAAGGCGGTCATGCTGCATGACAGGTCGTTCACGGGGCACTCGGCTTTCCTGATCACCGGATGGAAAGGGGCGAGCGCCGATGGACGCGATCGTGCTGCTCAAGGACGACCACAAGACCGTGGAGAAGCTGTTCAAGCAGTATGAGAAGGCCGCGAAGCAGGGCCACGAGGGGCAGAACGCCAAGGCCAAGGCGGACCTGGTCGCCGAGATGATCCAGGAGCTGACGACGCACACCTTCATCGAGGAGGAGATCTTCTACCCGGCGGCCAAGGCGGCCGCGCCGGACACGAAGGACCACGTCCTGGAGAGCGTCGAGGAGCACCACATGGTGGCGTGGCTGCTCTCCGAGCTCGGCGGGCTCGACCCGCAGGACGAGAGCTTCGACGCGAAGGTCACGGTGCTGATGGAGAACGTGCGCCACCACGTCAAGGAGGAAGAGGAGGACTGGTTCCCGACGGTGCGCGCGGCGATGGGCCGCAAGCTGCTGCAGGACCTGGGCGAGCAGATGGCCGCGGCGAAGGAGCAGGCGCCGAGCGACCCGCTCAAACTCAGCAGCGCCCGCGCGGGCGTCTGACAGTCACCGCGCCGAGGCATCGGCGGCGCGTCCAGTTCACAAGAGACATGAACCGGACGCGCCGCCGTGTGCTCGATTGCCCGGTCATGAAGTCACGCAACGGCGCGCCACTCTCGCGAAGATCGATCGCAGGTTCTTCGGGAGTAGCAATTTGCCTCGGCGTCGTGGACTTAGTCTCCACCGAGTCACCGAAGGTGAACGGGCTCGCAGGTGACCAGTGTTCCATTGAGCGGCCATACGGTACTGCCGCCTTGCTTGCCTGAAACCTGTCCGCCGTAGCCGAAGTTACCGGCGGTGGAGGCGAACTCGGTCTGTGCATCCCACGCAGGACACAAACTCTGACGAGCTCACAAACCCGAAGTCATTCGTCGACGCGTCCCCGGGGCTCGAACGCCCGCCGGTATCGCCGCTGGGCTTCGCGCACCGCGCTCGGCCCGATCCAGCCGAGCGGCTGTACGTCCACGACCAGCGGCTCGTGATCCGGTCCGTTGCCCACGACGCGCCCGAGCAGCACCCACGGCTGCTGTCGCGGGCGCGTTTCGCCGGGGTCGGCGTACTGGCGCACTCGCCGCGCGATCCAGTCCGCGCTGGGCCGCGTCCACCACGGCTCAGGGGTCAGATTCGTCACGGACAGGCCCGGCAGTTCGACCTGCGACTCGTGATCGACGCTCTTCGACGCGTCGGTCTGCGGCCCGCTCGAAAGGCGCGCGAAGACGTGCTCGTGCGCTATCACCAGGTCCACCAGCGCGTCGAAGTCATCGATGACCGGCAGGCCCTGCGTGCCGGGCTTCGTGTCCGCGCCGCGGCCGCGGCCGCGCCCCGTCTCGCTCACGATGTCTCGCTCATGATCGACTCCCGCTCGTGATCAGGACGGCGCGCCGGGCGGGACCTTGGCGCCCGACACGAACGGCGCGTCTGACGCCAACGGCGCGTCTGACGCGACCGTGTCCTGCCGGTTCTCGGCGAGGGCTTCGGCGGAGGCGTCCGCCGCGTCCTTGATCTTCTTCATCCCGGCCGCCGACATGGCCGCGGCCCCCGCGCCATAGGCGACGGTCAGCGTCACCGCGGCAAGCGGCCTGGGCATCATCGACTCCAGTGCGCGCATCGCGGTCTGATGAGCTGCCGCGACGGCGAGCAGCCCGCACGCGCCGGCACCGGCCAGGAGCACAGCGCCGGCGCCGGCGTCCCGCACGGTGCCGGCCAACTCCCGCGTCAACTGCTCGACCTGCTCACGCACCAGCGCCGTCGTGTCGCGGGTGAGCCGGGTGGCGGCGGCTTCCGTTCCGCTCATGGGGCCACTCCCTTCCGAGCCGTGATGTTCACCGAACTGCGTTCCCTGAACCAGGCGGCGTCGTTCGCTCAGTCGCGCTCGCCCGCGCCAACCGTTCTCGCTGCGGAACGACCGTGTACTTCGGGTCCTCGGCGCTGGCCACCCCGGCCTCGAAAACGCCGAACCGGGTCAGCGCCGATCCCGCGATCAGCGCCGCCCCGGACACCCGCCGCATCAGAGCACTGCGGCGCCCGAGAGCCGCGCCGACCACACCGGCCGTGGTCAGCACCTCAGCCGCCTTCATCAACCGACCCGCCCTGCCCTCGCGATAACACTCGGCGACCAGGCCCATCCGCTCCTGCATCAGCTTGGACCAACCGACCTCCGCCATCCCGGCGATCGCGCCGAGCCGGCGAACGGGCTCCGACTCGTCGGCCGCAGCCGCCAGCAGCCCGAGCCCGCACGCGGCCGCGGTGGCCGACGAGGCGAACACGAAGGGCATCTCGCGGTGTCCCTCGTGCCAGGCAGGCACCGCCGTGTCGGAAACCAGCGCAGCCGTGTACGTGGCCAGTCCCGGACCCAGCGCACCCGCGCCGTAGGCCGCGGCCGCGCCGACCGGACGCAGCACACCGGTCAGCTCGGACGCGGCCGCGGCAGCGGTCAACGGCGCGAAACCCACCAGGATCCACGAGCCGACGCTCATCGGCGAGGTCGGCTTGAACATACGCAGCATGTTGATGAACCGTGCGGGCCGGCCCAGGTCGTGGATCAGCACCGCCAGCGAGAGCCCGGTCGCCGCGGCCGAACCGGTCTTCATCACCCGCGCGAGCCCGGGCCGCCCGCCGGCCTGCGCCGCCGCCGCGATCGTGCCGCCCGCGCCGGCCAGGCCGCCGAGGAACAGATACCCCGCGATGTTCGGGGCCCGCCAGGTCGGCTTGTTCAGGATCGGCCTGCCGTAGTAGGACTCGAATTCGGCGCGCGGGACCATCGGTTCCTCGCGCTTGCCGCCGCCCGTGCGCGGCGCGTGGCCGTTCGGCGCGTGATCGGCGACCGCGGCCGAACCGGGCACCGCCTCGCGGCCCGGCTGCGCCAGAGGTGAAAGGCCCTCGCGGGTGACGGCGTGCGCGCGCCCGCCGCCGTCGCCGGACGCGTTCCGGATCTTGTTCGCCTCGCTCATCGCCCCACGCTCCGCATTCCCAACCCGGCTCCCAACCCGGCTCCCAACCGGGCTCCCAATCCGGCTCCCAGCCCGGCTCCCAGCCCGGCTCCCAATCCGGTTCCCGTCCCGGCCGCCCTGCCCGGCGTCGCGGCGAACGCCGCCGCGACACCGCCGGCCAGCGCCAGCGCGGCCACGCCGACCCGGCGCCACATCTGCGCCAGATCCCGCGTGGTCACCGTCGGGTCCGGCGGCAGCCCGTACACCTCCGGCTCGTCGAGCAGGAGGAAGAACGCGCCGTCGCCGCCGACACCGTCGCCCGGATCGTGCCCGTAGAGCCGCGCCTCGGACATGCCGGAGTCGTGCAACTGAGCGAGCCGTTCATCGGCGCGCGCCCGCAGCTCGTCGAGCGGGCCGAACTGGATCGAGTCCGTGGGACACGACTTCGCGCACGCCGGCTCGGCCCCGACCTGGAGCCGGTCGTAGCAGAGTGTGCACTTCCACATCCGGCCGTCGCCCTGACGCTGATCGATCACGCCGTACGGACACGCCGAAACGCAGTACCCGCAGCCGTTGCACACGTCCTCCTGCACGACGACGGTGCCGAACTCGGTGCGGATCAGCGCGCCGGTCGGGCACACGTCGAGGCACGCGGCCTCGGTGCAGTGCTTGCACACGTCCGAGGCCATCAGCCAGCGCACCGGGTCCCCTCCGCCGGCCGCCATATCAGAGGGTTGTGACCCGTCGGCGACCTGCGCCGGCGTGGTGATCTGCGCGCCCATGGGCCTGCTCTGCTCGATGAACGCGACGTGCCGCCAGGTGTCCGCGCCGAGGCCCTGGGTGTTGTCGTACGACATGCCGGTGAAGACCAGGCCGTCCTCGGGAACCTGGTTCCACTCCTTGCACGCCACCTCGCACGCCTTGCAGCCGATGCACACCGAGGTGTCCGTGAAGAAACCCATGCGCGGCGGCGCCTCGGTGTAGCCGGTGGCGCGCGCCGGGTCCCGGCCGTTGTCGAAGCCTGAGATCTGTACGTCCACGACCGCCATCAGTGCACCTCCATCCCGGTCTGCTCGGTGATCCCGGCCCTGCGGCAGTACGACTCGACCAGATCCCGGCGGGCCCGGCCGATCGGGCGCCGGCCCGGCTGGATGTCCGCCGCGAACGCCTTGTCCTCCTGGATGTGCACGTTCGGGTCCAGGGTGATCGCGATCAGGTCGTTGGCCGAGTCTCCCGTCGAGAGCCCGGACGAACCCCAGTGGAACGGCATACCGATCTGGTGCAGCGTCCGGCCGGCCACCCGCAGCGGCTTCATCCGCTCCGTCACCAGCACCCGCGCCTCGATCGCGCTGCGCGCCGTGATGATGGTGGCCCAGTCGCCGTGCACCAGGCCGCGCTCCTTCGCCAGCTGCGGCGAGACCTCGCAGAAGAACTCCGGTTGCAGCTCGGAGAGATACGGCGTCCAGCGGCTCATGCCGCCCGCGGTGAAGTGCTCGGTGAGCCGGTACGTGGTCGCCACATACGGGAACACCTCGGCGCCGGGCTCGTTGCCGCTGGGCTGGTAGCGGTTATGGTCGCGCGAGTACACCTGCCGAACCGGGCTGCGCTGCTGGCGGTAGAGCGGGTTGGCGACCGGGGATTCCTGCGGCTCGTAGTGCGTCGGCAGCGGCCCGTCGATCAGGCCCGCCGGGACGTACAGCCAGCCCTTGCCGTCGCCCTGCATGATGAACGGATCGGTGCCCGAGATCGCGTCGGCGCCCGTCGCCCCGGCCGGCGGGCGGTAGTGCGGCGACTTGGGCTTCTCGAAGTCGGGGATGTCGTGGCCGCTCCACTGCGCCTCGTCCCGGTCCCACCACACCAGGGCCTTGCGTTCGCTCCACGGCTTGCCGTCCGGGTCGGCGGAGGCCCGGTTGTACAGGATCCGGCGGTTCGCCGGCCAGGCCCAGCACCATTCGGGGCCGAGCCAGTTCTGCTCCTTGCCCGGTTTGCGCCGCGCCGCCTGGTTGACGCCGTCGGCGTAGACGCCGCAGTAGATCCAGCAGCCGCACGAGGTCGAGCCGTCGCCGTTGAGCTGGTCGTAGGCCGCCAGCGGGCGCCCCTCGGCGTCCCAGCCGTTGATCTCGGCGAGCACCGCCTGCGCCTTCGGCTCGTCGAGCGAGCCCTGTACCGGGTAGTCCCAGGTCAGCTTCAGCACCGGCTGGTCGCGCTCGTCGGTCGAACCGTCCAGCCGGGTGCGGATCCTGCGCCCGAGGTGGTACATGAACCACAGGTCACTGCGCGCGTCGCCCTGCGGCTCGACCGCCGTCCAGTGCCACTGGAGCATCCGGTTGGTGTTGGTGAAGGACCCTGATTTCTCGGTGTGCGCGGCGGCCGGGAAGAAGAACACCTCGGTGGCGATGTCCTCGGTGCGCAGCTCCCCGGACTCGATCTCCGGGCCGTCCTTCCACCAGGTCGCCGACTCGATCAGCGAGAAGTCGCGCACCACCAGCCAGTCCAGCTCGGCCATCGCCAGCCGCTGCATCCGGCCGTTGGCCGAGCCGACCGCGGGGTTCTGGCCCAGCAGGAAGTAGCCCTTGCACACGCCGTCCAGCTGCGCCATCACCGTCTCGTAGGTGCTGTGCGAGCCGGTGAGCCGGGGCAGGTAGTCGAAGCGGTAGCCGTTCTCGGCCGTCGCGTCGGCGCCCCAGTACGCCTTCAGCAGGCTGACCATGTACGCCTTCATGTCGCCCCAGAAACCCTGGTCCGCGGACTCGCCCTGCACGTAGGCGTCAAGGTCCTCATGTTCGTGCGCGTGCGGCATCGGCAGGTAGCCGGGCAACAGGTTGAACAGGGTGGGGATGTCGGTCGAGCCCTGGATGCTGGCGTGGCCGCGCAGCGCCTGGATTCCGCCGCCGGGCCGGCCGATGTTGCCCAGCAGCAGTTGCAGGATCGAGGCGGTGCGGATCATCTGCGAGCCGTTGCTGTGCTGAGTCCAGCCGACCGCGTACGCGAACGCGCTGGTGCGCTCGCGGCCCGAGTTGCGCACCAGCGTCCGGCATACCAGCTCGAACAGTTCGCGCGGCACGCCGCAGACCTGTTCGACCATCTCGGGCGTGTAACGCGAGAAGTGCCGCTTGAGGATCTGCATCACGCAGCGCGGGTGCTGGAGCGTCGGATCGGTTTGCGGCTCTCCGTGGATCACGGCGCCGCCGGACCCGTGCGATTCGGAGCGCCCGGCGTGGCTGTGACCGGCGCCCCGGCCGCGCGGGCGGCCGCCGTCGCCTCGCGCCTCGCTTCCGCCGGCCGCCTCGCGGCCGCTGCCCTGCTTCTCCTCGTACTGCTTGTCGCGTTCGCCGGCCGCGGACTGCATCTCCATGCCCTTGTACTGCCAGCCGTCGGTGTCGTATTCGCGCTCGTCCTCGGACAGGCCGCTGAAGACCCCGTCCAGGTCCTCGGTGTCGGCGAAGTCGTCGCGGACGATCGTCGATGCGTTCGTATATGCGAGGACATAGTCGTGGAACCAGGCGTCGTTGCTCAGGACGTGGTTGATGATGCCGCCGAGGAACGCCACGTCGCTGCCGGCGCGCAGCGGGACGTGCACGTCGCTGACCGCGCTGGTGCGGGTGTAGCGCGGGTCCACGTGGATGATGGTCGCGCCGCGCGCCTTGGCCTCCATCACCCACTGGAAGCCGACCGGGTGGGCCTCGGCGAAGTTCGAGCCCTCGATCAGGATGCAGTCGGCGTTCTGCAGGTCCTGCAGGCAGGTCGTCGCGCCGCCGCGGCCGAAGGAGGTGCCGAGACCGGCGACGGTGGAGCTGTGGCACAGCCGGGCCTGGTTCTCCACCTGGATCACGCCGAGCGCGGTGAACAGCTTCTTGATCAGGTAGTTCTCCTCGTTGTCGAGGGTCGCGCCGCCGAGGCTGGCGATGCCGAGGGTGCGGCGCACGCGCTTGCCGTCCTCGCTGTTCCACTGCCAGGTCTCGCGCCGGGTCTCGATCACCCGCTGCGCCACCATGTCCAGCGCCGTGTCCAGCGGGATGCGCTCCCACTCGGTGCCGTGCGGGCGGCGGTAGAGCACGTGGTGCTCGCGCGAGGAACCGGTGGTCAGCTGGAGCGAAGCGGCGCCCTTCGGGCACAGCCGCCCGCGGCTGACCGGGGAGTCGGGGTCGCCCTCGATCTGGATGACCTTGTCGTCCTTCACGTACACGTTCTGGCCGCAGCCGACGCCGCAGTACGGGCAGATCGACTTGACGACCTTGTCCGCGGTGTAGGTGCGTGGCAGCAACTCGCCGGTCCTGCGGCTGCGGGCGGCGGCGCCGCGCCCGGTGCGGTCGCTTCCGGTCAGCTGGCGCAGCACCGGCCACGGCAGGTTGGCGATGGACATGGTTCACCCGGCCTTTCCGGTGGAGTTCGCGAACGCGGACCGCGCGGCTTTGAAGCGGCGGCCGGCCTGCGCGCGCTCCTGCTCGCCGACGCGTTCCCGCAACTGCCCGAGGACGCCGTCCTCGAAGGCGACGTGCTTGCGCAGCGCGCTGGTCAGCTGCTTGACCAGCCGGTCGAGTTCGTCCGAGGCGGGTTCGGCCGCCTCGATGCGTCCGAACAGCTCCTGCGCCTCGTGTTCTTGCCGCGTGGCGCGCCGGGCGAGGCTTCCGCCGCCGGGCAGCCGGTCGCGCACCAGCGGCCAGAGCACCTCTTCTTCCGCGTGTTCGTGGGCGGTGAGGATCGCGCGCAGCAGCCCGAGCACGTCGGTGCGTCGGCGCAGGTCGTCGAGCAGGCCGCCGGCGGACGCGCCGGGCAGGGTCTGCAACTGGAGCTGAAGGTGCCGGGCCTGACCGTGCTCCTGTCCGATCACGTCGATCAGGTCTTCGGTCTCGACGGTGACCGGCGGGGGCGCCACCCCGTGCGCGGCCCACGCGGCCCGCAGCGCGGGATCTGCCAGCGCGCGTCGGCGGATCCACGCCTTGGTGTCCTCGGCGGTGCCCTCGTCGCGCTGCGGCGTGGTCGATTCGGGATGGCTCAGCTGCTGCGTGCTGGTCGGCAGCGCCCCTGGACGTTCGTCGGCCTGCGGCCCCGGCGCGTCGCCGCCGTCTGCGGGCAGGCCGGTGGCGATCAGGTAGGCCAGGCCCGGCGCCACCCCCAGCCGCCGGCCGATCTGCGGATAGCTCAGGCCCGAATCCACCAGGTCGAGGATGGATTGACGAGTCGCCATCGACGCGCTCCTCTCGCCGTTTCGCGCACGATCCGCCTTGCCTACGCCTTGCCGTGACCCGCCCGCGTGGGGCGGACGGGTCCGGCCTGCGGCGCGATCGTCTACCCGGTACCGGGACGGAAATGCACGCCCCTTTTCGGTCGGCGCTGTCGCGGTCGGCGCTGCCCGGTCGGCGCTGTCCCGGTCCATGGGTTCACGACGCGGCGCCGTGCCGCACCTGGTTGAGTCGTCGCGCGGCTCGGTCGTTGAGCGCGGTCACCGCCCCGACGACGCGCGAGTCGAGGAGCTTGGCGGCGTGTGAACCGACATCGGTGTGGGACGCGCTGCCCGCCCCCGCCTCTCGATCCACGCCGAAGCCGTCCTGCTGACCGGTCTGCGCCGCCGTGCGCAGCACGCGCGCGGCCAGCGTGAGCAACCTCGTGGTGGTCGCCGGCGCGAGGCCCTGCATGCGGACCGCGACGTGTGCCGCGGCGCCGAGAATGATCTCCGGCCGCCGACGCTCGGCCGCGCGGACGACGGCGCGCGCGGCCCGCTCGGCGTCGATGGACAGCAACGGCAGGCCCGCCGCCGCGGCGAACCACGCGTACTCGCGCGGCGTGTTTCCACGAAACTGCGCGCCGAGATGGGAACCGGTGCGCATCAGGCCGGGGACCACCGTGGTCACGCTGATGTGATCGGCCGCGAGTTCCGCGCGCAGCCCCGTGGAAAGTCCCGCGAGCGCGAACTTCGCGCAGTCGTACGGCAGCAGGTGCGGCGCCGCGATCCGGCCGCCGAGCGAGCTGATGTTCACGATCGTGCCGCCGCCGCCGGCCCGCATGATCGGCGCGGCGGCGAGTACCAGCCGCAACGGTGCGAAGAACATCGTCTCCATGGCGGTGCGGAAGTCCGCCTCCTGCATCGAGGCGAGCGGACCGACCTGGATGACGCCGGCGTTGTTCACCAGCACATCCAGCCGGCCGTAGTGCGTCTGCGCCTCGGCGATCAGCCGCTCGGCCGCGTTCTCGTCCGTGACGTCGCAAGGTATCGCGTAAACCTCGGCGCCCTGGTCGTGCAGCTTCCACGCGGCCTGATCCAGCGCCGCCGGATCGCGCGCGCAGATCAGCAGCCGCGCTCCGCGGCGGGCCAGTTCGCCTGCGATCGCGAATCCCAGGCCACGCGAGGCCCCGGTCACCAGCGCCGTCGCACCGTCGAAGCGGTTCATCGCTCTTCACCTTCCAGCCCGGTCGGCACCGCGCGGCCGCTCAGCGCGGCATCGCCGAGACGATCGCCAGGTACTCGTCGTTCGTCACGTTCACCGCGAGCGCGGGCGTGCCCTCCGAGGCCAATTCGACCCCCGGCACGACGAACACCGTGCCGTTGCGGTGCTCATCGATCCAGGCGCCGACCTCGTCGGTGTGCAGGCTCGGCAGGTGGACGTCCTCCCAGACCAGGCCCTCCGGCACGACCTCGTCCGGACCGGCCGCGATCACCGAGACGACGGGGTCGTGCAAACGCGGTACATGCATCCCGGCCTCCTGTACATGAAATGCTCGACTCACTTGTCGCTCGTCGCTCGTCGATCAAGCTTGTCCCGGATAACCAGGGACGTCGTGGGCATGCATGGATTCGATCGTTCGCCTACGCGGCCGCACCGCCGGGCGGTTGGGCTAAACTCGGCCCTTGATCGACGGGAGCTCGGCGACGGCAGTTGGGAGGTTTCTTCGTGCTCTTCCTCATTGGGCGGTTGATCAGGATACTGAAACGACGCAAGAACCGCGCAGGCTACTGACGAGCGGACGGGCCGGCCGGACGCATCGCCGCCGACCAGGTCACGCGGCTGCGCGAAGCGCCCGGTCCAGGTCGTCCCAGAGGTCTTCCACGTCCTCCAGGCCGACCGACATCCGCAGCAACCGGTCGCTGATCCCGTTCGCGGCCCGGGCCTGTGGATCCAGGATGTGGTGGCTGATCGAGGCGGGGTGCTCGATCAGCGTGTCGACACTGCCGAGGCTGACCGCGGGAGTGATCAACCGGACCGCGCCGATCGCCGCGTGCGGGTCGCCCACCGTCTCGAAGGAGACCAGAGCGCCCCCGCCGGCCATCTGCCCCGCGGAACGCCCGTGGCTCAGCCCCGGGTAGTACACGCGGCTGACGGCCGGGTGTCCGGCAAGCCGCTGCGCGAGCACCGCCGCCGTCGCCGAGGCCGTGTGCACGCGCAACGGGAGCGTGGACAGCCCGCGCAGCAGCAGGTAGCCCGCCAGCGGATGCAGCACCGCCCCGGTGAGGAAGCGCACCTGTCGCAATACCCGTGCATGCTCCTCATCGCACGCGACTACGCCGCCGAGCACGTCGCCGTGGCCGCCGAGGAACTTGGTCGCGCTGTGCAGCACGAGGCGCGCGCCGTGCCGCGCCGGCTGCTGGAGCACCGGGGTGGCGAAGGTGTTGTCGGCCAGCAGCGGCACCGGGGCGACGGCCTCGGCCAGCGCGCGCAGGTCCACCTCGGTCAGCAGCGGGTTGGCTGGACTTTCGACCATCACGAGCCCGGTGTCGGGCCGCAGCGCCGCGGCGGCCTTCTCCGGTTCGGCGAAGGTGACCTCGGTGCCGAGCAGGCCGCAGCCGAGCAGGTGATCGGTGCTGCCGTAGAGCGGCCGCACCGCCACGACGTGGGGTTTCCCGGCGCCGACGGCGGCCAGCAGACACGCCGAGAGTGCGGCCATCCCGCTGGCGAACGCCACCGCCGCTTCGCAGCCCTCGAGTTCGGCGAGCGCGTTCTCGAACCGGGCGACGGTCGGATTCCCGATCCGCGCGTAGACCGGCGGTCCGGGCGGCACTTCGCCGGCGCCGAAGGCGTCCAAGCGCTCCGCTTCGCCCCGGCTGTCGCGGGACGGATACGTGGTCGACAGGTCGAGCGGCGCAGCGTGTAAGCCGAGGTCCGCCAGGTCGTCGCGTCCCGCGTGCACGGCTCGGGTCGCGAGCGCGGCGTGCCGCGGGGGCGGGAGTGCGGTCCGGGTCTCGGTCTGCGTCTCAGGCTGCGTCTCAGGCCGGGTCTCGGTCTGCGTCTCAGGCTGGGTCTCGTGCGTCCGGGGTGGGGTGGTCCGGGGCGGCGTCATGGCACCTCATGGTTGCCAGAAGACCGGTATTCGGCCATGGATCCCGTATCTTGTTCGGGTGAACGCCGAGAACGCGCGACTGGATCCGGTGGACGTCGCGATCCTGCGGGAGTTGCAGAACGACGGCCGGATCGCGAACAAGGACCTCGCGGCGGCCGTCGGCATCGCCCCCTCGACCTGCCTCGACCGGGTCGCGCGACTTCGCCGCGTCGGGGCGATCACCGGCTACTCGGCGCGGGTCGGCGCCGCGGCGATCGGCCGCCCGATCGAGGCGCTGCTGGCCGTGCACGTACGCCCGCACGCGCGCCCGTTGGTGGATCCCTTCATCGCGCACGTGCTCGCGCTGCCGGAAACCCGCTCGCTGCACCACACCAGCGGGCCGGACGACTTCTTCGTGCACGTCGCCTGCGCCAGCGTGCAGCACCTGCAGAGCCTCGTGCTCGACCAGTTCACCGCGCGGCCCGAGGTGGCCCGGCTCCAGACGCACCTGATCTTCGCCACCTGGGAGGGCAGCCCGCTGCTGCCGCACGACGCCGCTGACCGCGTCGCCGGCACGCGGCACACCGACAGGCGTCGCGGGGGCCGCGACGAGGCCGGAGGCACGAAGCCGTGACAGCGAGCCCCGATACCGCGGGCGAGGCGCTCGGGCGTCTGCGCGCCCTGTGCCTGGCCATGCCCGAGGCCGTCGAGCGGCTCAGCCACGGGGAGCCGACCTGGTTCATCGGGGGCAAGAAGACCTTCGCGACCTTCAGCGACCATCATCACGACGACCGCGTCGCGTTCTGGTGCCCCGCGCCCGTCGGCGCGCAGGCACATCTGATCGCCGCGGACCCGCTGCACTACTTCCGGCCCCCGTACGTCGGGCACCGCGGCTGGATCGGGGTGTACCTCGACGTCCCGGTCGACTGGGCGGAGATCGGTGAACTGGTCCAGGAGGCGTACCGGACGGTAGCGCCCGCGAGGCTCATCCGGCGGCTCGACGAAGGGCCGGGGAACGGCGCGTAGCGCCGAGCCGCGCGGACGGCCTTGCGGCGGGCAGTACTCAGACCGGCCCGGCGCTCGGCGTGCCCTGATTCGGCGTGCCCTGATAACGCCAGTGGTTGTGCTCTGACAGCAATGCGCCGTCCGCGTCGTGCAGTTCGAGCGAGAGCAGGTGTGTCACCGGCAGGTATCGCGGCCACGGCACGACCAGCGACGGCGCGATGGATAAGGGTTCGATGGTGATTCCGTGGTGCTCGGCATGGTTGAGCAGGCCACCGAAGGGCTCGTACACGCGCGCGACGACGCTCGCCGCGGTGACGCGCATTGCGGTGTGGTTCACCGCGTACACCTGCCAGGTGGCCCCGTCGAGCTGCGTGTGCAGCGGCTCGCAATAGCCGCCCGGGCACTGCGGCAGCGCCGCACCGAAGTCCGCCCGCTGCGGCGCGAAAGGATCATCGACGGTTTCGGGCTCGGTCCACCGCACGCCGTCCGCGCAGACGGCGACGCGGACCGGGCCGTCGAGCACGCCGTCGCGGTCCGGCATGAGGCAGACCCGGTCAAAGGACATTGATTCGCCCAGATCGATCCGCAGCCACGGGCTCGGATCGCGGGCCGCCGGCGACCAGCGGGTGCCCGGATTGCCGTCCACGACCGCGGCGCAGCCGGCACCGGAGCCGCTCACCGGCCTGCGCACGGCGAGATCGACGGTCGGCCGGGAGCTGTCGGTCACGGACAGGGTCCTGATGCAGAGCGGATCGCCCTCGGCGCCCTGCGGCGCCAGTGTCACGCGGATGTAGCGGGCCCGCTGCCGCGCGAACGTGACGATCCGCGGCGCGGCGACGCCCCGGAGCACCCGGCGCCCGCGGCTCGGCACGGCCGTGTCGGCGGCCGAGCGCGCGGCCTCGGCGGGAGCGATGGGTCGCACGGTCTCGCCCGAACGAGACAACGGCATGGTGCAGGCCCTACCCTTCGGGGTATGACAACGTTGTCAGAGGCATCCTCGCCATCGGCTCGGACAGGGCCAAGCCTAGCCGCGGCGCGCCAGCACGGATGCTGGATTAACAAGGTTTACATAACGATTTGACCTCGACTCATGCCGGATACAGGACCCTGACGTGGGCGGATACCGCACCGCGGCGAGCGGGTAAGAGCCCCGTCCTGGACCGGCCGGCTACTGGCGCACCCGCTGCACGAGCACCGCGAAGATGTAGGTGACTCCCGCGATCGCGCCCAGCCACGTGTACGGGGCACCCGAATGTCCGCGCCCCAGCTCGACGAACGCGCCGATCAGCACCGCGACGATCAGGGCGAGACCCGCCGCCGCGGTCGCGCGCAGGTCGATGCCGGTCAGCCGCTCGTCGCGATGGTCCATCAGGCCACGTATGGTCTCGCTGCGGCGGGCGGCGAGCACCAGGCCGGCGGCGAACAGGAGCATCATCGCCATCAGCACCACCCCGAGCACCGGCCGGCCGCCGGCGAAGGCGGCGACCAGATAGGCGATGCCGCCGAGCGCGGCGACGGCAGGGGTGAGCCAGAACAACAGGTTGTGCTTACGCCCAAGGCCACGGGCGGCGCTATCGCTCTGCGACATGGAAGACCTCCTCGACGGTGGTTGCGAAGAACCTGGCCAGCGCGATGGCCAGCGCGAGCGAGGGGGTGTATCGGCCGGTCTCGATCGAGTTGACGGTCTGCCGGGACACCCCGAGTGCGGCGGCCAGGTCGGCCTGCGAGAGGTTTTCGGCGACCCGCAGTTCCCGCACCAGGTTCCCGGTGACCACCAGTTCCATCGGCTCGACACCCCGCCGTTCGTCGGTCGCGCGCCCACCCGCATGTAAAGCTTGCTTGACATCACCAGTGTCGCCTCACGCGCACGTGATGTCAAGCTCGCTTTACATGGCACACCGCGTGGCGGCTTCGGTCGAGAAACCGAAGCCGCCACGCGGTGAATCCTTGCGTGGTCAGCCGCCGCACATCCGGCGGATGGTGTCAGGCGGCTGTGTTCACCTGTCCCGCTACAGTGCCGGGTAGCCCGGGAAGCTGCACGACGGAACGCTTCCGCTGCCGGAGATGTTGCTGACGGTCACCCCGGTGCCGGAGGCGGTGATGTTCGAGTTGTAGAGCCCGATGTTCGCGTACTGGGCGCTGGTGCCGGTCGCGTCGAGCCTGACGTTCTCCAGCTTCAGGCCCAGCTTGTGGCTCGAGTCGTAGCCGTCGAGGATGGATTTGGCGCTGGAGGCGGAGTTGACCGACACGACGCCGTTGAGGGTGATGCTCGCGAAGTTCGGGATCGCCGAGCCGTTGCCGCTGGAGTAGTTCGGGTCCATCACGATCAGATCCTTGACACCGGTCATGCAGATGTTCTGGTAGGTGACACCGGAGACGGTGCCGCCGACGCTGGAGTCGCTCTTGACCCGGATGCCGTTGTTGCTGGTGCTGGTGATACCGCCGGTGTCGGTGCCGGCCAGGGTGTCGTTCAGGAACGTGACGTTGCTGACGCCGCCCGCGGTCTGGCTGCCGATGGAAAGCCCGTGCGTGCCCCAGCAGTGCGTGTTCTGCACGGTGATCTGGCTGGTGAGCGAGCCCGCGTCGGACTTGACCGCGATGCAGTCGTCGCCGTCCTGGATGTACGAGTCGTTCACGAGCACGTTGGTGGTGTTCTCCGGGTCCACTCCGTCGGTGTTGCGCGAGTTGGACGGGGTCTTGATCCGGATGCCCCACACCGTGATGTTGCTCCCGCCCTTGAACAGCGCGTGGTACATCGGCGAGTTGATCAGGTTGATGTCATAGAGCGTCAGGCTGCTCGCGCCGTTGCTCTGGATCAGCTTCGGGTTGTTCTGGGAGCCGCCGCTCTTGGCCGCGGTCGCCAACTGCCACCAGGTCTCGCTGGTGTTCAGCATGTCCTGGCCGCCGCGGCCGTCGATGGTGCCCTGGCTGCCGGAGGAACTGCGGGTGCCCATGATGCCGGCGCCGGAGCCGCTGAGGGTGATGAACGGGTTGCAGCCGTTGTCGCTGGAGGCGATGGTGCCGCAGGTGTTCTTGCCGGAGATCTGGTAGTTCGCCGGGTTGCGTGAGGCGTAGAGCGTCACGCCGGAGTCGACGAGCAGCACCTCGTTGCCGCCGATGCTCAGCGGCCCGGACAGGAAGGCGGCGTTGCCGCCGTTCGCCTTCAGCTCCACCGCCTTGCCGCTGCCGGCGCAGCTGTTGAGCGCGGACTGGAGGCGGGAGGTGTCCGGCGGCGAGGACTCGGCGCTGGAGGAGAACAGTTCGTTGCCGGTGGCCAGGTTCGCGCTGAGCGCCTGGCAGGTGCCCGGCACGCTCGGCTGCCCGGGCTGAGTCGGCGAGGAGGACGGGCTGGCGGACGGGCTGGCCGAAGCGGACTTCGACGGCGACGCGGAGGGCGAGGACGACGGCGACGGGGTGGGGGTCGGCGTCGGTGAGGAACTGGACGCCGACGGCGAGGGGCCGCCGCCGCTGCCGTTGCACGAGGCGCCGTTGAGCGTGAACGCGGTCGGGTCGGTGTTCGTGCCCGTATACGTGCCGGTGAAGCCGATGGATGTGCCGGCGCCGGTGGCCAACGCGCCGTTGTAGCCCGCGTCGGTCACGGTCACGTTCTGGCCGCTCTGCGTGAAGGTGCCGTTCCAACCGCTGCTGACCTGCTGGCTGCCGGGGAAGGCGAAGGCCAGGGTCCAGCCGGTGATCGCGGAGCCGTTGTTGGTGATGGTGATCCCGGCCTGGAATCCGCCGGGCCAGCTGTTGACCACCGAGTACGAGACCGTACACGGCGAGGTCGCGGCGGTGGCGCTGACCGATACCGCGGTCAGGCCCGCGGCGGCCAGGGCGGTGACGCCGGCGGCGGCGGCCAGCGCCCGGCCCGCCGGGCGGCGCGCGAAGCGGGGGACTGTGTCTGGGCTCGTTGGTCTCATCGCGATCCTTTACGGCCTTGGGGGAGCGAGATCGGTGGCCGCCACCCTCTGAACGGCCGCGCGAAGGCGCGAGCGAAGCGGCGCCGTAGCACGGCGCAATGTAGAACGGCGGCCGGGGTCGGGCAACAGACTGCACCGGGCGTCACGACCCGCGGTAACCCACGAACCCTGATCTAGCGTCCGTGGAAGCCGTCGAACCGCGTCGAACGCTCAGGTGGGTGCGCCGCCGGCCGCGGCGCCTCGGGAATCGTTGCTCATCGAAACTTTCAGTGACCGTTGACGCACACTCATGTGACGGATACGTTCCATCGCACGTCATATATGAGACCTCGGATCTGGTCCGAGCGCGCGCGGGCCGAGGCCCGGGGTGTCGTGGCGCCGCACCACCCTTGAGCCCGCGCGGGCGGTCGTGTCCTCACCCTCAATCAGGACCGGCCGCCCGCGCGGGTTCTTCGCCGACGGCTGCGGCTGGGGTATTGACCTGTGCGGCGCGCGGGCGTAGCTTCTCCCGCGCATCGTATACGAAATATCCCATGATAGATCTTGGTCGGCCGCACCCGGTCGCACCGAACGGAGCCAGATGTCGAACACGGTCGTGCCCTCGGTCTCGGTGCCCTCGCGCACCGAGGCGGTGCTCGACGCGCTCAAGCACGCCATCCTCACCGGCGGGCTGCCTCCCGGCCAGCCGCTGATCGAGAACGACCTGGCCGCGCAGCTCGGCGTCTCCAAGACTCCGGTACGCGAGGCGCTCAAGACGCTGGCCGGCGCCGGCCTGGTGACCATGAGCCCGTACAAGGGCGCCATGGTGCGCACCGTGGACGACGCGCTGGCCCACTCGGTCTACGACATCAGGCTGCTGCTTGAGCCGGAGGCGGTACGCCGCGCCGTCGTCAGCGGCGCGACCGCGGCCTCGCACCGGACGGCCGCCGCCGACGCGCTCGACCGGGCCGACGCGTGCACCGACCGGGCCGACCGCTCGCTGGCCAACCGGGAGTTCCACCGCGCGCTGTACCTCGGCTGCGGCAACGACCTGATGGTCGGCATCCTCGACGGGCTGCGCGACCAGACCGCGCTGGTCTCCGCTGTGGTGTGGAACCGCACGCCCAGCTGGGAGCAGGAGGCCGCCGAACACCGGGCGATCCTCGACGCGGTCCTGGCCGGCGCGGCCGACCGGGCCGCGGTGCTGCTACGCGAACACATCGCCGCTTTCGTCGAGCGCAATTTCAGCCCCGGGCCGCGGACCGCGCAGTGAGGGCCGCAGCCGAACCGCAGTGATCCGAACCGCAGTGACAGCAACGCGCCGCGAACGGCGGACCGGCCCGCGGCAACGGACCGGACCGCCTCTCAGTCCACACGCTGCGCACCGCACCTGAGATGAAGCGGATGACTCCGCTCCCGCAGAGAACGAAGCATGCGACCTGATGATGACAGATGATAGAGGCACGGCCGCCCCGGGATTCGAACGCGCCCGCGCCGCGCTGAGCGGTGTCGTCGCCATCCCGGTGACCCCCTTCGCCGCGGACGGCGGGATCGACTGGGACCAGCACGGCGCCCTGCTGCGCCGGCTGGTGGGCGGGGGCATCGGCGCGGTCACACCGAACGGCAACACCGGTGAGTTCTACACCCTCGACCCGGCCGAGGCCCGGCGCGCGGTGGAGAACACGGTCAAGGAGGTCGGCGACCGGGCCGCGGTGATCGTCGGCGTCGGGCTCGACACCGCAAGCGCCATCGCGGCCGCCGCGCACGCGCGCGAGTGCGGCGCGCAGATGGTGATGGTGCACCAGCCGGTGCATCCCTACATCTCCGGCGAGGGCTGGACCGAGTACCACCGCACCATCGCCGACGCAGTGCCCGAACTCGGCGTCGTGCTCTACATCCGGGACGCGCGGGTCGGCGGCGAGCAGATCGCCCGGCTCGGCGAGCTGTGCCCGAACGTGATCGGCGTGAAGTACTCGGTGGCCGACCCGGTCCGGTTCGCCTCGGTCGCGTACGACGCCGGACGCGACCGGTTCGTCTGGGTGGCGGGTCTGGCGGAGCTCTCGGCGCCCGGCTACTTCGCGCTGGGAGCCTCCGGATTCACCTCGGGCCTGGCGAACGTGGCACCGGTGGTGTCCCTGGAGATGTACCGGCTGCTGGCGGCGGGCGACCACCGCGGCGTGCTGGAGGTATGGGACCTGATCCGCCCCTTCGAGCAGCTGCGCGCGGCGGATTCGGCGGCCGACAACGTCAGCGTGGTCAAGGAGGCGCTCGCGCAACTCGGCCTCTCGCGCCGGGACGTGCGCCCGCCCTCGCGCACGCTGCCGGGACCGCTGCGCGACCACGTCGAGTCGATCCTGGCGAACTGGGGTGCGCGATGGCAGTTCTGAACGCCGCCGCGCACGACGCGCCCGAGGCGGCGTCCGCATCCGCGTCCAGGCCCGCGGCCGTATCCGTATCCGTATCCGTATCCGTATCCGTATCCGTATCCGCGCCGGAACCCGGGTCCGAACCCGTGCTGCGCAGCGCGGCCTGGTTCGGCGAGGGCGAGACCGGCGGCCACCTGCGGGCGTTCAGCCACCGCTCGCGGATGAGCCAGCTGGGCTATCTGCCCGAGGAACACCTCGGCAAACCGGTCATCGCCATCTTGAATACGTGGTCTGACATCAACCCGTGTCACATGCACCTGCGCGAGCGGGCCGAGGCGGTCAAGCGGGGAGTGTGGCAGGCCGGAGGCTTCCCGCTGGAGTTCCCGGTCTCCACCCTGTCCGAGACCTTCCAGAAGCCGACCCCGATGCTCTACCGCAACCTGCTGGCGATGGAAGCGGAGGAACTGCTGCGCTCGTACCCGGTGGACGGCGCGGTGCTGATGGGCGGCTGCGACAAGACCACCCCGGCGCTGATCATGGGTGCCACCAGTGCGAACCTGCCCGCGGTGTTCGTGCCGGCCGGACCGATGCTGCGCGGGCACTACCGTGGCGAGACCCTCGGCAGCGGCACCGACCTGTTCGGGTACTGGGACGAGCACCGCGCCGGGCGGATCGGCGACTGCGAACTTGCCGGGGTCGGCCGCGGCCTGGCCCGCTCACCCGGGCACTGCATGACGATGGGCACCGCGTCGACCATGACCTGCGTCGCCGAGGTGCTCGGCGTCGCACTGCCCGGCTCGGCCTCCATCCCCGCCGTGGACTCCGCGCACCACCGGATGGCCGCATCGGCCGGCATGCGCGCGGTGGCGCTGGTGCGCGAGGGCCGGGTCATCCGCGACTACCTGACCCGGGAGTCCTTCGAGGACGCGGCCGCCACCGTCTTCGCGCTCGGCGGTTCGACCAATGCCCTGATTCACCTGGTGGCGATGGCCGGCCGCGCCGGAGTCGAACTGAGCCTCGCCGACTTCGACGCGATCTCCCGCCGCGTGCCGGTACTGGCCAACGTCCGTCCCGGCGGCGAGTACCTGATGGAGGACTTCTACTACGCCGGCGGCCTGCCCGCGCTGCTCGCGGAACTGGCCAAGGCGCCCGGGGCGCTGCACCCGGACCGGCCCACGGTCGGCGGCGCCACCCTCGGCGAACACCTGGCCGGGGTCGAGGCGAACAACCGCGAGGTGATCCGCACCGTCCAAGAACCCTGCGATCCCGAGGGCGGACTGGCGGTCCTCGGCGGCAACCTGTGCCCGGACGGCGCGGTCATAAAGTACATCGCCTCGCGCAATCCCGCGCTGCTCAAGCACACCGGCCCGGCGGTCGTGTTCGACTCCTACCGGCAGTTGCGGGAGGACATCGACGACCCGGCCCTCGGGATCACCCCGGAGACGGTGCTCGTGCTGCGCGGCGCCGGACCGATCGGCGGGCCGGGCATGCCCGAGTACGGCATGCTGCCGATCCCGAAGTACCTGCTCGAACAGGGCGTCACAGACCTGGTGCGCATCTCCGACGCGCGGATGAGCGGCACCAGTTACGGCACCTGCGTCCTGCACATCGCGCCGGAGTCACACGTCGGCGGTCCGCTCGCGCTCGTGCGCACCGGCGACCCGATCAGCCTCGACGTAGGTGCCAGAACCCTGACTCTGGACGTGCCCGAGGAGGAACTGGAGCGCCGCCGCGCGCAGTGGCGCCGCCCGCAGCCCCGCTACCAGCGCGGCTACGGCGCGCTGTACCAGGACCACATCACCCAGGCCAACCACGGCTGCGACTTCGACTTCCTGGCCCGCCCCGGCCACGACCCGCAGCC
>NZ_JAGSXH010000095.1 GCF_018283645.1 Actinocrinis puniceicyclus | reverse complement strand
GCCTCCGCCTGCGCCATCCGCGCAGGCTCAGGCCGCCGCCCGGTCAGACGGGCCACCGCTGCCGACCCGGCCGGCGCGGCACGGTGGAGCGCCGGACAGCCACGAGGCATCCCGGCCGGCTCAGCCGGACTTCGGCGACCTGCCCACCGGTGCTGACCTGCCACGCATCTCCGACCCGACCCGCCGCGGCCCCGCGGGCCGCACGGACTCGGGGCAGCACCCGATCGGCCGGCCCGATCCAGGGCGCTCCGCGGCCGGACCGGGTTCCGGCTCCTTCGACGCAGGGCGCTTCGACACTGGGCAGTTCGACACCGGTCAGCACGCGACGGGCCAGTTCGACAGTGGGCAGTTCGGGACCGGCAGCTTCGGTACCGGCGCAGGTCAGGGCCCGGACCGCTTCGGCACCGGCCAGTTCCCCGCCGGCCGCTACGGTGGCGCGCCGCCGCGGCCTGACGCGTCGCGCGAGGGCGCGCCCCGGCCCGAGGGTTCCCGGCCGGGTCAGTACCCTGGCAGCAGTCGCCCCGACGACTCGCGCGCCGATGGGCCGCCCGTGTTCCCGCCTTTCGCCGCCCGCCCGCCGCAGCCCGGTGCGCGCCCAACGCGCCCCGGTCCCGCCGATGCCGCCGCGCCGCCGCGCCTGTCCCGGCTTGAGGCCGGCCGCGCGGCCCGCGCCGCGGACAGTCGCGCCGACCGCGAGGAAGAACTCGACCAGGACTCCGGGCGCGGCAGGTCCGCGCACGGCCGCCGCGCCGGTAGCCCGTCCGGCAACGGCGGCGGCAACCGGAAATTGATCGTCGGCGGCGCGGTCGGCGTCGTCGTCCTCGCGCTCATCGGGTACTTCGCGACCCGTCCGTCCGGTGGCTCCTCGGGCGGCGCCGCAGCGGATCCGACCGCGTCTCAGGCCGTGCTCGACCCGGGCGCGTCCGCGGGCGCGTCCGCTACCGCTTCCGCCGGCGGGGCGAACGCCGCGGGCAACGGTACCGCCTCTGCGTCCGCTACCGGCTCCGCACCGACGACCACCGGTGCGGCGGCCGTGGACAAGGCCCGGGTGCACGTCGCCGTGTTCAACGGCAGCGCGGTGAACCAGCGCGCCTCCGGCATCAAGACCGCGCTGGTCAACGGCGGGTTCACGCTCGCAACCGTCGGCGGCAACGTCGCCAAGACCGCGACCACGAAGGTCTTCTACCCCTCGACCCGCGCGGACTCCGCCGCGGCCGTCGCGAACGCGCTCGGCATACCGAGTGCGAACCTCGCGTTGTCGACCACGTATACGCAAGTCACGGTCGTCATCGGCACCGACTGGCCGTCGGGCACCACGTATCCGGCCGGCTGAGTCGGCCGCCGCCGATACGCGGCGTCCAGCAGACACATGCCGCGATCCGCAGTACGCGGCGAACCTCGCAGAGACACAGCGTCCCGCCGAAGCCCTCAGGTTTCGGCGGGACGCTCTCGTACTGTGCCGGGTGGTTACCGCAGCGGCCTGGGCCCCTGCTAGGCCAGGCCGCGCTCCTGCGCGATCTGGTCGCGGTACCAGTGCGCTGATGCCTTCAGGGTGCGCTTCTGCGTCGGGTAGTCCACGTACACGATCCCGAACCGCTTTCCGTACCCGTACGCCCACTCGAAGTTGTCGTGCAGCGACCACTGGAAATAGCCGCGCAGGTCCACGCCGTCCGCGATCGCGCGCGCCGCCGCGTCGAGGTGGTCGGAGACGTACTGGATCCGCTCCGGGTCGTGCACCTCGCCGGTCGGCCCGATGTAGTCGTCGTTCGCCATGCCGTTCTCGGTGATGACCATCGGGATGCCGTCATAGTCCCGGTGCACCCGCATGAGCAGTTCGTGCAGCCCGGTGGCGTCGATCGGCCAGTCCATGATCGTGCGCGGCAGGTCCACGTCCGGGAAGCTCAGGTCTCCGCAGCCCGGGTGGTCGGTCACCGCCTCCACGTGGCCGCTGCCGTCCGGGGCCGCGACGGTCAGCGGCGTGTAGTAGTTGATGCCGAGCGCGTCGAGCCGGGCGTTGATCGTCGCCGGGTCGCCTTCGCGGATGAACGACCAGTCGGTCAGGTGCGCGGTGTCGGCAAGCACGTCCGCCGGGTAGCTGCCGCGCAACATCGGGTCGAGGAACAGCCGGTTGGCGACCCCGTCGATACGCCGCAGCGCGTCGAGGTCCTCCGGGCTCTGGCTGGCGGCGCGTACCGCGCACAGGTTCAGCGTGACCGACAGCTGCGCCGCGTCGCCGACGACCGAGCGCACCGCCTGCGCGCCGAGGCCGTGGGCGAGGTTGAGGTGGTGGACCGCGGCCAGCGCGGCGGCCTGGTCGACGCGGCCCGGGGCGTGCTTACCGCTGCTGTAGCCCAGATAGGCCGAGCACCACGGCTCGTTGAGCGTGGTCCAGAACTCCACCCGGTCGCCCAGTCGGCGCGCGACGTGCGCGGCGTAATCTCCGAAGCGCAGCGCGGTCTCGCGGTTGGTCCAGCCGCCCTCGTCCTCCAGGGCCTGCGGCAGGTCCCAGTGATAGAGCGTCAGGAACGGGGTGATGCCCGCGGAAAGCAGCTCGTCGACGAGCCGTTCGTAGAAGTCAAGGCCGGCGCCGTTGACCGGGCCGCTGCCGGTGGGCTGGATGCGCGGCCAGGCGGTGGAGAAGCGGTAGGCGGTCAGGCCGAGGTCGGCCATGATCCGCACGTCCTCGCGATAGCGGTGGTAGTGGTCGATCGCCACGTCGCCGGTGTCGCCGTTGCGGACCCTGCCGGGCGTCCGGGCGAAGGTGTCCCAGATCGACGGCCCGCGGCCGTCCTCGTTCCAGGCCCCCTCGATCTGGTAGGCGGACGAGGCCGCCCCCCAGTGGAAGCCGACGGGGAAGCGGCGCGGGGCGACCGCGGTCGCCGTGGCTCCCTCCGTCCCGACGACTCGGGTGGCTCCCGCGGTGACTGTCATTGGGGAATCCCCTCTTCCGGTGGCCCGACCGCAGCCGGGAACACCCCGCACCGCACCCGACGCCCCTCGTCGTCGCGCTCAACCGAAAGCACGCTGTCGTGGGCCGACCACTGACCGTATTCTTCCACCGGCCGGACCCGGTGACGCGGGTGCGGCCGAAATTGGATGAGCGCAGCCCTTGAGAGCGCTCTCACGGGATCAGGATCGCGGTACGGACCAGACCTGTCAAACGTGCGCCGCGCCCAGGCGCGCTACCAGCGGCTCCGGGTGAAAGGTGCGCCGGGCCGGGAGGCCCGCGCCGCGATCTTCACAACCGCGGCGGTGGTCCGGCGGTGCTCCGGCGTCGCCCGGGTGCTGCTCACGGCGCTCACTCTGTGTACTTAACCGGATCATGTACTTAACCGGATCAGTCGCCGTCGCGCCAGTGCCGCCTGCCCAGCGCGATCAACCGCAACTGCATCCGCGCCGCCTCCAGGATGGCCTGCTCGTCCCGGTGCGCGCCGGCCGCCGCGTCGAGGATCGCGGTCGCCGTGAGGATGGTGAGATTAACGTAAAGCTCCGCCAGGATCCGCACCTCGCCGGTCGGCCAGCCCGCCGACGCCGGCTGCCGGGACAGGTCCACCACCAAGTCGCGCACGAAGCCGTCCAGTTCGGCGCGGATCGCGGTGCGTACCGCCTCGACGCCGCCGTGCCGCTCCCGGGCCAGGAAACGGAAGTGCGCCGGGTGCTCGTGCACGTGATGGGCTATCAGGTCCACCGAGCGCGCGATCATGCCGTCCACGTCGCCGTCCTGGACGCGGATCTCGCGCACCATCGCGCGCAGACTGCCGAAGGACTCCTCCACCAGCGCCACGCCCAGGGCCGTGATGTCGGGAAAGTGCCGGTAGAACGCCGCCGGGGCGATGCCCGTCTCCCGGGCGACCTCGCGCAGGCCGAGACTGCTCAGGCTCTGGCGCTCCAGCAGCCGCAGCGCAGCGGCGAGAAGGGCCTGGCGGGTGCGCAGCTTGCGGGCCTGGCGCACCCCGCCGCCGCTGCCGGCGGTGTCCGCCGGGTCGCCGGTCACCTCGCCGGGCGCATCGCGCATCTGTGGTCCAACTCACTCGGTAAACGACTGTTCTCCGGACCGGCTCAGCGTATCCTGAATTTGAGTGAACGACTGTTTCGGTTTTATCCGCTACCGGCCGCGGGCCGCGGCCCGGAAGGTAGAGCCATGATTCTCCTGATGGCCGCTCTGGTCGTCTTCGCCCTCGCCACCGGCGCCCTCTCGCTGCTCACCGCCAAGACCGCGGTCGCGTTCGGTGTGCTCATCGGCGGTTGGCTGCTGCTGTTCGCCGCCCGCACGCTGCTGGCCCGCACGCTGCCGGCCCGCACGCTGCCGGCCCGCAAGGCGGCGCGCCATGGCTGACGCGCTGCACCTGCCCGACCGCGCGGCCGCCCGGGAGAACGGCGGCAAGTCAGTGGTCGCCTTCGTCTGCGGCCTGGTCGGCCTGCTCGTGGGCAATCTGGTGCTCGGGCCGGTGGCGATCGGCCTCGGCCTGGCCGCCCTGCGCGGGCCCAACCCCCGGCGCGCCCGCGCGGTGCTCGCCGTCGCCCTCGGCGTCGCCGATCTCGTGGTGTTCGCAGCCCTCACTGTGCACTCGGCCGCCGGCCACGGTGGCGTGCTGTGGAAGTTCGGGTCCTGAATCGATTACGGGCTCTTACTCGGCGCCGCCGGCGGACCGCCGTGAAAGCTTCACGGCCGTGCTGCCCGGACGCGTCAGGGTAATGCGCCATCGTTGAGCGGCCGGGATGTCGTTCGTACCTTCTGCGTGGCTGGCCGGGCCTCCGGCCGGCCGGTCCTCGCAGAAGGGAACTGCGCCGTGCCAACCCCTGAAAGGGTCCTTCCGCCCACGGCTCGCCGCTGGACCGCGGTGCGCGCACCGCTCGCCGTACTGCTCGTCGCCGGCGGCCTGGCCGTCGCCGTGTCGCAGTCGCATCCGGCCTACGCCGCCGGAGCCGTGACGATCAACGGATCGACGACCTATCAGAACATCACCGGATTCGGTGCCTCCGAGGCCTTCGGTGAAGCCTCGACGGTCATGAGCGCCTCCGCCTCGGTCCAGCAGCAGGTGCTCAGCCTGCTCTACAGCCCCACGAGCGGCGCGGGCCTGACCATGCTGCGCAACGAGATCAGCGCCGACTCCGGCGCCACGATCGAGCCGAACTCGCCGGGCAGCCCCACCGCCGCCCCGACCTACGTGTCGCTGGCCTCGATCAACCAGGACCAGGGCCAGCTGTGGTTCGCCCAGCAGATCAAGAGCCTCTACGGCGTCGACAACGTCTTCGCCGACGCCTGGAGCGCCCCGTCGTTCATGAAGACCAACAACTCCACCAGCAACGGCGGAGCCGTGTGCGGTCTCAACGGTGCCACGTGCAGCAGCGGCAACTGGGTGCAGGCCTACTCGAACTACCTGGTCCAGTACGCCAAGGACTACGCGGCCGCGGGAATCCCGCTGACCTACCTCGGCCCGGAGAACGAGGCCAACCTCTCGACGAGCTACGACAGCATGCAGTTGAGCCCGTCGCAGACCGCGCAGCTGATCGACACGCTCGGTCCGACCCTGGCGAACTCCGGCCTGTCCGCGCAGCTCGAGTGCTGCGCCACCGAGGGCTGGGACTACGCGGCGCAGTACGCCTCCGCGATCTCGGGCGACGCGACCGCGAACTCGTACACCAAGGTTTTCACCAGCCACGGCTACACCGCGGCGCCGACCTCTGCGCTGCCCGGCTGGAGCAAGCCCGCCTGGCAGACCGAGTGGTCCACCTTCGACGGCTTCAACTCCGCTTGGGACGACGGCAGCGACGCCTCCGGCCTCACCTGGGCGCAGCACATCAACACCGGCCTGACCTCCGCGAACCTGAGCGCCTTCCTGTACTGGTGGGGCAGCACGACCCCGTCCGAGAACGGTGACAACGAGGGTCTGCTGGAGATCAACGGCTCGTCGGTCATCCCGACCGGCCGGCTGTGGGCCTTCGCCAACTACAGCCGCTACATCCACCCGGGCGCGACCCGGATCGGGGCCACCACCTCGGACAGCGGCCTGACCCTGTCCGCGTACAAGAACACCGACGGCACCGTGGCGGTAGTCGTGCTCAACACCGCGAACAGCGCCGACTCGGTGTCCTACTCGCTGCAGAACACCGGGATCACCACGGGAACGGCCACCCCGGTGCTCACCAACTCCTCGAACAACGCCGCCGCGCAGTCCGCGATCACCGTCGGCGGCGGCACGTTCAGCGCCAGCATCCCGGCGCGTTCCCTGGTCACCTACGTGATCTCGGGTAGCGGCGTCAGCGGCAGCCCCTCGGCGAGCCCGAGCACCAGCCCGTCGGCCTCGCCGTCGGCGTCCCCGTCCGCCTCGCCGTCCGCGTCCCCCTCCTCCTCGCCGTCGTCTTCCCCGTCGTCTTCGCCGTCGGCCTCGGCCAGCGCCGGCGGCGCGACCTGCAACGTCTCGTACGTGAAGTCGAGCGAGTGGCCCGGAGGATTCGTCGCGAACGTGACCATCTCCAACACGGGTACGTCGGCGATCAACGGCTGGACGCTCAAATTCAACTATCCCGGCGACCAGAAGGTGACCAACGCCTGGAGTGCGACGGTGACGCAGAGCGGGACGGCGGTCTCCGCGACGAACGTCTCGTACGACTCGACTATCAGTCCCGGAGGAAACGTCACAGTCGGCTGGCAGGGCACGTGGACGAGCAGTGATGCGAGCCCGACGGCCTTCACCCTCAACGGAGCCGCCTGTTCGACCTCGTAAGCGGCCTAAGGTGCGAGCACCTATGACCAGCCGCTGAACCGCTGCCGATCGCCGCGCGCTACCGTGACGTAATGAGCGGAGCCGATGTCACACCGCGCGCGGCGATCGGCAGCGGCCACGCGAAACCAGCAGAAGCAGCGGACACAGCGGACACAGCGGATGCAGGTGAAACAGCGGCCGGGCCGCGAGCACCCGAAGCGCGCGCACCGGCCCTGGTCCGCGGCCGCGTCTCGGTCTCGCTGCTGTTCCTGCTCTACGGCGTCATCCTCGGTTCCTGGACTTCGCGGATCCCGGCCGTCAAGCAGCGGCTCGGGGTCGGCGACGGGCAGTTGAGCCTGGCGCTGCTCGCCTTCGCGGCCGGAGCGATCGTCGGAATGCAGGCGGTGGGGCGGCTCGTGGATCGCTACGGCAGCCGGCGGGTCATGTTGCCGGCCGCGCTCGTCGACGCGGCGGTGCTGCTCGGTCCCGCGTTCGCGCCGAACCTGCCGACGCTCATGCTGGCGTTGTTCGGTTTCGGTGCGGTACACGGCACGCTGAATGTGGCGATGAACGCCAACGCGGTCGAGGTGCAGAGCGCGTGGGGCCGGCCGATCATTTCGTCCTTCCACGCGGTGTACAGCATCGGTGGATTCGTCGGTGCCGCACTCGGTGGCCTGTACGCGCGCGCCGGACTGGGCCCGGCCGTCACCTTCGCCACAGTCACCGGCCTGGTCACGCTCGGGGTCGGTTGGTCTTGGCGCTCGGCGTTCACCCCGCCGGCCGCGGGGCCCGCACCCCGGCCCACCCCGGCGGCACGGTCCGGGCGCCTGTCCCCGGCGCGGCCCCCTGCCGGCGTCGGGAACGCGCCCGCGACCGCAGCAGCGCCCGCGACCGCAGCAGCGCCCGCGACCGCGGACCGGCTCTCGGTATTCGGGCGGCTGCGCGCTTTTCTCGCCCCCTCCCCGGCGGTGCTCTTCCTCGGGGTCCTCGCGTTCTGCTGCCTGGTCGGCGAAGGCGCCGCGGCGGACTGGAGCGCGGTCTATCTACACGACAACCTGCACACCAGTGCCGGCTTCGCCGCCAGCGCGTACGCGGCCTTCGCGGTCGCCATGACCGCCGGGCGGCTGATCGGCGACCGGCTGACCGCCCGGTACGGCCCGGTACGCCTGGTGCGCGCCTGCGGCGTGCTCGCTTCGGCCGGCCTCGCCGCCGGGCTGCTCGTCAACGCGCCGATCGCGGGGGTAGTCGGCTTCGGCTGCCTTGGCGCGGGCCTCTCGTGCATCGTGCCGCAGGTGTTTTCGACGGCCGGCACGCGGGACCCCGCGCGTGCGGGTGAGGCCATCGCTCGCGTCGCCAGCATCGGCTTCATCGGCTTCATCGCCGGCCCGATCGTCATCGGCGGCGTGGCCGACGTGGTTGGTCTACCCGTGGCCCTCGCGGTCCCGGTGCTGCTGGTGTTGGCGGTGGCTGTCGCGGCGCCCGCGCTGCGTCCGGCCACGCCGAGCCCGGTTACCCTGGTGCGATGATCAGACCCGCTGCTCCGGACGACGTACCGGCGATCCTGGCGATGGTGCGTGACCTGGCCGAATACGAGCGCGCCCGGCATGAGGTCGCCGCTACCGAGCCGCTGCTGAGCGCGGCGCTGTTCGGTGAGGCACCCGCCGTGTCCGCGCTCATCGCGCAGGACGAGGAAACCGGCGAGCCGGTCGGCTTCGCGTTGTGGTTCCTGAACTTCTCCACCTGGCTCGGCCGGCACGGGATCTACCTCGAAGACCTGTACGTCAAGCCGCACGCCCGCGGCGCGGGACACGGCCGGGCGCTGCTCACCAGGTTGGCGCAGATCGCGGTCGAGCGCGGCTACGGGCGGGTCGAATGGTCGGTGGTGGACTGGAATGCGCCCTCGATCGGCTTCTACAAGTCGCTCGGCGCGCTGCCCCAGGACGAGTGGACCACGTTTCGGCTCACCGGTGACGCCCTCGACCGGCTCGGTGCGCCGCTGCCCGACGCGTCCTGACCTTCGGCGCGCCGCGGGCACGGTGTCCAGTGCGCTGTAGGCGCAGTGTCCAGTGCGCGCCGCGGCGCGTCGTGCCGAGTGTCGGTGCCGCGCGCCACCATGGAGGCATGCTGTTCGCCGAGCTCGTCCAGGTCTCCGCAGCCATGGCGGCGACACGGTCGCGCCTGGCCAAGGTCGAGGCGCTCGCCGGGCTGTTGCGTGCCGCCGCCGCGGAGCCGGAGGGAGCGGCCGCGGTGCGCGTCGTGGCCGCGTACCTCGTGGGCGTGCCCTTGCAGGGCCGCCTCGGTACCGGCTGGCGCACGCTGATCCGGCTCGACGTGCCGCCGGCCGAGGCCCCGAGCCTGACCGCCGCCGGCGTGGACGCGGCGCTGCAGAGTCTGGCGGGTACGTCCGGGTCCGGGTCGCGCGGCCGCCGTGCGGAACTGCTCGGCGCATTGCTGGGCGCCGCGACCGCCGAGGAGCAGGGCTTCCTGCTGCGCCTGCTGACCGGCGAGCTGCGTCAGGGCGCCCTTGAGGGCGTCATGCTCGATGCCGTCGCCCGGGCCGCGCAGGCACCCGGTGAGCAGGTCCGCCGGGCCTTCATGCTGTCCGGCTCGCTGCCGGACACCGCGGCCGCCGCAGTGTGCGGCGGCGCGCAGGCGCTGGCCGCGGTCGGCCTGCGCGTGGGCAGGCCGATCCGCCCGATGCTCGCCTCGTCGGCCGAGTCCCTGCCGGCCGCCCTCGCCGAACTCGGGCAGGCCAGTGTCGAGTACAAGCTCGACGGGGCCCGCATCCAGGTGCACCGCGACGGAGATCAGGTCAGCGTCTTTACCAGAACCCTGCGCGACATCACCGCGAGCGTGCCCGAACTGGTGGATCTCACGCGCTCGCTGCCCTGCGAGACGGTCGTGCTCGACGGCGAGACGCTCGCGCTGACCGACGAGGGCCGCCCGCGCCCCTTCCAGGAGACGATGAGCCGCTTCGGTGCCGCCTCGGAGCGTGACCTGCTGCTGCACCCGTACTTCTTCGACTGCCTGCACCTGGACGGCGTCGACCTGCTCGACGCGCCGCTGGCGCAGCGTCACAGCGCCCTGCGGCGTGTCGCAGGGCCTTACATCATTCCGGGCGTGCACCGGCCGGCGGCCGATGAGGCGCTGGACCTGCTGGCCGCGTCGCTCTCGGCGGGGCACGAGGGGGTCATGGTCAAGGCTCTGGACGCGCCGTACGCGGCCGGTCGCCGCGGCCGCTCCTGGCAGAAGGTCAAGCCGTCGCACACCCTCGACCTGGTGGTGCTGGCCGCGGAGTGGGGGCACGGCCGCCGTACCGGGTACCTGTCCAATCTGCACCTCGGCGCGCGCGACCCGGACGGCGGCGCGCCGGTGATGGTCGGTAAGACGTTCAAGGGCCTGACCGACGAGCTGCTGGCCTGGCAGACCGCGCGGTTCCCGAAGCTGGCGGTGCGGCGCACCGACGCGGCGATGTACCTGCGCCCGGAACTCGTCGTCGAGATCGAACTCGACGGCGTGCAGGTCAGCCCCCGTTATCCCGGCGGTGTCGCGCTGCGCTTCGCCCGCGTGCTGCGATACCGCCCGGACAAGGGCCCCGAGGAAGCCGACACCATTGATGCGGTTCGTGCCCTGCTTCCCCAGCGTGACGCGCCCTCAGCGGAATGAAGCCGCCATACCCCGGGGACCAGAGAAAACCCTGGTACTGATTTTGCCTGCGCTAGACGAAGGAACCCTTCCGCACACCGGGCCGAGCTGGCACACTACTCATGATCAGACACCCCACCCCGTCTGATCCATCACCCGGCGTGTGGATTCGTTCCCGCCGGAAGGGCCCCCGGCATCGCATCCCCCCCGTGATGCCGGGGGCCGCCCCGTCTCTGCGACCCTGCTCAGGGCTGCTGACCGTCAGTCAGCAGGGCACGCACCTCGTCGGCGTCCGGCAACCTCAGCTCCTCGAAGAGGCTCAGCGCCTTGCGCCAATGCTCTCGCGCCGCGGCCCGCCCTCGGGTGACCGCGAGTACGTCGCCGATCCGCCGGTGCGCCCGGGCCTGGTCGGCAGGTGCCGCGGCCCGCCTGCTGTGCGCCAGAGCACTGCGATACGCGGTGAGCGCCTCGGAGCGCTCGCCGCGTTGTTCGTACGCCGAACCAAGAGCCTGGTATACATTCGCATGAGCCAGCGGGTCCTCGACGCGTTCGAGCAGCCGCAGGCTTCGCCGCAGCAGTTCGAAGGCTTCCGGCTCCCGTCCCAGCGCTCGGTCGGCCTCCGCCATGCCGATCAGCGTCTCGATCTCGCTGCGAGTGTCGTCGAGCTGATGGAAGGTCGCGAGCGCATCCCGGAAGGATTCCAGCGCGGCCACGTGGTCGGCGGTGTGATTGTGCAATGCGCCGAGATTGTGCGCGATGATCGCGAGACGGTGTGGGCTGCCGATCTGGACGGTCAGTTCGAGCGCCGCCTCGTAGTGCCGCAACGCCTCCGGGTACCTGCCCATGCGCTGGTATGCCTCGCCGAGATTGTTCAGGCAGTTGCGCTCGCTGGCCAGGTCGCCGCTTTCGCGCGCGGTGCGCAACGCGGTCTCGAAGTGCTCCAGGCTCTCGCCCGGCACGCCGAACTCAAGGGTCACAATGCCCAGGTGATAGGTCGCCACGCCCAGGCCCGCCCGGTCGCCGAGAGTTGACCGCAGCGTTGCGCACTCCCGCAGGCACTGGTCTGCGGCTTGAGGGCGGCGGGCTCGCCAGTGGACGCGGCCCAGTTGCAGCAGGGCGTCGGCCTGCCCCGCCCGGTCGCCGCGATCCCGGTAAATGCCCAGCGCGGTCTCGGCACACATCTGCGCCTGGTCAAGGCGCCCTGAGCCCCAGTTCGCGGCGGCCAGATCGACCAGCGCGCCGGCCTGGCCGAGGGAGTCGCCCAGCGCGAGCCAGGCTCGCAGCGCGTTCTCGTGCACCTCGACCGCCTCGTTCCAGCGGCCGCGCCGGTCGAGGAACTGGGCCATGGAGTGCGCGAGCTGCCCGGCGACGCGGTAGGACTTGCGGTCCAGCGCGTGTTTGGCGCAGGCGACCAGGTTGGTGAATTCGAGCTCGAACCAATCCTGTGCCTCGGCCGCGGTGGAAACGGGCGGGCAGTCGGGCGGGGCGCTTTCGTCCGGCAAAGTGAGTCTGCGATCGTTCGGCTCGAGAGTGAGCGCGGCACGCACGGCGGTCGTCAGATAGTAGGACACCATTCTGCGGCGGGACTCTGCACGCACGGCCGGATCATCGTCGCGGTGCACTCGCCGTACCGCGAAGTCACGGAGCAGATCGTGCATGCGGTAACGGTGCCGCGCGGGCTCTTCCACGAGGTTGTGATTTACCAGCGCGTCGAGCACCAGGTCTGCTTCAGCGATGGCCATCCCGCCGAGCGCGGCGGCCGCGCGCAGGCCGATTTGGGCGCCGGGGTGCAGACCGACTCGGCGAAACAGCCGCCTCTCTGTCTCGTTGAGCGCCTGGTACGACGCGTCGAAGGAGGCGCGGACCGGCCGGGAGAGGTGGTCGTCTTCATCGTGCTGCGCCCGCGTGTAGGTGAGCCGCTGCGCGAGATCCGTCAAACGCCATGCGGGTCGGGAGCGGAGGTGGCCCGCGGCCACCACGACGGAGAGCGGCAGTTGCCCGCACAGCGCGGTGATCTCGCGCAGCCGTCCGGGTTCGTCGACTCGCTCCGGTCCGGCCAGCCGGGCGAACAGTTCGCCCGCGTCGGCCGCGGGCATCGGGCCGAGCGACCGCACATGCGCGTCGGCCAGTTCCGGCAGCCGCGTCCGCGTCGTGATGAGTACGGCGCTTCCGCGCGCGGCAGGCAGTAAGGGCAGGACCTGGCCGGCGTCGCGGGCGTTGTCGAGTAGCAGCAGCAGCGGTTGTTCGGCGGTGCGACTGCGCCACAGCTTCGTGCACGCGTCGAGCGAGTCGAGTCGCTGCAACCGCGCGTTCTCGGCATCGATCAGCCCGAGAAGGGCGAGCAGCGCTTCACCCGGTTCCATCGGCTGCTGATAAGGGTCGTGCCCGCGCAGGTTGAGTTGGAGCGCCCCGCCGGGGAACCGATCGCGCAGCAGGTGGGCCGCGCGCAGGCACAGTGTGCTCTTCCCGGAGCCCGGCATGCCGTCGACGACGCACACCGAGGTGAAGCCGCCGGCCAGATCGTCTTCGATCGCGGCCAGCAGCCCGGCCAGTTCCGCTGCACGCCCGGTGAAATGCGCAGGATCGCGTTCGAGCGCGTTGGCCGGTTCGGTCCGCCGTGTCTCGCCGTGTGCCGGCTGTGCGGTGAGCGAGGGATCGCTGCGCAGCACCCGCTCGTGCAGTTCCCGAAGCTCGCGACGCGGTTCGAGCCCGAGCGCGCGCAACCGCTCGCGGGTGCGCCGGTACACGTTCAGCGCCTCGGTCTGCCGTCCGGCCCGGTAGAGCGCGGTGATCAGGTAGCCGACCGCCGCCTGGTCCGCCGGTCCGCGCGCGACGAGCTCGGTCAGCTCGCCGATCAGTTGGCCGTGCCGACCGAGCCGCAGTGCGACCTCGATCCGCTTGAGCACCGCGGCGCGCCGCCGCTCCAGCAGGCTCGCGCGCGCCGCCTGGGCCCAGTCCCCGGGTATGCCGGCCAGCGGTTCGCCGCGGAAGAGATCGATCGCCTTGCTCAGCAGCGCCTCGGCCCGCCGGGCATCGCTGAGCGCGGCCGTTTCGGCATGGCGCATGAGTTCGTCGAAACGTGACACGTCGACGCACGCCCCGGGCACGACGAGCCGATATCCGTGAGCCGACGTGGTCAACAGCACGGTGCCGTCGACGCCGGCGTCCTTCAGACGCCTGCGCAACCTGGAGATGTACGACTGCAGCGTGGCGCGCGCGTGCGCGGGCGGCTGCTCGCCCCAGATGCGCTCGGCGAGCGCGTCGGCGGACAGGGTCTGACCCGCGGCCAGCACCAACGCCGCGACCGCGCAGCGCTCCTTCGGGCCGCCGAGCTCCCAGCGCGTATCGGCGACCCAGAGGTCGACCGGGCCGAGAATGCGCAACTCCAACAGCATCCCCATTCGTCGGGCGGCCGGAGTCTCAGGTATGTATCAGAATTCTCATTCTCCGGCCGGTCCGCGGTCCGCTGCCAGGGCGCGCGGAATCGTCCATATGCGCCCCATATGCCACGCGCGCCCATGCGTGCGCGGCCGCCTGCAAGCAAACCGTCAAGCGAAATGCACGTCGCGTATCAGCATCCGGTGGCATCAGCCTGATGAACGGCGCCGGTCTCGGCAGTCATGCGCGAAGCCGGCGGTCAGTCAGGGGACGGATTCGCTTTGGGGGCGTTGGACATGAGCATCGTCTCGATGGCCGAGTGGCGCAAGGTGCCCATCGGTCCGGATGCGGCGCGGTGGAGCACCCGCACGCAGTGCGTCACGGTATTGATCGTCGTGGACACGGTCACCAGCGGCCAGCGGCTGCTGGAGGTGGCACGGCTCTTCGAGGCCGACTTCCGGGTGCAGGTGGTCTTCACCAGCCCGGTGGGAGGGGTCTTCGACAACGGGGTCGGCGAGTTCCTGGCGGGCATCGGCGCACTCGTGGTGCCGTGGCGTCAGGCGGTCGACTTCGACTTCGGCCTGGCGGTCGCGGCCGGGCACGAAGGGATCCACGAACTGCACGCGCCGGTCGTGCTGTTGCCGCACGGCGCGGGCTTCAACAAGCGGGTGTCGGCCGGGCAGCGCGGACGCGTGGTCGCCCAGCGCGAGGTGTACGGTCTCGGGGCGCAGTGGCTGGTGCGTGACGGCGCCCTGATTCCCTCGGCTCTGGTGCTGGCGCACGAGGAGGAGCGCGCCCGGCTCGCCCTCGGCTGCCCGCAGGCGCTGTCCTGCGCGGTGGTCGTCGGCGATCCCTGCTATGACCGTATCGAAGTGAGCCGGCCGCGCCGCTACGCCTACCGAGACGCCCTCGGCGTCGGGCCGGGCCGTCGCCTGGTCACGGTCGCGAGTACCTGGGGACCGTCCTCGCTGCTCGGCCGGGTGCCGGATCTGCCCGGTCGCCTCGTGGCGCAACTGCCGCCGGACGAGTACCAGGTGATCGTGCTCGCGCATCCGAACGCCTGGTTCGGGCACGGGCGGTGGCAGATCACCGCCTGGTTGACCGGCGCGCTGCGCGAGGGGCTCGGGCTCGTGCCGCCCGAGGCGGACTGGCGCGCGGTGCTGGCGGCGTCCGACGTCGTGATCGGTGACCACGGCTCGGTGAGTCTCTACGCGACCGCCGCGGGCGCGCCGGTCGCCTTCGCGGGACAGCTGTCCGCCGACGTCGACCGCGGTTCGCCGCTGGGGGAACTGGCCGCTTTCGCCCCGCGCCTGTCGTCCCGAAGGCCGTTCGCGGCGCAGTTGGAGCGGCTCGGGCCGGACTTCCGCCGCGACGACTACGCGCGGGTCGCGGGCCGGATCACCTCGAAGCCGGGCCGGTTCGCCCCGAACATGCGCCGGCTGCTCTACCGCCACCTGGGACTGGACGAGCCCGCGGTCGCTTCGGCCGCCGAGCCGGCCCCGCTGCCGACACTCATCCGCTACGGATCCGCGTCGTCGGACTCGGCGTGCTCCCGGATCGGAGGCGCCCGATGAGCCGGGTCGTCGTGGTCGGCGTATCAAGCCTCTACATCACTGTGCCGGTCGAGCGGTTCCCCGTGCCCTACGAACCGACCTGCCGCCCCGCGTGGACGCACGTCGGTGTCGGGGGCGTGGGCGCGCATGTGGCCCGCGTTCTGCGAGCCCTCGACGAGGAGGTCGACCTGTGCACCGTCGTCGGCGACGACTCGGCGGGCGCGGCGATCCGGCGCGAACTGTGCCGTCACGGGCTGGACGGACCGGGCGTGGTCACCGGCCCCGGCTCGTCGCTCGGCGTGGTGCTGGTCGACGAGTCCGGCCGGCGGGCGGGGCGCCCCTGTCTCGCCGCCGTGGACGCGGTCACGTATCCCGCGCCGACCTTCGCCGACACGGTGGCCGGCGCCGACCTCGCGGTCGTGACGAACACGGTCTTCGCGCGTGAACTGCTCCCGATCGCTGCGCGGCTCAGGGTGCCCGTCGCCGTCGATGTGCATCTCATCGGCGATCTCGAAGACCCGTACGACCGCCCGTGGCTCCAGGTGGCGGATGTGCTGTTCTGCAGCCACGAGGCGCTCCCGTGCCCCCCGGCCGAGTGGATCCGCCGGGTCTTCTCCCGGTACCCGGGCTGTTCGATCGTCGCTGTGGGCTGCGGCCCGCGCGGCTGCGTCGTCGGTACCCGCGACGGCGCGCTACTGCGGGCCGCGGCCGTGGCGCCGCGCGGCGTCGTGAACACCACGGGCGCGGGAGACGCGTTGTTCGCCTCGTTCCTGCACGGCTGGCTGGCCGGGGGCAACCCGGTGCAGGCGCTGGCGCAGGCGGTGGTCTACGCGGGCTGGAAGATCGGTGACCGCTCTCCGGTGGAGGCGCAGTTGAGCTCGGCGGAACTCGGCGGGCTGCTGACGCGGCATCGGGTGAGGATCACGGCGGGCCGGTGGGATCGGGGCGCGGCGCCGGGTCCGGCCCATCCAGGCTCTGCTCGGCCACACAACGGGCCGCCAGCTGTGACAGGGAACTGATGCGACGGTGAAGCCATGCGCTGCTCGGTGTGCCGAGCTGGCCGAGCAGCGCGGCGGCCCGGCGGTACGAACTCGCCGCCTCTTCGCTCCTGCCCTCACGTTCGGCCAGTTCGCCCTCGTAACCGAGCGCTTCGGCCTCTCCCGCGATCGAGCGAAGCTCCCGCATGCACTCGCCCGCCGCGTCGAGTTCGGTCCGCGCGCGAGCGGGCTGCGAGCCCAGCCGGCCCAGCGCCCGGCCTGTCAGCATACGCAGATGCGCGGTGCTGGACAGGTCGGGCGAACCGCGCAGGCCCTCTTCCGCCTCAGCGAGCCGACAGAGCGCTTCGGCGCAGCGCCCGGTCTCGATGAGGGCGTCGCCGAGGTCGATGCGTACCAGGGCGCTCTGGCGCGCGTCGCCGAGGTCAAGGTGCACTGCCAGCGCGTGTTCCAGCAGCTGGATGGCGTCCTCCGGATCGCCTCGTCGCAGGGCTACGACGCCCAGGCTGTTGACTGCGGTGGCCCGCCGGTGCCTGTCGCCGAGCTGTTCGTAGAGCGAGGCGGCCGCGCGCAGGTGGTCGGCCGCCTCGTCGTACCGGCCGAGGTCGCAGGCCAGGAGGCCGAGTCGCCTCAGCATGCGGGCTTCGGTGCCGCGGTCGCCCAGTTCGCGGGCGCAGCGCAGGCCGAGCAGGTCGAACTCCTGCCACACGCAGTAATACTTGCGGTGCGCGAACAGCGACCACATCTGCCCCGCGATCCGCAGCGCGATCCGTGGCCGCTGCCGGTCGGCGGCGTGGCGTGCGAGGCCGAGCAACTGCGTGGCCTCGGCATCCAGCCAGTCGAGCGCGGTGTGCTGGGCGGGAAAGGCCAGTGGTGGCGCTGCCAGGCCGGTGACCTCGGCGGGCCGGTCGCGGCGGTATGGCCGGACCGCGGTCGCCGCCGCGACGGCCGTAGACAGGTACCAGTTCTCCACGCGGATGATCGACTCCTCGCGTTCCTCTCCGGGCATGGCCCGCGACCGCTCGCGCGCATGAAGGCGGATCAGCTCATGGAACTGATACGTGTCCTCGCCGTGCTGTTGGAGCAGATTGGCCTGGGTCAGTGTCCTCAGTAGGTCTCTGACTTCGACTTCCGGCAGGTCGGCCGCGGCGCAGGCCGCGATGGTGCAGAGCCGGGCGAGCGGCAGGCCGCCGAGTATCCGGTACAGGCGCGCCGCTTCGGGTGAAAGTCCGCGGTAACAGGAGTCGATGACTGCGCGCACTCCTTCTCCCTCTTCGGTAAGCCGGTCAAGCCGCCGGGTCTCGTCCTTCAGTTCTTCGGCCACGCGGCTGAGCCGTTCGTACGGGTTGTAGGCCACTCGATGACCGACGAGGCAGACGGCGAGCGGCAGCCCGCCGCACAAACGCGCTACTTCAAATGCCGCGACCAGCTCCGACCGATCCGAGTCCGTGTCCGCGTCCGCGTGGGAGTTGCCGTCCGGTTCGTGGGCGGGAAGGCCGAGCCCGGCGACGCGTTGCAGGAGCAGGACGGCCGCGTGCGTCTCCAGTGGCCCGACCGTGAGCCAACGCGCGCCGTCCGAGCGAAGGCCGGCGAGCTGCCACGTGCTCGTGATCACGGTCCGGCACGTGGCGCCGCCTGGGATCAGCGGCCGCACTTGAGCGGCGGAGGTGGCGCCGTGCAGCATCACGGCCATCCGCCGGCCGGCTGAGGCCGAACGGAAGAGCGCCGCGCTGCCAGCCAGGTCCGGCGGGATGCTGTCCGCGGGCAGCCCGAGTGCGGCGAGGAAGCCGCGCAGTACTGCCAGAGGCTGCACCGGATCGCCGATTGCCCGCAGGTCGGCGTACAAAGCGCCGTCCGGATAGCCGGCGGCGTCGCGGTACAGCCAGGTGAGGCAGAGCGCTGCTTTGCCTGCACCGGCGGGCCCGGTGAGAACGACCGGCCCGCTGTGGTCCTGACGCGACCAGTTGTCGAGCCGGTCGAGTTCGCGTTCGCGGCCGATAAGGAACGGTGGGGGACCGGGCAACTGGCGTGGAATCGGCAGCGTGGGAGGGGTCGCGGCGCGATGGATGTGAATTCCTCCGTGCACAGCGCCGGCTTGTACGACGTTGCCCGCGACGTGCCCGCTGATTTCGTTGGTCTCGAACTCGACCACTGAGCCCCCCAGCGTCCCAGCGTCCCGAACGTCGCAGCGCTCGAGGATCCCGGCTCATTTCAACGTAGCGGGTAAGGTGAGTCGCGCAAAACGTTGCGGCGTTATCGGCGCCGTTGTCTCCGGCGCCTAGGAGCGTAGGGCTGATCAGGCACGCTCGTCGGCTGTGGCGCTTTCAGTACGCCGTTACGGCGTACCGGATTTGTGACTCCTCGGACGAGAGTCGTAGGCTGCGACGCCTGAGCTGAGGCGGCCGTACAGCGCCGCTCTGCGTCGTACAGAAAGCGAGCGCCGCGTGTCCGCGATAGCCATGATCATCATGAGTGGGTACTGCGCATATCTGTTCTGCAGATAGGACGAGGCGGGGCGCGTCACGAGTGCGCGCCCCGCTGGCGTAGGCGAGGGCGTCGCTCCGCCGCACCGGCGGGCTTCGCGCCGGGCGAATTTCCTTCCTGAGTACTGCTGTAACCGGTTGAACCGTGTGCCGGCCGTTCGCCGTGCACATGGTGCGTCTCCGCTGCCCGGCTGTGATGCTTGGGTGAGGCCGCGGTGTGCGGGTAGGCCGTAGTGGGCGAGGCGGCGAAGCGGGAGGTCGGACCATGCGCGAAGTGGAGCCGCTGCGTTCGCGGGTGGACCGGGTCCTGGGGGAGTACCTCGCCGCGCGGCTGGACGAGGTCGGGACACCGGGCGGCGGCGCCGGGGACGGGCACCGGGACTTGGCCGAGCGGGAGTTCGTCTCGCAGATCGCCGACCTGATCACACGCGGAGGCAAACGGCTGCGCTCTGTGCTTTCTGTGCTCGGCTCGATGGGAACCGGGGCCGCTGCGGACGACGAGATCGTGCGGGCAAGCGCCTGCCTTGAGTTGCTGCACGCGTGCGCGCTCATCCACGACGACGTGATGGACCGCTCCGAGACCCGGCGCGGCGGCGCGACCGTGCACCGCTGGTTCGCGGCACGTCACGCGGACGGCGCGTGGCGCGGCGACGCGGTGCAGTTTGGAGCCGGCGCCGCGATCGCCGCCGGGGACCTGTGCCTGGTGTGGGCCGACCGGCTGCTGCGGGAGAGCGGGCTCGCCGCCGCCGCGCTGGAACGCGGCCGCCCGGTCTACGACGCGATGCGCGCCGAGACGATCCGAGGCCAGTACCTTGACCTCGCCGCGCAGGCCGGCGGCTGGTTCGACCTCGACGACGCGCTGACGGTCGCGCGCGCGAAGACCGCGGCGTGCACGACGACCGGCCCGCTGCGGTTCGGCGGGACGCTGGCCGGCGCGAGCGCGGACCTGCTGGCGGCGTACGAGGCATACGGTCTCGCGCTTGGGCTGGCCTTCCAGCTGCGCGACGATCTGCTCGGAGCCTTCGCCGACCCGGCGGTTATCGGCAAGCCCTCCGGGGACGATCTGCGCGACGGCAAGTGCACGGTGCTGCTCGCCGAGACGTATCAGAGGCTGGATCCACCGGGACGGCTGCACCTGCGGCGGCTCACCGACGCGGGCGAGCGGGACGCGGTGCCGCAGATCCGCGGCCTGATGATTGAGACCGGTGCGCGCGACGCGGTGCAGGAGCGGATCGAGCAGCTGGGAAAGCGGGCGGTCGAGGCACTCGGCGGCGGCGCCGGCAGCCGCGGCGGCGTGGCGATCGACGCCGCGGTAAGGGAATCGTTGACCGGGCTGGTCGGGGCCGTCACAGAAGACTGATCGCACGGCCCGCGGCCCGCGGCGCGGGAAACCGGCGCGACCTACCCGGTGTGACCCGCCAGCGCGACCTACCAGTGCGGGAGCCGGGCCAGCAGGAGGGCCCCGGCCACGGCCGGCATCGCGTAGGACAGGAGCCTGAGCGCGCCGTCCAGCGGCTGAAGCAGCGCGGCCCGGGTCAGCGGCATGGTCGATCCGTCGGAGAATTCGACGACACCGGTGACGCCGACCGTGCGCCGCCGCAGCATCCGAGCCGGGGTACTCAGCCGGCGTTGCGCGGCGGATAGCGCAGTGGCCGCGATCACGGCGAGCAGCGCGGCGAGCGTGTTCGGCGAATTGAGCGGCGGGGCCTGCGAGACGTATCCGACCGCCGCGGGAAACGCCCCCCAGGCCAGGGCGAAGCCGAGGTCGGTGTGCAGCACGCCGCCGAAAAGCTCCAGGTTGTAGCCGAGCACAAGCACGATCCCGGCCACGACCAACGGGATCAGCACCAGCCCGGTGTGCGGCAGTACCGCGATACCGAGCGCCGCCGCGGCCGCGAGCGAGACGACCGCCGCGGTCCACAGCGCCCGGCCGCTGATACCGGTGCCCAACGGCCGCCCGTTCCACTCGTCGAGCGCGTGCGCGGCGACACCGACCGCGAGCGCGAACGCGAGCACCGCCGCGCCGAGGACCAACCAGTCGACGTGCGGCGCCAGGGCGGCACCCACCCCCACATACGACAGATGCCAGAGGGTGTACGGCGGATGCAGAACCGTCCACCAGTCCCAGCGTGCGCCGCCGTGTCTCGCGTAGAAGGCGGGGGAGAGCGAGTCGGTGCCGGTCACGCTCGTTCGCCTTCCAGCGCCGCGGCGGCCCCGGACTTGCGGCCCCACATGATCAGGCCGCCGCCGAGACTCATGGCGCGCGAGCCGACTTCTTCGATCCCTGCTTCCCGCCACTGCGCGACGGTCTGCTCGACCGGATGCCGCCGGTAGTGCTCTGAGATGGACGGACCGAGGAAACGCCCGACCCGCGCCCACTCCCGCCCGCCGGTGACGAGACCCGCGGCCGGGAGCACCGCGCGCGTGTACCCGTGCCAGGCCGCGTGCCACAGCGGGTCCCCGGGAACTGCGAATTCGAGGCTTGCGATGGCGCCGCCGGGCCGCACCACGCGGGCGAGTTCCCGCAGGGTCGCCGCCGGGTCGGTGACGTAACGCAGCAGGTAGGTGAACGTGAGCGCGTCGAAGGACTCGTCGGGGAACGGCAGCCGTTCGGCGCGGCCCGCGACGAGCCTGACCTGCCCGTCCGCGTTCGCGCGGGCGACGCGTTCGCGCCCGACCCGCAGCATCTGCTCGGTCAGGTCGACGCCGACCACTTCCGCCGGTGTGCGCCGGGTCCAGGCCAGCGCCACCCCGGCGGTCCCGGTGGCCACGTCGAGCACGCGGCGCGCGCCGGGGCTGATGCGCAGCGCCGCGTCCACCATCGCGTGCCGCCAGCGCCGGTTCTGCCCGAACGAAAGCAGTTCCGCCAGCAGGTCGTACTTGCCCGGCAGGCCGTCGAACAGGCCGCGGGTGAAAGCGTTGGCCTGCGCGTCCGTGTCCCAATGCGTCCGCATCTCGCCTCCTCGGCGGGACTCATACCCACCGGCGCACGCATCACCGGTTGTCGCCCGATCGGCCGATAGACGCCACCGTACGGCCGGGCGGCCGGACGCGGCGCGGCTACGGTGATAACGGAGGCGGGGACCGGGGCGGATCGTTCCGGTCCGGCGGCTTCGCCGCACGCGGCGCCACGACCGCGCCGAGAGCCGGTCGCGGTGCGGCACCGTGATCGAGGAGGAAACCATGTCCTCGTCCTACTCGCGCGGATCGGCCACATTCTCCGTGGCGGTCGCCTTGCTGCTCATCGGGTTCACCGCGCCGCCGGCGAACGCGAGCCGGCCGCCGGACCCGCCCGCGCCCCGGGGCGGCGCGTCGGTGAGCGTGGATCATTGCGGCGCCAGCGGCGTCCGCCTGGAAAGGGCGGTCGACCGGCGGGGTTTCGCGGCGGCGCTCGCCCAGGTTTCGCGGCTTCTCCCGGGCGCGTAGGGCCGCCCTAACCGGCAGCCTTAACGGCGGCGTCGTCTGGGCGCGGGCCGCATCCGGGGCCGTCACCGGGACCCGGCTCGCCTCGCAGCGAGTCGACGCGCAGACGCTCTCCGGCGACGTCGAACTGGACTTAGCCGCCGCGCCGCAGTCGGTGACCGCCTCGGTCGCCTCCGGATCGGTGGACGTCACCGTGCCGGTGGGCACGACCTATCGCGTTTCGGGCCGAACCCAGTCGGGCGACCGGCAGATCGCGGCCGGGGTGCAGGACTACTCCTCGCCCCGGCAGATCACGATCGACACCGATTCGGGTGATGTCGCACTCGGCTACGCGGGCGGAAGTTGACGTAACCTGTGACCGTGGGTGCCGCGGGCGTCACGCACGTCCGCCGCGCCTTCGACGTCAACAGGCGACAGTCGCGGCGGCGAGGAGATCCCGATGCCAGCGTCCGAACCATTCGTCATCGTCGGAGCGGGCCTGGGCGGCGCGAAGGCCGCCGAGGCGCTGCGCGCGAAGGGCTACGAAGGCCCGCTCGTGCTGGTGGGCGAGGAGCCGCACCGGCCGTACGAGCGCCCGCCGCTGTCGAAGGACTACCTGACCGGCAAGAGCGAGCGCGAGAAGGCTTTCGTGCACCCCGAGCCCTGGTATGCCGAGCACGACGTCGAACTGCGGCTCGACAGCCACGTCGCCGCGATCGAACGCTCGGCGCACCAGGTGCGGCTTGCCGACGCCACACGTCTGGACTACGCCAAGCTGCTGCTCGCCACCGGCGCCACCCCGCGCCACCTGCCGGTGCTCGGCGGCAACGCCCAGCAGGTGGTGTACCTGCGCACGATGGACGACTCGGAGCGGCTGCGGGAACTGCTCGGCCGGATCTCCCGGCTGGTGATCATCGGGGCGGGCTGGATCGGGCTGGAG
>NZ_JAGSXH010000094.1 GCF_018283645.1 Actinocrinis puniceicyclus | reverse complement strand
CTGGAAGATCTGCTGGCCCGACTCGACCGGCGAGAGCAAGAAGAACACTCCCTCCGACACCAAGAATCCTCCCTCTCCCTCGCCGCATGATCAACCCCCGAAGGACTTACAGGCGCGACCACTTAGCGTCCGAAGAAAGTCCGGACCAGACCAGGACGACCCCCGCGAGCGCGGGGACGAGGCCTCGCAACCGATCAGCGCCACCGCGCCAGGGGGACGACCCCCGCGAGCGCGGGGACGAGAGCCTCGCGTGCCTCGGCCTGGGTATCGCGGTGGGACGACCCCCGCGAGCGCGGGGACGAGGCGCAGGACCTGGTGCGCACGGTGCTGCCCGGGGGACGACCCCCGCGAGCGCGGGGACGAGCCGCGTCGGCCGGTCCTGCAACACCGACGCGAGGGACGACCCCCGCGAGCGCGGGGACGAGGGTGGAGCAGTCGTGGAAGCAGGACTCTGACGGGGACGACCCCCGCGAGCGCGGGGACGAGTTCCGTGCGGCGTCGGCGGGCGGCTTCGGCGAGGGACGACCCCCGCGAGCGCGGGGACGAGCTCACGTCCGGCAACCTGAGCGACCAGCGCCGGGGGACGACCCCCGCGAGCGCGGGGACGAGGTCCGCAAGGGCTTCGAAGTGCTCGCACGCGGGGGACGACCCCCGCGAGCGCGGGGACGAGCCGTAGTAGCGCCCTACGTCGTCGGTCGCGGTGGGACGACCCCCGCGAGCGCGGGGACGAGGGCGCGCTCGCCCGCCACCGCGGCCGGGGCCGGGGACGACCCCCGCGAGCGCGGGGACGAGGTGCCGGTGGGTGATCCGGACTGCGCGATTCCGGGACGACCCCCGCGAGCGCGGGGACGAGCCGCAGTTGAAAACCTTCTCCAGGTAGTAGGCGGGACGACCCCCGCGAGCGCGGGGACGAGTAATGCGCAAACCGCCGTTAACGAGCGGCGCGGGGACGACCCCCGCGAGCGCGGGGACGAGTATTTCGGGATCGACTGGTGCTCGGAGAACGCGGGACGACCCCCGCGAGCGCGGGGACGAGGACAGGCCGGAGGCGACGCTGACCTGCAGCGGGGGACGACCCCCGCGAGCGCGGGGACGAGGTCTATCTGAACACCGCCGAGCAGCCGAGCGTGGGACGACCCCCGCGAGCGCGGGGACGAGCATCGGCAGCAGGTCCTCGACGCGGCGGGCGCGGGACGACCCCCGCGAGCGCGGGGACGAGGCCGTGGTTGACGCGCGTGTAGGGCAGGGTGTGGGACGACCCCCGCGAGCGCGGGGACGAGAGTACCGGCATCACCATGCCGGCCGGATTCTCGGGACGACCCCCGCGAGCGCGGGGACGAGAAAGGCTGCGACGACGAGCAGGACGCCCGCGAGGGACGACCCCCGCGAGCGCGGGGACGAGCGTCCGACGCGGCGCCCTGCGTCATGCCGGGCGGGACGACCCCCGCGAGCGCGGGGACGAGTCGTCGGCGTTGCGCTCGGCCTGCTTGGGGTCGGGACGACCCCCGCGAGCGCGGGGACGAGAACACACCCGGCTCAGTCATCGTCACCCTTTGGGGACGACCCCCGCGAGCGCGGGGACGAGGCGGCCGCGTCCAACATCACCATGGCATCGTCGGGACGACCCCCGCGAGCGCGGGGACGAGGTGACACGGCGTGATGTTTTGGAAACTCTAAGGGGACGACCCCCGCGAGCGCGGGGACGAGGCGGTCGCGGACCTTCGCGTAGGCGAGCCTCTGGGACGACCCCCGCGAGCGCGGGGACGAGGGCTACCCGCAACTGCTGATCGACGCCGCCGAGGGACGACCCCCGCGAGCGCGGGGACGAGATGCGGCTGCGCAGGCTGCTCGCCACGGTCACGGGACGACCCCCGCGAGCGCGGGGACGAGGACCTGATCAGCCTGATCCCGGTCAACACCCCGGGACGACCCCCGCGAGCGCGGGGACGAGAGCGCCTCGTCGAGCTTCTCGGTCAGCGCCTGGGGACGACCCCCGCGAGCGCGGGGACGAGCCGGGAACTGCGGGTCAGACACCACGTCAGTCAGGACGACCCCCGCGAGCGCGGGGACGAGGCCCAGCAGCGTCTCGTAGTCCTCGAATGAGAGGGACGACCCCCGCGAGCGCGGGGACGAGCCGTCGACCGTCAACCCGGCGCGGATGGCGCGGGGACGACCCCCGCGAGCGCGGGGACGAGTCGTCGCGGAACGCGAACCACTTGCCGTCCTCGGGACGACCCCCGCGAGCGCGGGGACGAGCTCTGCAGGATCGCGGAGAGCAGCCCGTGCAGGGGACGACCCCCGCGAGCGCGGGGACGAGTCTAGCTCGTCCTCGTAGTCGGGCGCCTTGGTGGGACGACCCCCGCGAGCGCGGGGACGAGCCCATCATGACCAGTTCGCCCGTGGACGGGGCGGGACGACCCCCGCGAGCGCGGGGACGAGCGATCGGGTCCTTGACCTTGTCCTTGATCTTGGGGACGACCCCCGCGAGCGCGGGGACGAGTCCTAGAACGCGCGCGCCTGCGCGGGGGCTGTGGGACGACCCCCGCGAGCGCGGGGACGAGCCACGTACCCGGCGCCCGCGATCGTCATCTCGAGGACGACCCCCGCGAGCGCGGGGACGAGTTCGAAGTGGGCCACCCGGATGTCGGGGTCGGGGGACGACCCCCGCGAGCGCGGGGACGAGCACGCGGGGTATGTGATGGCGTGTATGCCGTGGGGACGACCCCCGCGAGCGCGGGGACGAGCCGAACAGGCTGTCGAGGTTGATCAGCGGGACGGGACGACCCCCGCGAGCGCGGGGACGAGAACTGTGCGGCGCCCTGCGTGGACAGGTACGGGGGACGACCCCCGCGAGCGCGGGGACGAGGCGAGGAGATCGCGCGCCTTGAGGAGGCGCTGGGGACGACCCCCGCGAGCGCGGGGACGAGTTCCTCAGCATCGACCGGGCCGCGCGCCCCTACGGACGACCCCCGCGAGCGCGGGGACGAGTGCCCGGTAGGCGTAGAGCTCCCCTTCGGTCAGGGACGACCCCCGCGAGCGCGGGGACGAGAACCCTTGCAGCTGGTCGTTTGCCATCACCACGGGACGACCCCCGCGAGCGCGGGGACGAGAGACGGACAAGGCAACGCGACCGAGACCCTCGGGGACGACCCCCGCGAGCGCGGGGACGAGGCGGGCTTGGAGCCCCTGCTCGACATACCGCAGGGACGACCCCCGCGAGCGCGGGGACGAGCTCGCTCGAGGCGGCGACGGTGGCCAAGGACGGGGACGACCCCCGCGAGCGCGGGGACGAGTCGAACGCCTCCGAGTCCAGTTCCCGCGCCTGGGGACGACCCCCGCGAGCGCGGGGACGAGCGCTGGGTTGGGCGCGAGGATCGATCGACCAGGGGACGACCCCCGCGAGCGCGGGGACGAGTCCATGGCGGATTCCGGCAGACAGTGCGAAGGGGGACGACCCCCGCGAGCGCGGGGACGAGCCGTCCAGCCGCGGCAGGATGTACGCCTCCCGGGGACGACCCCCGCGAGCGCGGGGACGAGTGGTTTCCGCTGTGGCCTCGCCCTTGTCTACCGGGACGACCCCCGCGAGCGCGGGGACGAGCTGATCAACGTCAACAACAGCCAGCCGAACCCGGGACGACCCCCGCGAGCGCGGGGACGAGCGGCCAGCAGTGCCCGAACGCTTCCACCGCGTGGGACGACCCCCGCGAGCGCGGGGACGAGATGGGGCCTTCGGGCCTGGTGCTGCTCAACACGGGACGACCCCCGCGAGCGCGGGGACGAGACTTGTTCACCTGGGGGTTTACGCGCGCGGTCGGGCCATTAGCATCAGTCCGTCGAAGTCGACCGGACTCCACCTGTCGGTGCCGGCTGTCCGCACGGCCCACCTCTGCTCATTGCGCGCGGGCTCGATCATGATGGCTTGGCCGCTGCCGACGCGCTCTTCAAGCGTCGCCCACAGCCGGTCTCTCAGCCGCGCGTTCGGGTTGCCCACGAAGACGCCTGCCGACGCCTCGACCATCCAGCGCGTGATGTGGCCTCGTAATCCGGGCGGAGCGGCTATCAGGATGATGACTGTCACGTCGCCGAATCCGCCTTCGGCTCGTCGATGAGGGGCCCGATCACTTCCAGGTAACGCTGCTCCTCGAACAGGGTGCTGCTCCAGTCGACACCGCTGGCGACCTCGCCGAGCTTCGGGTCCCACAGGGCGCCGAGGTCTTGGTCGATCAGATCCACGTCAGGTGGGTTGAGCAGTTGTTTGACGTCTTTGACGATGGTCGCAAGCAGCTTGCCGTCCGCTGCGCGGTCTCGCAGCTCGATACGGACGTCGCGCTCCGTCAGTCGCTGCGCCGCTACCAGGTCGAACGCGAGCGGAATCGTGTAGTCCGCCTTGTAGAGGTCCGCGATGTCGAGGACGAACGAAATCGCCGTTCCCGTGTGAACGAAGCCGAGCGCCGGGCTGGCGCCGATGCCGGCGATCGCCGCGTGGCAGATCCCGTACAAGACGGAGTTCGCTATCGAAAGCAGCTTATTGACGTCGTCGCCAGCTGCGGACGAATCGCCAGGCTTATACTCGCGCCGCTGCCACGGGACGCCGGTGCGTTGCGAGTGGTTACGGTAGAGGCCGCGCACGCGCGCGCCCTCGCGCCCTCGTAGCTGCTGCATCGTCAGGCCGCTGGTGTCCTCGTCGGGAAATCGCATCGCGTACATCCGCCGCGCGACCGCGAGGCGTTCCTGCGGCCGGGTCACGAGCCAGGCCTGGCGGGTGAGCAGCTGCGATCCGCGACTGCCGCCGAGGCCCGAGGCGTACATGCGAACGCCCTGCTCGCCGACCCAGCACATGGCTGTGCCGGAGTCGGCGAGCAGGGTCACTGCCGGATGCGTGATGCGCGTGCCCGGACCGATGAGCATCACCGCGATCAGCGCGGCCGGGACGTGCACCGTGCGGGCCTTGTTCACCAACACGATCGCGTTCTCGTCGCGGTCGATGTGGCAGCGTTCCGCGTACACGCTGGTGATGCGGTCCTCGATCTGATACAGATCCTGCGGCTGGGCACGCCACCATGGTTCAGGCATGCCGATCCGCCGCCAGCGGCGCAAGCGTGAGCAGCCCGCAGCCATACGCCTTGGCCGGACCGACTCCGCCCAGAAGCCGTTCGCGCAGTACATCGGCGTCCGTCACGCGCAGCCTGCCCTCGTAGGTCGCCGTCACCAGGCTGACGCGCGGTCCGGTGCGTGTGGAGTTCTTTGCGAAGTTCAGGCGCTCTCCTGCTGTGACCAGGACGTCGCGCACGATTGGCGCGGTTGGTGTCGGATTCCGCGTATCGCCGCTGTCGTCGGTTTCGCCGCCCGGCACCGGCGGGCCGAACGTGAGCTGCGGGATGGTGAAGCCGAGGTTCGGCAGCTTCCCCAACAACCATTCGGTCTGGTGCGCACTCGTGGTGTGCGGGACGCGGAAGGCGCGGGTTTGCCCCTTCGCGCGCTGCTCGCGCTGTTGCCCGCTTGGCTTGAGCGGGTTGATGGTGTTCTGCACGGGGTTCGCCGTGAGTTTGAAGGCGTATTCGCGTCCGACGGCGATATGGCGCAGCAGCGGCTCGTAGTCGCGGATGAGGAAGTGTTCGCCTTCGGCGTAAGGCCAGCCGGCCTGCTCAACGATGTGCGACCAGTCGGGTTTGGAACTGGTGAGGACCAGAAGATCGGGTTGCCTCGGGTTCGGTGCGTCGATGCGCCACAGGATGCGCTGCGTCACGGGCTGCTCGGCGATCCCACCGCTGATCATCGCGTGGGCGATGTGCGGGTTGCTGAGAAGGTCGCGCCCTTTGCGCCGCAAAGGGTTGATCCGGATCTTGGATAGGTAGGGCATGGGTCACCGGTCCAGCAGGGCGAACGGGTCGTGGGGCGCGGCGGCACCGAAGCCGGACGCGTGGTCGTCTCTGATCGTGGGCCATTGAGCGGGCGGGTTCGCCCAACCGTGGCGGATGCGCCGAGCCGTGAAGACCCGGGCGCCCAGACTGAAGCTGCTGGGCACGTCGGCTAACTGATCCGTTCCATCAGGATCCTCCACGGTGGTCGGCAGGCTGACGGTCGCGCCGGTAACCGCTCCTTCCCGCCGTCGCTGCCGCCGCCTGCGCAGCTTCGCGTGTTCGGCGGCCTGCCACGGGATTGTGTCCAGCACCTCGTCAACAGTCGCGTCATAGTGCACGCCCAGCACGAGACGGCCGCTGGGCGGGCAACTGCGCCGGCCGAGCGCCAGCGGGAAAGCAGGGTTCTTCAGCGCCTGCGCGAGCATGTCGACTGTCTCTGCGGGCCCGGCCACGGTCGCGACGAACACCGCGTCCTGCAAGTAGAAACGCTCGGTGATGTGGGTCGACTTGCCGGCTGGTTGCTGCTGCCCTTTCGCGTTGACCTTCGCGGAGAGCAGTGGGACGTTCCGGTAGTCGCTGACGGTGTGGTAGTCGCGCAGTAGCGTTCCGGGCTGGTCAACGCGTACGCCTAAGCGCAGTGCGAGCAGATCGGTGACGTCCTGTTCGCGGGCGCGTCCGGCGGCAGCGGCGAGCAGTCCCGTCACTCCTGACTTCGTCGGTTCCGGGCGTGTGTCCCGGCGGTTGAAGCGCCCCTCTCCACCCCATGATTGCAATGGCGCCGCCAAGCGGAGAGCCAGCACCGCGTCGGGGGAGCCGGTCATGCGTCGACGCCGGCCGCGAGCCACGCCGTGACCGTCTCGTGCGTGCCGTCGAGCAGTTGCGGGAGCGCGGCGGGTCGGCCGAGCGCGTCGACGAGGGACTTGGCCTCGTCTCCCTCCCCCAAGTAGTACGTTGAGAAGTGGGCCGTGGGCGCGGTGCCCCAGGTCTCGTTGACAGTCTGGAACTCGGCCGCCAGCCGTCGCGCTGACTCTTCGGCGATGCCGTTCGCGCCGCCCCGTACGGCCTTCTCGTACGCGGAGACCAGGTTGACCGGCTGGTCTTCGCGCATTGCGACCAACACCAGGTGCGGCAGCGTGCGCGGCGCGAAGCTGTTTCCGTAGCCGCTAGGCATACAGCGTACGAACGCGTCGATGAAGCAGCGGACGGCGTCGGCGGTCGCCTCCGGCTCGGCGAGATTCTCCAGCAACTGGTGCACGGAGACGGTCGCGTACCGGTAGAGGGTCGCGGAGTTGAACTCGATGGTGCCGATCATTCCGGCTCCGGAGTCCTCGACGTTCTCGTCGTCGACGGCCGTGTAGTAGTCGAACTCCGTCTCGACACCGTGGGTGGACAGTGCGTGCGCGACCTGCACGGCGGCGTCGACGTTCAGGCCCTTGATATCGGCCACCATGCGTCCGAACAGCGCCACGTCGATCGGGTGCCCGCTGTTGAGGGTTTCGATGATGGGCAACTTGTCACAGTGCTTTTTCAGTTCGGCGTCGCTGAGGCCCGCAAGCTCGCGTGCCTGGTCGGCGACGAGTCCGGCGATCGCGTCGAGTTGCTTGCGGCCGAAGAACAGCAGGTAGGCGGTGTCGTCCGCCTTCTTCCCAGGCTTGATGCCGAGTGGGGCGAGAAGCGCGGTCGACAGGCGCGCAGCCTGTTGCTGGTCCAAGCCGCTTTGGGCTGCGAGCACGTTGGCGAGCAGCGTCGAGATGCGCTTGGTGCGAGTCGCGAGGTCCTGCTTCGGCACCGAGTCGGTGAAGGCCAGGCGGGTCGCGCGCTTCCAGGCCTGCGAGGATACTCGCGAACGGCGCACACCGCCGTAGAGCGCGTGCTTGGGGGTCCCGTTGTCGTCGCGGTTGATGTTCGACGGCGGAACGGTCTGCAGTACGTGCACGTCGACGTACAGGCGGTTGGGCATTATGTACCTTTCGATACGGCGAACGTGATTATTAAGAGGCTGATTGCGCGGGCAAGCTCGCAGGACCGGCACCGGCACCGGCACCGCCGTGGTCACCCGCGCCGTCCGCGTCGGGCGCGGACCACACGTAGTACTGGGCACCCCAGCGGCGGCGCACACGGCCACGGGCATCCGGGTAATGCCACGCCGCGACATCCTCGACGAGGGCGGTGTAATCCAGCGGGATCTGCTGATCGCGCAGTAGCCTCACCAGGCCGCGCAGGTGGACGGTCAGATCCTTGATGGATTCAGTCGCCGCGGCGGCGTTGACGCGCCGATCCAGAGCGTCGGGATTGTCCTTGAACGCGGATGCGCGCAGCGCGCGCAGGGACGCGCCCAGGGGCGATCCTTCGCGGTGCATCCGCGAACTCTGAGACTGCTGATGCACCGCGAAGAGTGTGAGCGCCGCGTGCTCGGCAGCCAGGCTCGGGTGGATTCTCCCGCGCGCGGCAGCCTCATCGGGCACGACGGCGCGGTAATGGCGCCACAGCACGCTGACGTCGCCCGGCTCCCGCGAAACGCCCATTCGCAGCGCGGCGAGCACCGCCCCGGCGCGTGCCTCCTTCGGATCCAGGTCCTCCCACAGCCAACGGCCGCGGTGCGCGATCTGCGGCATTAGTCACTCTCCCTTTTCATCGAACGACACGGCCGCAGCGCGCGGAAGGATCTCTTTAACGGCCCTGCGGAACGAGAACTCGGCGTTCGCCTGCCGATAAATGCGGCCGCCGACGGTGCGCCCGACGAACACGCTCGGGTCGCTGCGCGTCAAGAGCTGCTCCCCGATCGCGAACGCGTTATCACGCGCGATCCGCTCCCACAACGTCAAGGCGGTCTCAAGGCGCTCGTCGTCGCCACCGACACCGCGCAGGCTCTCAAGCAGCGTTCGCGCCGGAGCGTCGAGCGCGTGGACGAGAAATTCGCCGGGGCGCTGGCCTTTGTCCCATGGGACGGGGTCGCCTCCGGCCGCACGCCGCAGGTCCGCGTCAAGTACATTGACGGCGCTCTCCAGCCGATCCGCCTGACCCGCGACTTCCAGCAGCGCGTCGCGCAGCGCGATGTCCGTGCCGAGCGCGGCAACCGGCATCGGGATCGCGTCGCTGATCGTGTCCTCGACGACAGAGGACTGAGTGCCGTACACCACGCCGTGGATCTCCACACGGAGTGGATAGTCGTCGGGCAGGTACTCCTCGGCTCGCAGATCGTGGATCTGGCTCAGCAGGAAACTGGCGAGCACGCCCTTGCCCTCGCTGGGCCGGTCCAGCGCGAGCAGCGAGGCCAGGCCACGCCACGCCGCTTTTCCGGCCGTGTGGCGGTACGGGCGCGGAACCGCGGGCCCGTCCTCGCTTTTGGGCGGAGTGCGCCACAGAGTATGCGGCTCGTCCTGGGGTGTCTCGATCATCCGGTCACCGGACGTGATGATCGCCTGGTTCACGCGAACGCCGTGTTTCGTGTCAGCCGGCAGCAGCCTGATACGGCGGCACTGCCAGGTCAGCAGGTCGAGCAGGCCGTGCGCGTGTCTCTCCTCCCATACCGCGCCGGGCTCACACAGCCACCGGGGTGGCCTGGCCCTCGGATCCAGGCCAGCTGGAACGATCGGGGTGTTCAGCCATAGCGTCTCGAACACGGTGCGGCCCGTCGGCACGACGACGCCGAGCGCACCCAACGGGCCGGTGCGGTTTCCATAGGACTTGTTGTTCTTCGCCTTCTCGTCGCCGACTGCACCGGACTTGATGCCCGCGGTGTCCCAGCACTGGGTGTACAGCATCCAGGCCAGCGCGTCGGCGGGGGTGAGTTCCAGTTCGTCGGCATCGGTGTAGGCGCTGAACAACGGCACGCTTGCGCCCGCCGCGATCCCTGCGATGAGGATGCCGACCGGCTTGGTCTCGTTGTTCGCGGTGTGCAGTCCGGGAACCTGGCCGAAAGGATGCGTCGCGTGGAAAAGGTCAAAGCGGTCGTGGTGCGTGTCCAAGTACTCGTTGATCTGGGACTTCTGCTTCTCGGTGAAGTCACCGTTCGCAAAGGTCTGCGCCCAGGCACGCCCGGAATCCGGCGGCCCTATGGCGGCCAACACGATCGGCAGCAGCAATTGCCGCAGGAACGAGACGCCCTGGCCCGGATGGTCCGGTGCCAACGCCGCAAAGCCCGGCGAGGCGGTCAAGCAGTCACGCAAGGACACCGGGATGGACTCCCGGCCACGCAGGACCCTGATCGAAGGGCTATCGATGATGTTGAAAGACGCTGACTTAGCCAAGGCTTGCCTCTTGGAAGAAAATTCTTGCCGCCCCAGTGCAGCGGCAACGGCGCTCGGCGCTGTCCGACTCGCGAACCAGAGCACTGCGAGTATGGCACGTCTGTGGCGCAACTTCCCACGAATAGCGAAACTCATCTTTGATCGCCGCGGTACATGCTCTAATCTGGCGCAAGTCCCCGCTAGCCGGGGGTCGTCCCTTCCCACGAATCAAGGAAGGTTACGAATACAGATGGTCCCCGCGCTCGCGGGGCTTGTTCAGCCGACGCGGCTCTGCCGTTGTCCCGGGCCTCCGTCTCTCTCGACGGTCAGACCGAGCTCTCTGTCATAGCCCACGGTGTATTCGCCGAGCTGGGCCGTGCCATCCTCCTCCAGCACCAGCGCCGGCCAGCGTTTGAGCCACTCGTGGCCGAGCCAGCCGTTCAACGGGCGCAACTGCTCCTTCGCCGCAGTGGTCAACTTCGCCGGAAGCCGCGTCGTCCCGCCGAGCACCTCGTCCAGCAGGTTCTCCGACGCTTCACCGTTAATCCCTATGCGGGCCCCGTGCAGCGTGCAATAGCCTCGGTCCGACCGTCGCACCAGGATGGCCTCAACGGTCGGATCGCCATCCCGCACGACGGCGCTCAACTCCTCGTCGTCCACGGCGCCCGAGGTCTCGTGTCGGTGCAATCCGGCCAACGTCGGGGCGCCGTCGTCGTTTCGGTTGCCGAGCAAGAACTTTTCGGCGCTTCCCGCGCGCCGGCCCTGGTCCGTCAGCCACGCGCTCTTCGAAGCATCGTGCGCAGGGTGCCAGCTCTCCTCACCGACCGGCCATTCCTCGCCATAGACGTCCGCGACGAGCTGGGGTACGTCAGCCGGAACCTGCCAGCCTTCTCCATCCCGCGCCTCAAGCACCTTCGCTGCCGTCCTCAGCAGACGGTAAGAGCCGTAGACCGCTTCGCACGCGCCGTCGAAACGGGGTCCGCCGGCCCTCACCTCGAAGCCTGTGACGACTACCGACGGCGTCTCCATTCCCGTCATTCGTGCAATCCCGGCGTGCCGGTGTATCCGCCCGATCCGCTGGAGCAGCAGGTCGATCGGCGCGATATCGGTGATAAGGACGTCGGCATCAATGTCAAATGATTGCTCTGCGACCTGAGTCGCCACGATGACCATCCGTCGCGGTCGCTCGCCGCCAGGACTCAGCCTTCTCACACACTCGCCCGTGCGGTCGGCCCGGTCCGCGGCACACAGGCGACCGTGCAGCAGCACGGCGTCTTCGCCGAACTGCGCCATAAGCTCCTGATAAACGTACTGGGCCCTTTTGACAGAGTTCATTATGACTAAAGCCACGCCGCCGCTACCGACCTTCTCGCGCACCACGCCCGGAACCTGCGACGGCTCCGCCGAGGCGTCTTCGAGCACTTCTACGCGCACGGCGAGGGAGGGACGCCACGGCTGTGCGTGCTCAACAAGGAAGCGAGCGCCGGCATCCTCGCTCGCTGTCACCGCCGTCACGCTGGGGTAGCCGCCCGGCTCCGGCAATGCATCCCCGCTGAACTCGCGTAGCCCAAGCGCGCCGCAGAGATATGCCCAGGTCAACGCGCGACGCTGCCCTGGCGCGAGCGTCGCGGAGAGAAGGATCACTGGAACGCGCGCCCGGCCGAGCCACCGCAGCGCCTCGGTGAGGAACTGCTCCATGTACACGTCGGCTGCGTGCACCTCGTCAACGATTACGACCTTGCCCGCCAGACCCGCGAACCGGACCATCACATGCTTGGTGCGCGTCGCGGCGTGCAGCAACTGGTCGACCGTCCCGACGACGAACGGAACCAGCAACCCGCGCTTGGGCCCCAGAAACCATTCCGCAGGCGCTTCGCGTTCCGGTTTATCGCAGGAGCCTCCCGGACCGCCGTACATGTCGTCGCCGTAGTTGAAGTCGTCGCAACTGAAGCCGGACGCGCCGGCTGCGGCCGAGTCCGCGTCGGAACGCCTCAGTGCCTTGCGCCATTCGGGATTGAACCGGCTCTTACCGTGCAGCAGCGCGACCTGGCGCTCAAGTCCCCCGCCGAAGCCGGACGCCCACGCGTGCATGAGCGAATACATCGGATCGCAGGTCGCCTGGGTCGGCATGCCGAGGAACACCCCATCGGCCCCGAAACGGGCCGCCAGAACCTCGGCGGCGGCCAGCGCGGCTTTGGTCTTCCCTTCCCCCATCGGCGCCTCGACGATGACCAGGCCTGGACCCGCCATCCTCCGGGCGGCATCGAGCACCAGGCGCTGGAAGGGACGAGCGATATCACCGAAACGTTCACGGACCACGTCGTCGGCACCTGGCACGGGTAGGCGACCCCACCCGCCGCACAGCCCCAGATCAACCCATGCCGAATGTGCGCGTTCGCGCGCACCGGCAACGCTGACGCGATTCAGATCGGCTATGCCGGTGAAGTAGGACTCGTTGCTGGCGACCCAGTCGGCCATGATGACGAGACCTGACAGTGCCAGTTGCTCGGACCTGCTCGGTGCGCGCGACGGCTGGGCTGCATCAAGGCTCGGATACCCGACAGCGCGTGTGAAGACCTCGACGACTGCGGCCTGCACGGCACGCCACTCGGCGCCTCTGCCGTGATGGTCCTTGCGCGATTCGGGTGAGTTGAGAGCGCCCACAGGCGGGAAAGTCCCGTGGTGGCCCGCGACGATGGGCCATACCCAGTCGATCTGCTCTTTCGCCCACCGGTCTTTGAGTATGTCGCGAAGTATCTTGCCGCCTGCCTTGGTATGCCGCCAATCGCGCAGCTTCTGCCCGTATGGCCAGCGCAAGCCGGCGGCCAAGACGGGAGCAGCGGACACCTCGTCAAGCGCTTGGTGCGCCGGTGTGGCCTTCCCACAGTCGTGGACGCCGCACAGCCACGTGAAGAACCGCAAACCGTCGCCGCCGCCCAGCCCATTAAGCAGAACCTTGAGTTTCTCGGCGAGCATCCCGTGCCAGATCTGCTCCGCGACCGCAGCCGTGTCGAGCATGTGCGACAGGAGCAGGTTCAACGTCCCGCCAGCACGTCCCGCAGACTTTCCCCACAGGACACCGAGCTGGGCAACCGACTCGTCCCCATAACCCATCTGCGCGGCGAGGGCGGCGAGGCTCACACCATCAACGTTTGACTCAAGCGGAGCGTCCTCGACAGCTGACATACCTTCCCCATCCCAACACAGGCTGACCCATCTCTCGCCTTGGTGAATAATTCCAACGCCAAAGCGATGCACGACACTACAGACGAGCATTGACAGGCGAGGGAAGTCGGCCAACGCGTGACCCAGTCGATACACTGTGGGCAACTCGGAGTGAAGGAGAATCGCCCTAACGAGCAGTAACATCGCAGGTCAACGAGTCTCGTCCCCGCGCTCGCGGGGGTCGTCCCTGATCGCGGGCCGGTGTTGCCACGGTCTGTGTCTCGTCCCCGCGCTCGCGGGGGTCGTCCCACCAGGAACCCCGGCGGTGTCGGGCCACCGTCCTCGTCCCCGCGCTCGCGGGGGTCGTCCCGGGATGCCGTTCCTGATCGCGAAGGGCGCGGGCTCGTCCCCGCGCTCGCGGGGGTCGTCCCTGGTGGCGGGCTACGTGGACGGCCTCTACGCGCTCGTCCCCGCGCTCGCGGGGGTCGTCCCCAGCGCGGTGCCGGTGTCCACGATGGACGTGGCTCGTCCCCGCGCTCGCGGGGGTCGTCCCGCTGACCGCGGTTTTGGACGAGCCGCCGGTAGCTCGTCCCCGCGCTCGCGGGGGTCGTCCCGCGCCGCACAGTAACCGAATCGATACCTGCCCCTCGTCCCCGCGCTCGCGGGGGTCGTCCCACCACCAGCACCGTGTCGGAGGTGCCGCCGCCCTCGTCCCCGCGCTCGCGGGGGTCGTCCCATCACGGTCAAGGCGGTCTCGCCCTGATGCCCCTCGTCCCCGCGCTCGCGGGGGTCGTCCCTGGTGCCAGTCGATCCGGCCCGGCGCGTGAGCCTCGTCCCCGCGCTCGCGGGGGTCGTCCCGCGTCGATCAGGCCCTCGAAGTCGTCGGCCGTCTCGTCCCCGCGCTCGCGGGGGTCGTCCCGAAGCCGCCGCGGCGATCCGCAACGACAAATACTCGTCCCCGCGCTCGCGGGGGTCGTCCCCGCAGGCACGGCGCAACCTGATCCTCGGCGTCCTCGTCCCCGCGCTCGCGGGGGTCGTCCCCGTCCGTGATCAGCAACGCAAGGAGCCCGAGACTCGTCCCCGCGCTCGCGGGGGTCGTCCCTTGTCTTCGGCTGGGGCGGCGCGGTGCTCGCCCTCGTCCCCGCGCTCGCGGGGGTCGTCCCGGCCGCTCGAGCAGCGCTTCATCGATCGGCGGCTCGTCCCCGCGCTCGCGGGGGTCGTCCCTCAAGCTCAGCCAGCAGCTGCGCCGTGGTGTGCTCGTCCCCGCGCTCGCGGGGGTCGTCCCTGGCGCAGCTCGCCGAGATCCTGGCCGCGGACCTCGTCCCCGCGCTCGCGGGGGTCGTCCCCCGCGCCGACCTCCAGGCGTGGCGCACCCGCGCTCGTCCCCGCGCTCGCGGGGGTCGTCCCAGGCCGCACAGGTCGTGGTGCACCGCCGGGGCCTCGTCCCCGCGCTCGCGGGGGTCGTCCCGACCCGACCCGCTCCCTGATGCTGCTCGGGTACTCGTCCCCGCGCTCGCGGGGGTCGTCCCCGATCGCCCACAGTGCGGCGACGGCGAGCCACCTCGTCCCCGCGCTCGCGGGGGTCGTCCTCTGGGTGCGCGGCGACCGAACTTCCGGGTGGACTCGTCCCCGCGCTCGCGGGGGTCGTCCCCACGGCCCCGGAGCGTGGACCGTGCGCGTGGACTCGTCCCCGCGCTCGCGGGGGTCGTCCCATGCCGGCGCCGCTGTCGCCGATGCCGGAGCGCTCGTCCCCGCGCTCGCGGGGGTCGTCCACCGCACCCCTCGCAGCCGGAGGCCACCGCGGTCCTCGTCCCCGCGCTCGCGGGGGTCGTCCCCCGACGTGGAAGATCGAGGTCGGCCTGTTCAGCTCGTCCCCGCGCTCGCGGGGGTCGTCCCCGCCGCTCGGGCTTTCCGCCCCGGCTTCGTGGCTCGTCCCCGCGCTCGCGGGGGTCGTCCCCGTCGTCGTCGCTGCTGTCGCCGCGCTCCACGCTCGTCCCCGCGCTCGCGGGGGTCGTCCCTCCAGGTCGAGACCCTCACCGCCGCGTCCGCGCTCGTCCCCGCGCTCGCGGGGGTCGTCCCCATCACGGGGAGTTACCGCCTACGGCGTATATCTCGTCCCCGCGCTCGCGGGGGTCGTCCCGGCCGTTCTCCCATGCGCTCACGGATGCCCGGCTCGTCCCCGCGCTCGCGGGGGTCGTCCCCGGTCGGCGACCGCTTCGGCGAGCGCGGGAAGCTCGTCCCCGCGCTCGCGGGGGTCGTCCCCACGCCGCCTGGCAGCGACAGCGAGCGGCCACCTCGTCCCCGCGCTCGCGGGGGTCGTCCCAGACACCTCCCGGTGCGCTGGCTACGCGTACTCTCGTCCCCGCGCTCGCGGGGGTCGTCCCTACGTCAAGTGGGACAGCGAGGGCCACGGCTACTCGTCCCCGCGCTCGCGGGGGTCGTCCCCGCGCAGGTCACAGCGTTTCGGCGACCCGTAACTCGTCCCCGCGCTCGCGGGGGTCGTCCCCTGCGCCGCTCCCTGGAGCCCAGCGACCTGCGCTCGTCCCCGCGCTCGCGGGGGTCGTCCCCCGGTTTTGCCGTCGCTCGCGATGGAGACGACCTCGTCCCCGCGCTCGCGGGGGTCGTCCCCGTGTCCCGCGCCGGTTCCGCCGGCCCAGTCTCTCGTCCCCGCGCTCGCGGGGGTCGTCCCGAGACCGAGGCCCCGGCCGAGACCGGCGACAGCTCGTCCCCGCGCTCGCGGGGGTCGTCCCAGCGACGGCGTCACGTTCGCGTCCCCCGCGTACTCGTCCCCGCGCTCGCGGGGGTCGTCCCCAGTGGCAGATCGGCGCGGCCACGTGGACCCCCTCGTCCCCGCGCTCGCGGGGGTCGTCCGCATCGGGTCATAGGCAATCGGGCCGGTATGCGCTCGTCCCCGCGCTCGCGGGGGTCGTCCCCTGCTGCTCGCGGGGCGTGAGCCAGTCGTTGGCTCGTCCCCGCGCTCGCGGGGGTCGTCCCTCGATCATTCGCGTGTGCTCGTCGCATCGACGCTCGTCCCCGCGCTCGCGGGGGTCGTCCCTTCGGCGACTTCGGCTCGCCGAACATCCTGACCTCGTCCCCGCGCTCGCGGGGGTCGTCCCGGCGGTCACCGCGCACTGGGGGACTGCCTCGCCTCGTCCCCGCGCTCGCGGGGGTCGTCCCTCTCTGACACGTAGTGGCGACTTGTGAGCACTCTCGTCCCCGCGCTCGCGGGGGTCGTCCCGAGATGCTGACGCTGCGTACCATCGGCGCCACCTCGTCCCCGCGCTCGCGGGGGTCGTCCGCTCTTGGCGGCGACCGGCCGGGCCCGTGATCTCTCGTCCCCGCGCTCGCGGGGGTCGTCCCCTGGAGAGTGGGGCCATGACCCCCGAGACGCGCTCGTCCCCGCGCTCGCGGGGGTCGTCCCACGTCGATGAAACCCTCAGTGAGCAGCGGGTACTCGTCCCCGCGCTCGCGGGGGTCGTCCCCCGCAGGCCATCGGCCGCGGCGCGATCTCCAGCTCGTCCCCGCGCTCGCGGGGGTCGTCCCCCCCGCCGACCGGCGGGGGTGTGCCCGGCCCACTCGTCCCCGCGCTCGCGGGGGTCGTCCCTCCTGCGGGGTCAGCGGGTCGTGGTCGAGCCGCTCGTCCCCGCGCTCGCGGGGGTCGTCCCTGGCCGCGCAGGCCCGCCAGATCCCGCCACCACTCGTCCCCGCGCTCGCGGGGGTCGTCCCGTGTTCGCCGCGGCCGGCGGCGCGGTGACGTTCTCGTCCCCGCGCTCGCGGGGGTCGTCCCTCGACGAACGCGGGCTCCACCGGCGGCCTCGCCTCGTCCCCGCGCTCGCGGGGGTCGTCCCGCCGCATCCGGCGATGACGATTGGTCCGAGCACTCGTCCCCGCGCTCGCGGGGGTCGTCCCTGACGGCAGCGTGGTCCGGGTCACCGTCAAGCCTCGTCCCCGCGCTCGCGGGGGTCGTCCCGTGCCCGTGACCCATCCCGCATTAAGGGTCGGCTCGTCCCCGCGCTCGCGGGGGTCGTCCCGGTGTGTCCTGCATCGGTGTGGGGAAGTCGCCCTCGTCCCCGCGCTCGCGGGGGTCGTCCCATGGCGTAGTTGTCGCCGCTGTAGTACGGATCCTCGTCCCCGCGCTCGCGGGGGTCGTCCCTGCAACTCGCCGAAGCCGCCCGCAAGCGCCGCCTCGTCCCCGCGCTCGCGGGGGTCGTCCCTGCAACTCGCCGAAGCCGCCCGCAAGCGCCGCCTCGTCCCCGCGCTCGCGGGGGTCGTCCCCCGAAGGAGCCTGATGATGACCATCGCTACGACTCGTCCCCGCGCTCGCGGGGGTCGTCCCTGCTCACCTCCCCGCACGCGACCCTGCGCGGCCTCGTCCCCGCGCTCGCGGGGGTCGTCCCGCGAACCACTTGCCGTCCTCGTTCTGCCAGCACTCGTCCCCGCGCTCGCGGGGGTCGTCCCTACCCGCGGATCCTGCAACGCACCATCAACCCCTCGTCCCCGCGCTCGCGGGGGTCGTCCCCTGATCACCCTCAACGCGCCGGCCGACGCGAACTCGTCCCCGCGCTCGCGGGGGTCGTCCTCAGGGTGCGGGCCCCTGCGACCACGTACGCGGCTCGTCCCCGCGCTCGCGGGGGTCGTCCCAGAGGCGCGCCGTTCCCCGTGCGGAGGGGACGCTCGTCCCCGCGCTCGCGGGGGTCGTCCCACCGCGAAGAAGCGGTGGCGTCACATCGTTGACTCGTCCCCGCGCTCGCGGGGGTCGTCCCGGCGGATCGTGCCGCTCGGCGATCTGCGCGAGCTCGTCCCCGCGCTCGCGGGGGTCGTCCCCGGTCGAAGGCGAGATGGTTGATGCCGCGTAGCTCGTCCCCGCGCTCGCGGGGGTCGTCCCGACGATCTGACCATCCGAGCCCAGCGGGATGCCTCGTCCCCGCGCTCGCGGGGGTCGTCCCCGACATGCACGGGGGTGGACTCACCGAGGCGACTCGTCCCCGCGCTCGCGGGGGTCGTCCCTCGCCGACGTGGCGTTGACGGCGTTGTGTGCGCTCGTCCCCGCGCTCGCGGGGGTCGTCCCCCCGATGCGGAGTCCGCGTGGATCGTGCGCGTCTCGTCCCCGCGCTCGCGGGGGTCGTCCCGCGCCGGGCAGGCCGGGCCCGTGCTTGCGGATCTCGTCCCCGCGCTCGCGGGGGTCGTCCCACGCACGACCTGGCGGTGAGCACGGCGCAGCGCTCGTCCCCGCGCTCGCGGGGGTCGTCCCCGGGGCGGCTGTTGTGGCTCTCCACCATGTGACTCGTCCCCGCGCTCGCGGGGGTCGTCCCGGGAGGTCAGTGAATGGGAGAGTGTGCGGCTCCTCGTCCCCGCGCTCGCGGGGGTCGTCCCACGTCCGTGGCATCCCACCGGCCCAACGGCCGCTCGTCCCCGCGCTCGCGGGGGTCGTCCCCTGGGCGCGGCGCTCGCGGGGGTCGTCCCTCGCGGCGCGAGAGCCGGTGACCGCATGACAGCTCGTCCCCGCGCTCGCGGGGGTCGTCCCCGGATCAGCCCCGCCGGGTCGGCCGGGACCGTCTCGTCCCCGCGCTCGCGGGGGTCGTCCCACGCTGCAGCGCGCAGCCGAACCGGGGTCGGATGTTCTCCGCTGACGTACCGCTATCGGACAAAGACGATCTGGCGCCATTGGTCGTCCGGCGCCCTGCGCAGGCCCGAGCTCACCTGCGCCGCACCCGGCAGCGCCTGGGTAGGCGTCACCGCGCTCCCGTCCGCCTCGCCGGCCGCGCTGCCCCGTATCCTGCCCGTCTGGCATCCGACGCGCCTTAACGTCCACTACCAGCCCGCGTTGCGGCTGGCAGAACTCGTCTTGCGCGGTGGTTCGTTCGAACCAGAGCCCGGCACCATACGCCTGGACGGCTTCCTAATGGACATGAACCGGGTCTTCGAGGACTTCGTCACCGGCGCACTCGGTGATGCGTTGCGCAGATACGGTGGCCGCGTACAACCGCAGGACACGCGGCATCACCTCGATACCGGCAAGCAGATCGGGCTGCGGCCGGACCTGGTCTGGTACACGAACGACCGCAAGGCGATCGGCGTGGCTGACGCCAAATACAAGGCGGACAAGGACGGCCGCTACCCTGAGTCAGACCTCTACCAGATGCTCGCCTACTGCACACGACTCGGCCTGGATCGCGGCCACCTGATCTACGCCGCCGGGCCTCGCCCCGTCACCACGCACCGCATCGCCAACTCAGAGATCGCCATCACCCAGCACGCGCTGACACTGGAAGCGACTCCGCAGCAGGTCCTCAGTCAAATCGCCGCGATCGCGGAGCAGATGGCTGAGCGCCTCGACTGATGCTGAACTGCGGGAACAACGCCGCACGCGGCTCGCCGGGAAGCGACCGGGCGGTGCATCGCTACACGGCGAGACCGCACTCCAGCAAGAGTTGTCGGATGATTTGACAAGCCGCGGTGAGTAGCGGAACCCTGACAGCACTCGTGACCGTATGGTGCCGAGCTCGCTCGGGGGCGGGTGTGAATGAGTATTGAGTTGCCGGGGACTGTCGTGGACTTCCTCGAAGTCATCGGGGTCAACTGGCCGCAGGTAAACGAGAATGCAGTGCGCGAGTTCGCGGGCCATGTCCGGGAGTTCGCCTCGAACCTGCAGGGTACACATTCCGCGGCACCCTCCACGATCAGTCAGATGAGCGCTGCCTACACCGGCTCGTCCTACGAGCACCCGGCGCAAACGCCGGCGCACATGTCCAACAGCCACATGCAGGAGATGATCGAGCGCTGCCCCGTCGCGACTACCGCGCTGGACCTGGCTGCGGACGTGACCGTCGGGATGAGGACCGAGGCAATGATCCTCGGCTGCCGAACAGCGCTGGGGTGGTGGGAACGGCGTTCTCGATACTCTCGGACGACCTTCGGGCCCACGCCGCGACACTGCAGCGACACGTCGAAACCATCGCCGGGCACGCCGAGAACTTCGTGGCGAAGGCCGGGTAGGTGAGCTTCGCATGAGCAACGGCATAGTCCAGGCTCTCGACCAGGTCGCCACCCGCGTGTCCAAAGCAGTCGGCAAGGACGCGGGCAAGGCGGTCGAAGATCTCTACCGCGACGCTGGCGGCAGGCTGAAGGACGTCATCAAGAACACGGTCGAGGCCGACGCGGGCAAGGCCGCGGACATCAAGAAGATCCTCGACGAGATGGACCACAACGCCGCGAAGCGCGTCACCAATGACGCCGAGCGCACCACGCGGGCCGACACCAACGCCGTCCTGCACAAGAAGCTTGCCGAGATCCTCGATCCCAAAGGCGAGGTCAAGGCAGGACCGGTCACCTTCCGACCGCCCAAGGGCGGCGCGAGCCCGGACGAGATCGCGCAGATGCGCCAGTACGTCGCCGGGTGCAACAAGGCACTCGAAGACGGCGCACTCTCACCGACCGGCCGCGTCTCCACGTCCGGCAAGCTCCGTGCCGAGGCGAGCGCCGCCGCCCGCGAGGAAGGCCGGCGCGCAGCCGCTGCGGGAACCCCGTACGCGGGTAACGTCGGACACGTGCCCGACACGACGTGGGTCGGCAGGCCGAACCCCCCGTCGTGGCAGGATCTGGCCGAAAAGGTGAACAAGAGCCTTGGCGCCCAAGCCCGCGGCTACCCGGTCGGCTACAAGCCGACCAGGTTCCTCTTCGAGGAGTGAGACGACGTGACGCCCATCCCCTACGAGCCGGCGAACTGGAAAGAGCGCATCGTCCAGATGGTGCTGGTCAAGCAGCGCCTGGAAGAGGTCGACACCGAGGGCCTCTGGGAATACAGGCTGCCCAGGGTCGCCGCGAGCGAAGAGACCCTCCAGCAGGTCGAGGCCGCCATCGGCATGCCGCTGGATCCCGAGTACCGCGACTTCCTCAACCACGCGGGCGGATGGCCTGCTTTCTACCAGAGTGTCGACTTGTTCGGCCCCGATGAGCTGCTCGGCTCACCCGAGTTCGCGGCCGCGCGCGAGGCACTGCTGTCCATGGAGGACGCGGCGCTCGCGGAGTGCGGCGAGGCGCCGCGCAACCTGCTGCCGATCGCGGCCACCACCGAAGACCTGGACCTGTTCCTGATCGCGGGACCCGAGGCGAACACGCCCGGACAGGTGTTCTGGTACGCAGGCGGACTCATCGACACCTTCCCGACGTTCACCGAGTACTTCCTCGCCATGGTCGACTACAACCGTGAGGAGATCCGCCGACTGGAAGGAAAGGCAGCCGGCGCACCGAGCCAGTGAGCCAGTGAACCACCGGCAGGATCCCGCAGGAACCTCATCGAGCAGACTACGATCGTGCGGAGTGATACCCCTTGACCATGTTCGGTGGCCTGGATTTTCCGGACGAGTTCTTCAACCGGCGATACGCCGTAGGTCTGCTGCGCACCTATCTCGAGCAGGACAAGGACGGGTACTGTTTCTCAGGCACCGCGTTCGACACCTACCCCGCGCCTGCGGGCACCGAAAACCAGATCACCGACAGCGATCTGGTCGCGATCGCGATGCTTGGGATTCGGGTCACTGGGCACGAGGCACTGTGGATCACCCGGTACCACGCTGCTGACATCCAGCAACTGCTCACGCGGATACCCGCCCAAGCACGAATCGACGGCCAGACGTCTGGCGACCTGCTACAACCCGATGACGCGGCGTGGAAGCTCTGGGCCCTGCTGCGCGATGTTCACGATCGCACGAAAAGCGTTCGGCTCGGCCCGGTAGCCGCAGGAAAACTGCTCGCCCGCAAGCGGCCTGAGTTAATCCCGATCGCAGACAGTCGCACGGCCCGAGTCCTCAACCGCCCCCAACCTGGAGCTGACAAGAGGTGGTGGGAGGACGTACGCAGCGCGTCCCTCGACCCGAAGCCGGCGGCCGACGGCCTGCCGCTGTGGAGTTTCCTGGCCAGCCTCCGGGATGAAGCGGGAGCATCTCATCTGACAATTCTGCGCGTCCTGGATATTTTGGTGTGGATGCACGGGGCATCAACCGATCCGCGCGGGGAGCCACCAAAGCCGTGACATCCCCATCATCGAACCGCTCCGTGGCCGACATCCGCGCCTGAGATACTACGGGCGCTGATTAGAGGAATCGCCGGATCGCGGCGAGGGAGCCTGCCCACTGGCTCAGGGGGCTGAGGCGGACGGTCTGATGGCCTTGCCGCGCCGCTCGCCTCCATTCTGGCCAACGAAACCATGCTCGCCACCGCGGCCCCGGCCACCTGCCGCCGCGAGACCTGGCTGACCATCACCCTCGACGCCCGCCGTACGCCCGCCGTCATCCGCGCCGCAGGCAGCGGCGATACCGGTGCGTGCCGGGTACTGGAGCAGCAGATCAGGGCCCTGCGCCCGCTGCTGGCCGGCGCGGGGATCACCGTCACCCGGTGGCTGGACGTGCCGGAATTGGCGGAAGTGATCCGCACCGGCTTCGACCCGCACGCCACGCCGCTGCTCGACCAACGCAGAGCCCTGGCAGCCACTCAGCTCGACCGCGGCGAGCAGCCCGCGGTACCCGCGGGCCTCGATCCCGCGCTGGCCGGACCAGCGGCCGCCCACACCTCATGGTCCAGCTACCGGCACGACGGCGCGTTCTCCGTGACCTACGCGATCCACGCCTGGCCGCTCTCCCCCGTCTACGCCACCGCGCTGGCCGCCCTGCTGGCCGACGCCACCCACCGCCGCTCGTTCTCGTTCATCATCGAGCCGCTGGGCCCACGTGCCGCCCAGAAGGCCGTGATGGTCGAGCGCACCAAACGCGAAGTCGGCATCCGGCTGCGCGCCCGCACCGGCCAAGCCGTATCAGCATCCGAACAGGTCGCACTGGAACGAGCCGCCGCGCAGGACGCCGAAC
>NZ_JAGSXH010000093.1 GCF_018283645.1 Actinocrinis puniceicyclus | reverse complement strand
AGAGACAGGCCGCCAGCCCCGACCACCGCGCCCGAAGCCCACAGGCATCACCGAGGCCACCGGCCGCCACGCCGTCAGCGTCCTGACCTCACTCGGGCTGCCGTCCGTGAAGACTCGCGCGAACCTGCGGATCCTGCAACGCGACGCCGACAAACACCTCGCTCAGCAAGCCGGACTTGTCCTGGCAGGTCTCTTACTCGTTCCCCTGCTCGCGCTCGGCTTGGCCGTTGCCGGCCTACACCTTGCACTGTTGCTGGTCGCCGTGGGCGCATTACTGGCCGCCGTCGGCGGGTTCCTGACCCCCGACCGGCTCGCCGCCACCGAGGCCGCGAAACTCAGGGACGAGCTGCGCTACGCCGTCTCCGCGTTCCTCGACCTGGCCGCCACCATGCTCGCCGCGGGCGCAGGACTCGAACAAGCACTCACCGAAGCCGCCCGTGCCGGAACCGGTCCCGGACACACCAGGCTGCGTGCCGCCCTAGCCGCCGCCCACACCACCCGCACCCCCGTCTGGGACGCCCTGCACCAGCTCGGCAAGGCCACCGGCGTCGCCGAACTAACCGAACTGGCCGCCTCCGCCTCCCTCGCCGGCACCGAAGGCGCCAAGATCCGCGCCACCCTCGCGGCCAAAGCCGCCGCCGTGCGCAACCGGCTGCTCTCCGCCGCCGAAGCCGAGGCCGCCTCCGCGACCGAACGCATGGGCCTACCCACCGTCCTCCTGATGACCGGGTTCTTAATCTTCACGGGCTATCCCGCGATCAGCGCAGTCCTCGCGGGACTCGGATGACCCTCATCCCGACCGCTCACGCTCCGCGACCCGCAAGGAAGGACCCGCCGATGCTTCCCCTGATCACGCACCTCACCGCCACCCTGCACACCGCCCGCACTCGCTGGCGCACCGCCCGAAGCGCTCCCGAACGCGGCGACATGCCCGACCAGATCGTCTGGATCGCGCTGCTGGTCATCCTCGCGATCACCGTGGTCGGCATCATCACCGCCAAGGTCATCGCTAAAGCCAACGGCATCGGAATGTAGACGCCATGCGAACCCCGGCAGCGGTCCTGCGCCACCGCAGCAAGCGGGAGCGCGGCAGCGCCCTGGCCGAATCCGCCATCGTCATGGGTCTGCTCGCCCTGCTGGTCTTCGGCGTCATCCAGTACGCCCTCGACGAACACGCCGAACAAGCCGCCCAGTCCGCCGCTTCCCTCGCCCTGGCCACCGCTCGCGCCCAAAACGGCACCGCCGGCCAAGGCCAAACCGCCGCGCAACAGCTGCTGACCAGCCTGACCGGCGCCATCCACGACACCAGCGTCACCGTGGACCGCACCGCCTCCGAGGTCACGGTCCACGTCACCGGACACGTCGACACCCTGCTCGGCCTGACCCAGACCATCACCGCGAGCGCCGCCGGCCCGGTCGAACGCTTCGAACCCGATGCTCTCGGTCTCGGGCAGCCTGACACACGGCACCCTGACGTTGCCCGTCACGGAATCCGGACATGACCATCCAGCCGCCGACCCGGCCACGCCCGCCGACTAACTTGCCTCCCAGGCCGCGCACCCACCTTCTCCGGCAGCGCGGTTCGGCGACCACGGAACTGGTCCTGCTCACCCCGCTGTTGATCCTGCTGGTGCTCTTCCTGGCCGGCCTCGGGCGCCTGGCCCACGCCCACGCATTGGTCGCCGACGCCGCCGCGCAAGCCGCCCGCGCCGCCACCCTGCACTACCTCAGCCCCGCACAAGCCACCGCGTCGGCGGCGCAGACCGCGACCGACGCCCTCGCCAACGCCGGACTTGCCTGTGCCTCCCAGAACACCAGAGTCGATACCGTGAACGACCGCCCCGGCGGCAGCATCACCGTCACACTGTCCTGCCGCGTGGACCTGAGCACCATGACCGCCGCCGGATTCCCCGGCAGCGAAACCCTCACCGCGTCTTTCACCGCGACCATCGACCCCTACGTGCCCGTCCCGACTGGGTTCGCACATTCCGACTCGACGATCGCAGGCAACGTCAGTAGCGGCGGCGCACGATGAATACTCCCAGGCACCGCACGCCGCCACCCGTCCTGCCCTGCTGTCGCAGGTGCTCAGCGCACCGGGACCACCAGGTCGCAGTCCGGCCCGCTGCCGCCATTGGCCGCACCGCCGAGGTACATCACGCGGAAGCCACCCACCGGCCGCAGGTGCTGCTCACGAACCCACGCCAGCAGGCGTTCACCGGCCAGCGCAGCCCGCGCCGCCCCCAGCTGCGCCGCGGGCCCCTGATGCGTGTACGCCTCCTGATGCGCCGGATCCGTACGCAGCGTCAGCCCGGGAAAACGCGCGGCCAGCTCCTGCGCCTGCTCCTCGGGCACCGGCCAGCACCACTCGATCGGCCCGTCACTGTCCTGATTGACCTCCCCGTAGTAGATGACGAACGGCGCACCCGCCGCCCCCGACCCGGGCCGCACCCCCGCCTCACGGAACGTCCCGATGAACTCCTTACCCACCGCCATCAGCCCATCGCGGTGCACATGCTGCATCTGACACAGCAGCTTGCGGGCCGGAAGCTCACGCAACGCCACCTCCACCATGCTCTCCACCACACTGCCGCCTCCGCTCAAGCGGTCCACGAGCAAGCCGGCCAATTGCTGGCGGGCGGCGTTCTCGACCTGCACGCCCGACCACCACTCGCTGATGCGCCCAGCACGCTCGGCATCCTCCAGCGGCAGGATCGGCCCGATCAGCGCCAGCGGCATGCCCAGCTGTCGCAACGCGGCAATGAGCCTGGCCGCCTCCAGTTGCCCGACCGCGTACCACCGATACCCGCTGGTCACATCGATACGCGCCGCAGGCAACAACCCCGACTGGTCGTACAGCCGCAGCGCCTTGGGCGAGAGGCATGCCAGGCGCGCGAACTCGCCGATGCTCACCAGTTCCACCACACCACCGACTTCCTCGATGCGAGCACCGTGCCCGCACACCACTACGGTGCGCCCTGCCCCAAGGACAAGGTCAACACCACAGCGAGCTCTCGCCCCACCACGCAGAAACTCCCTGCGGCGCCCGATCGGAAATCCGAACCATGAGACCCCTCCCGCACGCGCCCTGCGCGGTCGCGCGCCACCGCCCGCGCGCACCAGAAGGCGAACGTGGCTCGGTCACCGCGTTCGTCATCGTCATGGCCGCCGCGTTCATCGCCGGCGCCGGTCTGGTCATCGACGGCGGACTGGCGCTGGCCGGCAAGACCACCGCACTGGACGAGGCACAGCAGGCCGCCCGCACCGCCGCCACCAACCTCGCCCGCCAGCCGCTGCGCGACGGACAGATCGTGCTCGACCCCGCACCCGCGCTCGCGGACGCACAGGCGTACATCACCGCCACCGGCGACAACGGCACCGTCACCCTCGACGGCACCCTCATCCACGCCCACATCGTCCACCGCCAGCCCACCAGAATCCTCGCGCTGTTCGGACTGGCACAGATCACCGTGTCCGCGAACGCCACGGCGCAGGTCGAAGCAGGCGTATCGCAGAGCACCGATATTGGAGGTCCATGACATGGTCCGCCGCCGCTCGTATGACTCTGATGTGCTCTGGGACGTGGTCATCCAGCCGGTGCTGCTGGTGGGTCTGCCGGTCGCGCTGTGGGTTCTGACCGGCAGCCCGATCCCGTCCCGGCTGCCCAGCTGGCTGGATCTGCAGCTGTGGTGGGCAGGGGTGCAGATGTATCCGCCGCAGGCGCTGGACATCGTGCCCCGCGTCGTGGTGGACGCGCTGTGGCTCGGCTGGGCCTGGTACGCGGCCTGGTTCGCTCTCGGCATGGCATGGGCGCTGCTCCGTTTGCCCAGCGTCGTCATGCCCCACCTCCTGCTGCACCTGACCCCGCGCACCGCCGTTCAGGCGATCACCGCCGGTGCCGTCGCAGCAACCCCGGTAGTTCACGCGTCCCCGGCGCACGCGACTGCAAGCACGGCCCAACTGCCAGCGAACCTCGACGGGCGAATCCACATCACGACCGCGCCTCCTGCGAGCGCTCCGGCACACGGCCACCGACCGATCCTCCCTGCCAAAAGCGCGCTAGCGGACACGCACACCGCGATCCACCGCGTGCAGCAGGGTGACACGCTGTGGGATCTCGCCAGCCACTACTACGGCGACGGCGAGCAGTGGCACCGCATCTACGCTGCCAATGCGGGCCACACCCAACCCGACGGGGACAGGCTCACGAACCCTGATTTGATTCGCACCGGATGGCACCTCGCCATCCCCGGCGCTGCGGTGCGCCCCACCGACGCGACAGCCACCGCTCACAATCCGCCGACGAACGCGACGCCTGAGACACCGACGCCCTTGACGCCCGGCGCCGCTGCCCAGCCGCACGCGACCGCTCCGACCGCCCCGACCGCCCCGACCGCGGGAAACCACGCCATCGGCCATGCGGCAGGGTCCAAGACGGCCGACTCCCGTTCCGCGCCCCGTGCACCGCACAGCGTCGGCTGGCACATCCCGCGCGGCGGGTACATCGGCTTCACGCTGCTCGCCGCGATCGCCGCCTCCGTCGCCCTGTTGCGCACCCGGCACCGCCGCCATCCCGGTTCCCCGGCTCTGTCCATCCCCGACGCTGTCACTGCACTCGCTGCCGTACACAGCGCCGCCCTCGCCGCCAACGCGTGCGGCTACGACCCGCAGGAACATCCCGGCCAACTGCCGCCTCCGCTACCCACCGCCAACCGCGGCGCGCGCATCCTGGGCACCGCCGGCGATCAGCGCCACGAGATTCCGCTCGAAGCAGCAGGCCTGCGCGGCCTGCTGTACTACAGCGGTCCGGGCGCCGAGGACGCGGCACGCGCGCTGATCATCAGTATCCTGTCGTCCACGGACCTCGCCCACGGCCTCGGCACGCGCACCGTGCTGATCGACCGCGGCCTGGCGCAGGAACTGCTCAGCACCGGTGGCGAGGAGCCGCTGCCGGGCTGGCTGTCCGTGGCCGATACGCCGGAGGCGGCGGTCGAACAGTTCCGTGCCGCCGCCCACCGCCGCGCAACCGGCCAATCCAGCCAATCCGGCGACGATCGAAACTCCAGCGGTAGGCGAAATCCGGACACCACGCTGGTCCTGCGGGCCTGTCCGGAGCTCGACGAGCCCGTCGTCGAGGCGTGCATACTCGCGCCGACCGGCTTGGACGCCGTTCTGCTGGGCCGACCCGAGACCACGCACCCAGCCCACCAACGGGCTGTGACGACGATCAGCCTCGACGAAGACGGCGCCGTCCAGAACGTGACCGGCCCGCACAGCCCCGATATCGAGCACATGACCGTTCATATGCTCCCGCGCGACCTGGCCGCCGACCTCTACCGCGTTCTGCGCGCCGCACGCACCCCCTATCCGCCGCAGGCCGACGACGACCACGCCGGTTCCGACGCCGGCACGCCTCAGCACGCTGCCACAGCTGTGGCCGCAGCCGCGATGCGGCCGGCAGCCCCACCCGAGGCAAGTCTCAACACGGTGCCCGACGCGCTGCCCGAGCCCGACGCAAGCACCGACCGTGCCGCTCGCACCGCCCCACAACGGGAGGACGGACCCGCGCAGCAGCCAGCACCCATGGACCCGCTGACGCTGACGCGTACGCCGCTGCTGCTGCGCCTGCTCGGCCCGATCGACGTCCTCGGTCCCCGAGGCAACACCGCGCCCACCGGCGAGAAGCTCCACATGCTCCTCACGCTGCTCGCCCTGCACCCGGCGGGCCACAACGCCCAGCACCTGGCGAACATCGGCTGGGCCGAGATCCGCGAAGAGGAACAGCGCCGCCGCGCGGCCTACACGACGATCAGCCGCGCCCGAGCCCCGTTCCACACCGCGCACGGAACCGACCCGCACGAACCCGGCAAGTACATCGTCAAAGACCGCGGCGTCTTCCGCCTCGACCCCGACCAGATCACCACCGACCTCGCCCTGTTCGAACGATTCACCCACGAGGCCGAGCACGCGGTCGACACGGCCGAACGACGTGACCTGCTCGCTCGCGCCGCAGCCCTCTACCGAGGCCCGCTCGCCGACGGCGTCGCCGACGACAACCGGGACTGGCTCACCGACGCGCGCTTCGAACTCTGCGAACGTGTAGTGCACCTCCGCCTGGAACTCGCCGATCTGACTGCCGACGACGACGCCGAGACCGCCATCGCGCACCTGGCCGCCGCAACCGCCCTGGCCCCCGACGACGAGGAGACCACGAGTCGCGCCATCCGCCTCTACCGCCAGCTCGGCCGCCCCGATCTGGCCCGCGCCGCCTACCAACAGCTCGTCGCAGCGCTGCGCGAGCTGGGTGAGCAGCCCTCTGACGACTATGCGCGATTGTCCGCCGTCCCCGAGTCTGCGGCGGCCTAGGGATGTTCTGGCCCGCGATGGCCTCGAACGACTGGCACTGGATTCGGTTCGACGCTGAAGGTAGCGCCATATGTGGCCAGCGCGCTGGCGATCGGACGCGGTAGACGTTTCCGGCCCGTCGGGCAGCCGGATCGGGACGCCGACATCGCGTAGCCGCGGCGAGCGGTGGAGTTGCGTCGGCATGGTCAACGTCGAAGAACTCAGCGACGTCCCGCTGCTATCCGGTCCCGTCGTCCGCTGCTCCAGCTTGGAGTGCAATTCCGGAGTACATGCGCGGCCAGCACGTCCAGCGGGACGACCGTGGTGGCGGTGACAGCCGCGTAGACCCAGACAAAGCCGAGGCCGGGGGCCGGTAGAGCCGCGAGAATGCCCAGCGTGGTGGCCATGAGCGCCGCAGGCACGCTACTGAACCACACGCACCACGACTCGTCCGGATTCTCCTGCTCGCATCCATCGGCAGGGCTGTCGGCGCAACCGCCCTGTACGGCCCACCGATGCAGGCAGCGGGCGCTGATCAGCGCCTGAACGCTCACCACTCGCGGGTCGCCGTCGCCGCACACGCACGTGCCGAGGGGACGTCGCCGATACTCGTGCCACTGCATACAGCCGCGGACTAACAACCACATCGGCCAGAGCACCGCGAGCACCGCGACGCGTGCCGAGCGGCGCACCGTGCCACCCAACGCGCCATAGCGGGCGCACGGCCAGCGTGCCAGGGTCCGAGCGACGAGCCAGGCCATCACCAAGACTCCAAGCAGGTAGAGCGGAACGCTCACGCACGCGACGAGGGCAAGCGGCAGCCGGATCATCCGTCAGCCGCCCAGCGGCGAAAGCTCTCACGGCGCGAGGAACCACGCCCCAGGCCCTTCGCTATCAGCCCGTATCCGCTAGTGCCCGTCATCTCTGGGACTGTCTCGTAGGTGCTGTGGCGTGGTGCGGGGACTGAAATAGTCATGGCCTACGTGTCTGCTCTATCGCGAAATTCAGGGCTCTGCGTCACGGCTCAGCGCCGTCGGAGCGCCACCCCTACCCCGATCGTTGAGTAGTCCCCGACACGCCTGTAACCAGTCGGGCCAACTCCCGGCCCGTCCGGTCCAACGGCTGCGGCAGCAGCCGCACCAACTGGTGAAGTCGGCGTTTGGCGGCAGTGACCTCCAGCGCATCGGCCAGTTCGACCGCGTCGGTGGCGAGCTGCATCGCCCGCTCGGTGCCAGTGAGGTACGCGAATGCGTAGGCTGCTTCTGCGAGAATGATCGCGCGTGTCTTGGTCTGGTTGCTGCTGAGCAGAGCAACGGCTTTCGTGGCGGCCTCAAGAGCGCCGTCGTGGTTGCCGATGCGAGTATTGACATCGGCCGTGAGTGCCCATAGATATGCCCGGTCAACGAAGCGCAGCCACGGCGGTGTCTCGTCGTTCGGTGCAGGCATCGGTCCGATGTCCAGTGCCCACTCCTGAACCAGTTTCAGGCTCGCCTCTGCTGAGCAGACATCGCCGAGCCTCGCTACGGCCTGGGCGGCGCGGGCGTTCATCCACGCCTGCGCGCGTGGCTCCTCTCCTGCGTGTTCGGTGGCGGTGTGGACCAGTTGCCAGGCGGCGTTGTAGTTGCCGCGCTCCATCGCCGCGTAAGACATGTGCGTCAGCACGCAGGCGAGCAGCGGACCGTTCGCTGTGGCGCGGGCGGCCGCCATCGCTGCGTCCCAGTAGCCATGCGCCCCCGTTGCGTCTCCGCAGTCGAGCGCCAGCCACCCCGCAAGGGTTGCAGCCTGTCCTGCGTGGGCGATCAGCCGCTCGCGTAGCTCACTGCCTTCAGCACCGCGCAGCAAGCCCGCAAGGTCATCGAACTGGCCGCGCACCGTGGGCAACAGCACTCGGGCCGGCGTGTGCTGTTCGAGGTCGAAGAGTTGAACCACGGTTGTCTGGACGACAGCGACCGTTGCGGCGCTGGCCTGTGCCGGCGCGGACAACGCAAAGCGGAAGTGACCGCTCGGGTTCGCTTCCGGACTGCCGTTGTACCCGCCGCGCGATGCGGACTCGCTCGCCGGGAGGCTCCATTCGTCCTTGAAGCCGAGCCTCCCATACGGCGTGCGCGTTGCCGCTTGTAGCGCACGCCGGTAGTGGGGGCGGCAGGTGGTGAAGGCCCCGGACTCCCAACACTGGACGAGGCGTTTGGTGCAGTTGTTCGGCTCGCCGAGGTCGTCACCTGCCTTACGGACGAGTGCGGCGAACTCGGATTGGCTGAGATGCAGCGCAGCGCGCACGGCACGCAGAGCGTGGTTGGGCTGGCGGTGAGCGCGGGGAACGGCCATGACGGGAGAGATCACTTTCTAGGGCATGGTCGGCAGGGACAACGTGGCGGCAGCTGCGCTTCGGCAGTCATCGCCGGGAAGGGCCGCGTCGGATAGACGGTCGGGCGGATGCGCGTGCGTCGCGGTGAGCGCAGCCCAAACGACCTTGCCGCCGGACTTCGGGAAGTACACGCCCCAGCGCTCGCTCACGACGTGGACGATGTGCAGGCCGCGGCCATGCTCCGCTCCGTCTCGTTGGCCCTGGAGGACGGGTGGTTCGGTACTGGGATCCCAGACCTCTACGAGCAGCAGCCGATCGCGGACGCCGAGTTGGACACGAATGACTGGCACTCGTGCCAGCGCGGCGTAGTCAGGGTGCGGGTCGGTGTTACCGGTGCTGCGCACGGCGTTGGTCACCAATTCCGACGCGACGAGCACGGCGTCATCGCGGATACTCACCAGCTGCCATGCGCGAACGGTCTGCTGCACGAACGCGCGCGCGCAGCCCACGGCCGTGAGCACGGCGGCGAACTGTTGCGAGCGCAGGAGGGGCTCACGCGACGCTTCGGTGTACATCAAGTCACTACCTCACGAACATCGACGGCGTGACCTAAGCTTGCGGTCGCTCGGCTACTCAGAGCGATAGGGCGCAGCTCAACAGGTATCGTTGTTGCATCGGGAGGGAGATCGGTATGGCAGCACCGCTCGAACTTGATCCCTCGTCATCCGCGTTGGCCTACTTCGGCAGCGAGTTGCGTCGGTACCGATCGGCCGCCGGACTCAGTCAGCAACGGCTCGGTGAGATGGTCAACTACACCGGGGCACTGATCGGCATGATCGAGACGGCGAAACGGATGCCCTCGCGGGACTTCGCCGAACGTTGCGACGAGGTGCTCGGTACCGACGGCGCACTCGGCCGATTGTGGCCGCTGGTGAACCGGAGCAACTTCCCGAGCTGGTTCCGCGAGTACGTGGAACTGGAGGCCACCGCTACCAGCATCCGATATTTCGAGCCACAGAACATCCCCGGCCTACTCCAGACAGAGGACTATGCTCGTGCCCTGATGGAGGCCTGCTGGTCGGACTCGATTGACCGGCGGGTTGCGGCCCGGCTGGAGCGACAACGGCTGCTCGAACACGCCACGCCGCAACTCTGGGCCATCGTGGACGAGGCAGTCGTGCGTCGGCCAGTCGGCGGCCGAGACGTGATGCGTGCGCAACTGAAACGACTGCTCGAACTGATGGCCTCGCGGCGTATCGTGCTTCAGGTGCTGCCCTACGACGTTGGCGCGCACGCGTGCTCAGACGGGGCCATGACTGTACTGGGCTTCAACGACGGGCCGGATCTGGTCTACGTCGAAGTGCACGGCAGCGGACACTTGATCGAGCAAGCGGAGGCTGTCCAGTCTGCCCAGTATCGATACGATCTGGCACGCGCGAGTGCGTTGTCCCCGGAAGCATCAGCGGCGAAGATTGAGGCAGTGATGGAGGAACTATGAATCATGAAACTGACTCGACTGGCCTCATATGGCGCAAGTCCTCTCGCAGCGGCGGCCAAGGCGGCAACTGCGTGGAAGTAGCCGAGTTGCCTGATGGCGGGACGGTGGTCCGAGACTCCAAGGACCCCGATGGACCAGTGCTGCGCTTCACGGCGGCGGAGTGGACTGCCTTCGTGGCCGGGGTACGGGACGGGGAGTTCGGGGGGTAGGAAAACCCGGTCGGGCTCGTACCGATTGTCGGCTTGATGAACGGCAATGGCCTGGGCCTGAGGCGCGTACAAGTCGGTAGCGTCGGCGCGCGCCGCAACCCGCTGACCCTCCTTGCCAGCGCCCTTCCACCCTGAGCAGCCCACCGGCCCGGCGGAACTGAACCAGTGAACCGTTGCTCTCCGCGATCGAGTTGCTAATCTTGACCGCGCTGCGTTTCTCCGAACCTACTGAGAGCAGCCGCCAGCCGCCAGCCGCCCGGCCCCGGCGCCTCTTCGCCCAGCCCGACCTGGCGCGAGCAGGCCCCTGACGCGCGGCGCTTACCGGTCGTCGTCCGGTGCGACCAAGGCGAGGTAGACGCCCTCCTCGTCCGGCTCGAACGCCGTCTGCTCCAGCAACACCGAAGCGTCCACCGTGTCATCGACCTCTTCGTTGGTGGGCCACCGAAGCCGTACGATCCTGGCCTTGCCCTCAGCAAGAAGCAGCGACGCGGTGGACTGGGCCAGGGCCCTGGCCTGCTGCTCGGGCAGCTGGTAATCGGAGCCGCGCAGCAGCCACAGCAACTCGTAGACACCGAGACTATCGGCTTCCAGGTGGTCGAGAGCTTCCTGCCACAGCCACTCGGCGGCGGTCGCGTCGCTCACGGCGTGCCTCCCAGCGTCGGGTTTCCCTCCAACGGGACCTTGGTCGTGATGCCGTTCTGGCACACTTCAGCATAGGGTCCATGGGTCAGCGGATCGGGCCGGTTGCCCGCCGCGTACCCCGGCATGGTGCGCAACTGGCGGCCGAAGTTGCCCGGATCGCGGAACACCTTCCCGCCGCCGCTCTTGGACTCGGCGGCCACCCAGTGCCCCGGGACGCCCCGCTCGATCTTTTCGGCGCTCAACCCACGTAGCGACTGCGGATCGAACGCTCCGGGATCTCGTATCCCGGGCAGCTCGGGACCAGTGCCCTTGAGCGGCGCCAGATCGCGTATCTGCCCGCCCGGGTCGAGCACCTGAGAGAACTGGCGGCGCAGCGTCGAGCGCGTCGCTGCCTGTGCCTGCTTCTCCGCCGCGCTGGTCGTCTTGGCCGCGTCCGTACGACCGAGGTGCTCGGCGACCTCGAGCAGTTTGCGGGCCTGCTCCTCGTCGGCCTGGGTCACGCGCTTGACGACATCCTCAGTGCGCTTGCCCGCCTCCCGGTACATGTTCTCGATCGCTTTGCCGGCATCCCGGCTCAGCGACTGCTCGATCCGCTCGGCCATCTGTTCCAGTGCAGCGACGATGGGGTTAGCCACTGAAGCTCACCCCAGCGATCGCCGCCCCGAACGTACGGGCGTGCCCGGCGACCTCGTCCGCGTGGCCCTGCAGCCGCTGCGCGTGGCCGAGCAGGTCGCCCGGCAGGACCCCGAACCCAGAGCCGACCGCACCGCCCGCCGAGGAGCCGAGCGCCGATGCCGCGCCCTCGAACACCAGACCGCCGACCGCGCGCTGCACGACCTGTTCCAGAGGCGCGACCGCCTTGGAGATCACCTCGCCCAGGATGTGCTGCTCCAACTGATTGACCAGAGCATTGATCAGCTTCTTCGCGCCCTCGACGATCAGCGCCTCGGCCGCCTCCGCCGCGCCGAGCGTGACCACCGCCGCAGCCTGGTCAGCGACGAATGAGGCCGCCAGCGCACCCAGTTCCCCGAGCGCCGCGAGCTTCGCCGCCACGATCGCATCGGCCGCCACGTCCACCGCAGTAGCCACCGTGTGGCAGGCATCCACGAGCTCGCGCATGTGATCGTTCGACATGCGCGCCCAACTCGCCACCAGCTGCTCATACGAGGAACCCTGATACGCGGCGCTCATCTGCCGGATCGTGGATGAGGCAGCCTGGTGCGTGCCGTCGATGCTCTCCGCGAAGGTGCGCACGTGCTGCGCGAACACGCGTACCTGGTCCTCGTCCACATTCGGCCACGGCACGCCGATCAGGTTGAGGAACCACGCCACCTCGCCCGGCAGCTCGATGCCCACGTCAGCCACCCCCGGGCCCCACTATCGCAATATTCGATGATATTCTAGCGTTTCAGAGATGGGTACGCAGTGTCTAAAGCTCAAGACCACCGCAGCCGTCGACCGACCTCTACACCGCGCACACCTGGTACTCGCCAGCGGCGACCACCGCCTGGCCCGGGCCATGGCCGGCAAGGGGGTGGCCCGTTGAGTTGACTACACACCGGGGACTGCACGCCCGTCCACCCAGACTTTGGTAGCCACCCATCTGAACTTCCGGTGTCCACTAGGCCCCACATCACACGGCTGCCCAACTCGAGATCTTCATGGCCGTCGATACGTGCGGACCAACTCGACCTTCTGCCGCTGGAACTTCCGGCGGATATCGTCCCGAAGCACTCAGTTATCCGCCACACTGGGTCAACTTCCGCTTACCGGAACGCGTCACGCCGCCACGCGCGCTAACCCGCCGGCCAGAAGGGAGCAGGACCATGCCCGAGTGGAGCAGCGACAGGCGCCTGACCGCGATCGCCCGCAACACGTTGTCCGTACCGGTCCGCCAAGCTCTGCTCGACCAGCAGCTGACGCCGGGCGCGCGGGCCCTCGACTACGGGTGTGGACGCGGTGACGATGTGCGTGCCCTGCGGCATATGCGCTTCGACATCGAAGGCTGGGATCCCTTCTACACCCCCGATACCGTGCTTCGTCCCTCTCAGGTAGTGCTGCTCACCTACGTCCTCAACGTCGTAGAGGACCCTGCCGAGCGGCGCAGGACCCTGGAACACGCGTGGAGCCTGACGACCGGCGTCCTGGTCGTCTCCACCCGCCTGGCCTGGGAGCGCACCCGGGTGAGAGGCGAGGCACTCAGCGACGGCGTCCTGACTTCGCACAAGACCTTCCAGCACCTCTACGGCACGGGGGAACTGCGGGACTTCGTACGCGAGACAACTGGAGCACGATGCGTATCTGCGGCGCCTGGCATCGTCTACGCCTTCCGTAACGAACACGACCACCTCACCTTCCTGGCCAGGCGCATCATCCCCGACAGCGGATGGCTGGAATCCAAGGATGCTGCCACCGCCCTAGCGGCTATCGTCGAACGCCTCGAACAGCGCGGACGCTTGCCCCGCTTGGAGGAATTGCCCGGCGACCTTGCCGCGCACCTCGCCCATCTCGGCTCAAGCGAGTTGCGGCGACTCGCCGAGAAGGCTGCGGACCCCGCCAAGATCAAGGCTGGCGCACGCCGCAGCACCTTGAACACACTGCTCTTCCTGGGCGTCGAATTGTTCAACGGCCGAGGCCCGCTCGTGAACCTGCCGCTCGCCGTCCAAGCGGACATCCGCGCGTTCTTTACCTCGTACAAGGAAGCCTGCCGCCGGGCCGACCGGCTGTTGTTCAAGCTGCGTGACGACACCTATCTGCGCGCCGCAATGAACGGCTCGCCCGTCGGTAAGCTCACCCCGACCGCGCTCTATGTTCACCGTCGCGCGGTCGACCAGCTCCCTGTTGTCCTGCTGCTCTATGAACACTGCGCCGCGATTGCCGCTGGCCGCCCCGGCACGTGGGATCTGATCAAGTTGCACCACCAGGGCCGCGCGGTGAGCTATCTGGGCTATCCAGAGTTCGACACCGACCCGCACCCCCGCCTTGCCTCGTCCTATGTCGTCGATTTGAAGACACTCGAGGCGTCCTACTTCTCTTATGCAGCTAGGGCCAACCGCCCACTGCTTCACCGTAAGCACGAGTTCCTCAGCCCGGACGACCCTGTCGCCGACCGCTACCGACGCCTCACCGCAGCGGAAGTCAGGGCAGGGCTTTATGAGAACCCGAGCCTGATCGGTACGGAACAGGGATGGGAACGCGAACTGGAGCGTTGCGGCCGACAGTTGCGCGGCCACCGGCTCGTGCGCCGCACAGAGCCGACCGCCCGGGCGTGATGGAGTTCCCATCACGCCCAGGGCGGGTTCCATATGATCAGTTGGGGTTTCGTCGGCCCGATCTAGGGCTGCCGCGCACCGGTGGGCGACCCCGTGATAGCGCTAGCCTAGTCGAGTACGTCTTTGATCTTCGACATGAACTTATCGGTGAAGTTGCCCCACCACTGGCGCAGTTCACCGTATGTGTCGTTGGGCTGCTCGTTCATGGACTCCGCCTTCGCGTACGCAACCAGCAGGAGCGTGACCGCCTCGACCGCCCGGCGCGCTACCGCCGCCGGATCCGCGTCCTTGGTAACCGCGCCTTCTCGGGCCAGGGCGGTCAGGGGTGCGTACATCTCCCGGTAGAAGCGGTGCCGGGTGTTGAGCCGGATGATCGTCTGCTTGCTCGTGTGCATGATCTCGAACAGGTTGGTGCCCGGGAAGTCGACCGACTCGAGGACGAAGGGGTACTGCTTGACCTTCTTGACGTACGCCTTCTTCTCTTCTGAAGTCGTCTTGCCCACGTCAGTGGCCAGGTCCTCCAGCGCCTCGTCGGCTTCCTTCTCGGAGGTTTCGGTGGCCACTCGGCTCTTGGGCATGGTCACGTTCGCGGCAGCCAGAGCCTTGTTGATCTCAGCGTGCTCAGCGCCGCTTTCCCCTGTGTTCCGGGAGGCTTCGCCCCACCACTCCTGGACCTCCTTACGAGCCTCAGGGATCCACTGTTGGAGGACGGCTCGTAGCGCGACTCGGAAGTCGTCTGAGGGTTCGGCGCCGCGCTTGACGTTACGCACCCCCATCATCGAGTCCAACTCCGGAGTGAAGTGCACCTCGATCCCGATGAAGCGATCTCGGTCCTCAACTGCAGATCCGAAGATCTTGGGAACGTTGGCGTAGGAGATTTCGCGGCCGAGTCGCATGAAGCTGATCTGGCCCAGGTTGTCAGGCACCCGCAGCCTTCTCGCAAGATCGTCTCCGCCCAATCCACGGCGGCGCCGCACCTCTCGTGGGGCGAGAGTGACGATCACGCGGACCTTGCTCCCGGCAACCGTAACGGGTCCGTCGAAGAAGACCTGAGGCGCGAAGTGGCGAAGCTGCAGCTTGGCTGAGGGCTGCCTGGCCGCCGGGTCGGGTTCCTCTGACAGCACGTGGTCCGCCCAGGTGCCTTCTCGCACGTAGGTCGGGTCGTGGGCGAGTAGTGCGTTCTCGTTGACGGAGATCGTGATACCCCCACAGATGAACTCGCGGAAGATTCGTGCGAGTTCCTTCTCGATCTCCTGGCGCAGGTTGCCTGGGGCGTGCGTGCCGGTGCCGTCGGCGAGCCGGTCGATATTGGACCACACGACCACTGTTCCCGAGCCGGTCGGAAACACGTCGCCCAGATCGTCTGGGAGAGCTTCGTTGTCGGGCGGCGCGATCACCACGGGTTGTCCGCTGTACTCCATGTCCAGTGCTACGTCAAGGTCGAAGGAGACATGCCGGATGTCGGCGTTGCCCCGGGTGCGGGTCCACACGTCGACCTTCTTGCCGAAATTGAGCGCGGCGAGCTTCGCCCCGACACCGAACTTACCGATGGTGGTCGTCGACCCATAGCGCGTCGAGAAGCCCAACTGGAGGTAGCGGTGCAGGACAGCGTCGTCCATGCCGTCTCCGTCGTCGACCACGACGATGCGGTCGACGGCCTTGCGCTTGCCTCGGATTGTGATCTCGCGCAGCAGCAAACGGATGTGGTTTGCATTCGCCTCGATGCTGTTGTCGATCACTTCACCGAGCGCCGCGGCGATCGTGTAGCCGGAGTCGCGCAGGCTGAGCAGCGCCTGACCGGCCAGCATGATCGGGATCGGCTCGGCGTCCGGCGCGTCGGCGTCTAGGCGCACGATGGGCTGGGCGGTGAAGGGGTTGTCGAGGGCAGAGGAGCGGTTGTCGTCGTTCACAGTGATCTCCGGAGTGTGAAGCGGGGGTTCGAATTGGTGATGCGTGAGCTGAACTCTTGTAGGTCCGGGTAAGGTCGCTGCGAGCTCAGGCCGTGATTCGCAAGTCAGGGGCGGCGCGCCGCCGAGGTGGATACCTCACGCTCGCGTTACGCGACCGACGGCGCCGCTGGTACGGCGCCTGGTCGGTCGCGAGCGCGTGCGTGTGTGGCGCGAGGAGTCAGCGAGGCTTGGCGCGGCTGATGTGGCGCCCCTTCATACGTTGTGCGTGCGATCGCTGCGGCAAAGCCGCGAGGCACTGCGCCGTACGTGCTTAGGGAGGACGGGCGAAAGGAGCACGGTCCGTGGGCGATGCGTCGTTCACTCGGGGACCGTGAGGATCACGCGCGCATGTGCGCGCAGTGCCCGCCAGCACCGCTCGACGGTACTGATGGATACCTGTGTCTGGGCTGCGGTCTCCGCCGCGGTCATGCCGTCGAGCAGTGCGTCGAAGCACGCCTGACCGTGCGCTCCGAGCCCCAGAGCCGCGGTGCGCAACTCCCGGAGCATCTCGGCTGCGATCGCATGGTCCTCAGGGGTTTCCCAATCCACGCGGTCCGCCTGGACGGTGCCGACGTCATTGCGCCATGTCACACGCCGACGGGCCGCGTCCGCCAACGGGCGCTGAGCTGCCGCCAACTGCGCGTTCTGAGCAGCCCGGATCGCGGTGAAGCGGGCATTGCGCAAAACATTGCGCCTCAGATAAGCGACGGACTGCGCTTGGCGGCCCTCATTCAGAGTCAGATCGAGCGCGGCTTCGTATGCCTCGCGATCCTCGGGTCCGATCCGGTTGCCCGCCAGATCCGTATAAAGGCCGCGCATCGTCTCGATGCGCACGTCGGTGAAAAAGCCGGCCACTACAAGCCGCCTTCCTGGGTGCCCGGCAGTGCGCCGAACCCCATTTAGTTGTGCCTGTTCACTCTTTGGCCCAAGCCGCCATTCGGTCAGCCCCGGCAAGAACAGGAGACTTCAGTCTAGGAGTCGAAGCGACGATTCGCCATCGAGCTCCCGTTGGTGGTCACTCAGCGGTGGTTCATTGCCGCGAACGCCTCATAGGAGATGGCACCGGCGATAGCCTTAGCCCTTCATGAGCTGTTGGGCGGGCACGCCGAACACGATCACGGACACGCGGGCTGGGCCCCGCGCAACCTGACCTGGGCGAACAGACGATCTTGACCCCAGGCTTCCGCTTTCCCCAACGCCGATGGCCGCCATGGGTGTCGACGGCGCGGCGAGTCCGGCGGTCAGCGCGTCAAGACCGACCTAGACCAGTGCGCGCACGCGGGCGACGGCATCAGCCCAGTCGGCAGGTGGGGTCAGGTGGGACCAGGACAGACGCAGAGCGCCGAGGATCTGCTCCTCGGGTACGTCCATGGCGGCCAGGACATGGCTGGGTTCGTATGACGCCGAGGTGCAGGCGGAGCCGTTGGACACTTCGATCAGCCCGCGCCAGGCGACCATGACGGCCTCGGAGTCGAGGCCGGGCAGAGAGATGTTCAGGACGTGCGGCAGGCAGTAGTCCTGGTCGCCGTGTACGAGCGGGCTCAGTGGGGCAAGTCCGGCGAGGACTTCGTCGCGATAGGCCTGACATGCTGCCAGGCGCTCGGGGTGTTCCTTGTCAGCGAGTTCGGCGGCGAGGGCAAAGCCGGCGATCAGGGGGACGGGCAGGGTGCCGGGGCGCAGGCCGCGTTCCTGTCCGCCGCCGACGGTCAGGGGTGTGAGCGGGGGGCGGCGGTAGCCGCGGCGGCGGGCGATCAGTGCGCCAACGCCCTTGGGGCCGAAGACCTTGTGTGCGGACAGGGAGATTAGGTCAACGCGGTGGTCGCGCAGCGGCTCATTCTTCTTGCCGTAGGTCTGGGCGGCGTCGACGTGCAGGTAGGCGTCGTGCCCGCCCAAACCTTCGCTGATCTGCTCGAGGGGCTGGATGACGCCAGTCTCGTTATTGGCGGCCATCACGGAGACCAGGAGGGTATCGGCGCGCACAGCAGCTAGGACGTCTTCGGCGGCGACGCGCCCGCTGACTCCAAGGCGGATCAACTCGACCTCGAACCCTGAGTCGGCCAGGCGCTGGAGCGGCTCGAGTACGGCCTTGTGTTCGATGGCGGTGGACACGATATGACGGCGGCCAGTGCGCTGGCCCTCGGGGCCAAGCCCGAGTAAGGCGATGTTGTCGGCTTCGGTGGCGCCGGAGGTGAAGATGACCTCGTCGTCGCGCGCGTCGAGCGTCGCGGCGATCGTGGCCCGAGCCTGATTGACGACGCGGGCGGCGTTTTGACCGTGCTCGTGTGTGCGGCTGCCGGCGTTGCCGTATTCCTCGAGGAAGTGGTGCATGATCTCGTCCGCGACGCGCTTGTCCACCGGTGTAGTGGCGTTGTGGTCCAGATAGATCGTCATACCGCTCCCTCGCCGCCGTTCCTGTCATACCCCGCCGGTACGGTCACGGTATGGGGTTAACGAACACCGTCTCCCGAGCGTGTCGGTTGACGATTCTTACGTCAACAAATAACGTAACACCGTGCCAGATACGTCAACAAGAATGCCACGCAAACGTCAAATCCCGGACGCGGAGGCACCTGAGGAAGACGTTCCCGCCGTCACGGGGATGGCGACCTACGAGTACGCTTTCCCGGCGATTCGCGGTGTTCAGGCCGGGCGTGTCTTTTTTGTGTCGATGTGTCCGCTCAAGCTCCTGCCGAAGCTCTTCGTCTGGGTCGACGATGATCTTCCGGTGGAGCTGCGTGCACAGCGTACCTTGAACAAGGGGCGCGTCCCGGAGATGGTCCGCTATATCGAGGACAATCCAACCTCGTACACGTTCTCGGCGATCACAGCGTCCGTGGATGCCCAGGTGACCTTCTCGCCCTACGGCGGGGCCGAACACGGGGCGGTCAACGGGGTGCTGCGGGTGCCGATGGACGGGCGCTTCATCATCAACGACGGGCAACACCGGCGCGCCGCGATCGAGCAGGTGCTCAAGTCGAACCCCGCGCTGGGCGACGAGACCATAGCGGTGGTGTTCTTCATCGACAAGGGACTAGACCGCTGCCAGCAGATGTTCGCGGACCTCAACCGGCACGCCGTGCGCGCCTCCAAGTCCCTGGGGGTGCTCTACGATCATCGCGATCCGCTGGCCGCCGTCACCCGCGAGGTCGTCTCCAAGTCGCCGGTGTTCCGCACATTCGTTGAGATGGAGGCCACCTCGCTGCCAAAGGCATCGCGTCGGCTGTTCACGCTCTCCGCGATCCACGGCGCGCACGAGGAGCTGTTCAAGGGGGTGGGCACGTTGGATCACGCGCGTATGACTGAGCTCGCCTTGGCGTTCTGGGAGCGTATCGACAGCCAGTTTCCGGAGTGGCGGGAAGTGCGCCACCGTCAGATGCGTTCCCCCGACGTGCGCAGCGACTTCATCCACTCCCACGGCATTGTGCTCACCGCTCTGGGCCGCATCGGCAACAGACTGCTACGCGAGAACCCCGATCCTGCCAGTTGGGCCATAGATATTGACAAGCTCGGCTCGTTGGACTGGTCCCGGACCAACTCACGCTTGTGGGAGGGACGCGCGATCGTCGGCGGGCGCGTCAGCAAGGCCACCTCAAACGTCATGCTGACCACTGCCGCGATCCGCGCGCACCTGGGCATGGCGCTCGAACCCGACGAGCAACGAGCCGAAGACGCCTATCGCAAGGAGCGGCGCACGTGAACACACTCCTGCCTGTGATTCCCACGCCCACCCGGCGGGCCAAGCCGTTCGGCGAGGTCGGGCTGGGCGACACCGTGCGCACCGTAGTCGCGGAGATCGCGCAGTTGTATCAGGCTGACGCGATCCCCTGGGTGGTCGGGTACTCCGGGGGCAAGGACTCCACCGCCACTCTGCAACTAGTGTGGCAGGCTTTGGTGTCCTTGCCACCCGAAGAGCGCACCAAGCCAGTCCATGTGATCTCCACCGACACGATGGTGGAGAACCCGGTGGTGGCGGCGTGGGTGAACCGCAGTCTTGAGGTGATGCGGGCGAAGGCCGAGAAGCTCAGGCTGCCGCTCACGCCGCACAAGCTGACCCCGGAGATCACCGACACGTTCTGGGTCAATCTGATCGGCAAGGGCTATCCCGCGCCGCGCCCGAAGTTCCGCTGGTGCACCGAGCGCCTGAAGATCAATCCGTCGAACTCGTTCATCCGCCGGATGGTACGTCAGCACGGTGAGGCGATCCTGGTGCTGGGCACCCGCAAGGCGGAATCTGCGGCGCGCTCGAAGGTGATGACCGCGCTGGAAGCCAAGCGGGTACGCGAGCGCCTCTCACCGAACGCGAAACTGCCCAACTCCCTGGTCTACTCCCCGATCGAGGCGTGGAGCTCGGACGAGGTGTGGATGTACCTGATGCAGTTCTCCAACCCGTGGGGGTACTCCAACAAGGACCTGCTGACCATGTACCAGGGCGCCAGCGCGGACTCCGAGTGTCCGCTGGTAGTGGACACCTCCACCCCCAGCTGCGGAGACAGTCGGTTCGGCTGCTGGACGTGCACCCTGGTCGAGCAGGACAAGTCCATGACCGCAATGATCACCAATGACGCGGAGAAGGAGTGGATGCTCCCGCTGCTGGACCTGCGCAACGCCCTGGATGTGGCCGACGACCGTCCGCTGCGCGACTTCCGCCGCATGAACGGCTCGGTCCAGCTCTTCCACGACCGCCCCATCCCTGGCCCCTACACGCAGAAGGCGCGCACCGACTGGCTTCGCCAACTGCTCGCGGCACAGGAGCACGTCCGGTTCGCAGGGCCACCCGAGGTCAGCAGTATCGAGCTGATCAGCCTGGCGGAGCTTGAGGAGATCCGCCGGATCTGGGTGATAGACAAGCACGAGTTCGAAGATGTGCTGCCAAAGGTCTACAAGGAAATCACCGGGCGCGAGTATCCGGGCCGCCCGCTGGATGAGGCGCTGCCGTTGGGCGCGGTAGAGATCGAGCTGCTCGCCGAGATCTGCGGCGAGGACCGGCTGCACTTCGAAACCGTGCGCAACCTGCTGGACATCGAGCGGCGTCACCGCAACCAGCTGCGCCGCGCCAAGTTGTTCCCGGATCTTGAGAAGGCGATCACCCGAGGGTTCTACGCAGACGAGGACGACGCCATCGCCTACGCCCACCGGCGCCGTGACCTGACCGCGGCGAATAGCAGCGGAGTCTCCCCGCAGGAGATCGCCAGCGGGTACGTCCAACCCGTCGCGGACCGTGACGACGCCCTGACACTGTTCGACACCCACGACCTTGAACCAGGCACCCGATGATTTTCGATGAGCTGGTCCTGACCGATGTGGGCCCGTTCAAAGGCACGCAGCGTATCCCGCTGGCCCCTCGCTCCCCCGAGCGTCCGGTGGTGCTGTTCGGCGGCCTAAACGGGGCGGGCAAGACCACCGTGCTCGAGGCGCTGCTGCTCGCCCTCTACGGCGGGCACACCCCTGGAAGCGCGCGCCGGGCGCGCACGTATGACAGTTACCTGCGGCACCTGATCAACCATGACGTGGACCAGAATCAAGGCGCTCGTGTTGAGCTGGCGTTTCGCGCGGTGCACGACGGGGCATGGCGCTCCTTTCGTATCCTGCGCAGCTGGTCGAGCGGACCGGATCGTATCCGCGAGACGGTGACTGTGTTGCGCGACGGGATGCCGGATACCGTGCTGACCGAGGGGTGGGCCGAGTACGTCGAGACCCTCGCCCCGCGCGGGGTGGCGAACCTGTTCTTCTTCGACGGCGAGCAGATCGAAGCGTTTGCCGACCTGGAAGTCGCTGGGGAACTGGTGCGAACCGCGATCGGCGGGCTGCTCGGGCTGGATCTGGTCGATCGGCTCCAGGAAGATCTCTCGGTCCTTGAGCGGCGCAAGCGCCAGGAGGCCGCCACCGGCGAGGCAGAGACCGAGTTCCTGCGCTCGCAACAAGGCCTGCTGGCGCGCACTAAGCGCGCCGAAGAAGACGCCCGGCACGTCCTGGACGAAGCCGACGCCGCGTACTTGCAAGCTAAGCGCGCGGCGGACAAGGCCACGGAGCAACTCACGCGGGAAGGCGGCCAGCGCTATCAGGCCAGCGAAGAATTGCGCGACCGCCTGCGGGAGGCAGCGGCCAAGAGGAGCGCAGAGCACAAGGCCCTGATCGATGCGCTCGCTGGGATCGGACCACTCCTGCTGGTTGGTCCCCTGCTCGAGCGCGTTCTGACGCAGGGTGCCGCGGAACAACGCCAGGCCGATAACCAGAATCTCGCCGCGCTGCTCGCCGACCGCGACACGCAACTGCTCGATCTGCTGCGCGGGCAGCGGGCCACAGCCAACGTCCAGCAAGCTGTCGCCGAGTTCTTGACCCAGGACGTCGAGCACCGCAAGTGCGGCGACGGGGTGCCCGATCTTCTAGGCACCAATCCGCAGCTCCTCGCGTTCGGCGAGCGGCTTGCTGCCGGAGACCTGGCCGAGGAGCGCGCCCACCTCAAGGCGTGCGTGGAGAACCTGGCCGCGGCGCAGAGTGCGCTGGATGACGCGGAGCGCGCGGTCGCCGCGATCCCGGCGCACGACGCGGTTGCGGAGACCCTCCACGCTCACCAAGAGGCCACCGTCGTCTTGGCTCACGCACAGACCAGCTTGGAGTCGGCGCGACGCGACCTGCAAGAGGCGACTACCAACCGCCAGCGTGCGGAGCGCAGCGTCGAGAATGAGCTGAAAGAGGCCAACAAGACACTGCTGGAATCCGAGGAGGCACTGCGGATCGTCCAGCACGCCGCCCGCACCCGTGAGACGCTCGCCAAGCTGCGGGCCGCCGCCACCGAGCGGCATGTCCAGCGCATCCAGGCGCTCGTCCTGGATTCTCTACGGTCCCTGATGCGCAAGGACAATCTGATCAGCGAGGTCAAGATCGACCCGGTGACCTGTGCGGTGGAATTGCTCACCCACAATGGCCGGCTGGTGCGCCCGCGCAGCCTGTCCGCCGGGGAACGCCAGCTGCTGGCGGTCTCTCTGCTGGCCGGGCTCGCTCGCGCTTCGGGGCGGATGCTGCCAGTGGTCATCGACACCCCTCTCGGCCGTCTGGATCAGGACCACCGCAAACGGTTGATTCAACGGTATCTGCCGCACGCCAGCCACCAGGTAATCGTGCTGTCCACCGACACGGAGATCACCCCTCAGGTGCTGGGTAAGCTCGGCGGCTCGATCAGCCACATGATCAAGCTGGAGCATGATCCGTCCCTGCGCACAACGCTGGTCACCGAGGGCTACTTCGAAGCTCAGCCCGCGGACCCGGACTACGAGGACGACGACCAGGACGAGGAGACGCAGCGGTGAGCACTCGCAGCACGAAGTCAGCGAAGACCACCCCGCTGGCTAGCGTGGTCCCGCCGCCGGAGATGGTGCGCCTGGGCTCGGACGTGCGCGACAACCTCACCACGCTCAAACGGCGCACTGGCATCGTCAACTCCAACGTGCTGTGCCGGTGGGCGCTGTGCCGGTCGCTGGCCGAGCCGAGCGCGCCGACCAGTCCCCCTGCGCAGGACACCGCGGTGGAAATCGCGTGGAAGGTGTTCAGCGGCGCCGGCGGGGACCTGTACTGGTGGCTGCTGAAGATGCACTGCCACCAGCTCGGGATGCCCCTGGACGAAGGCACGCTGCAAGGCCAGTTGCGCTGGCACATCGCGCGCGGCGCCTCGTACCTGGTCGGGGACAAGGAGATGCGCGACGCGACCAGCCTGGCGAACCTGGTGGTCCTGGCGGACGCGCAGTGAGCGATACGGCGGCGGGGCGCGGCACCATCGGTGC
>NZ_JAGSXH010000092.1 GCF_018283645.1 Actinocrinis puniceicyclus | reverse complement strand
GCTGAATACGACCCCTGCCGAAACCTCACGGCGCTTCCCCCACCGGAGCCCCCGCCATGCTGCTCACGATCGACATCGGAAACTCCCAGACGGTGCTCGGCCTGTTCGAAGGCGAGGAGATCGTCGAGCACTGGCGCGTGTCCACCGATCCCCAGCGCACCGCCGACGAGCACGCCGTGCTGTTGCAGGGCCTGATGCACAACCACCCGCTGGTCGGCGTCGGCGGCGTGGACGGGATCGCGTTGTGTTCCACCGTGCCGTCCGTGCTTCAGGAGATGCGGGACATGATCCGCCGCTACTACGGCGACATACCCTCGCTGGTGGTCGAGCCGGGCGTCAAGACGGGCATGCCGGTGCTGGTGGACAATCCGAAAGAGGTCGGCACCGACCGGATCATCAACGCGCTCGCGGCGGTGCACCTGTACGGCGCGCCGTGCATCGTGGTGGACCTGGGCACCGCGACCTCGTTCGACGCGATCTCGGCGCGCGGCGAGTGGATCGGCGGGGCGATCGCCCCCGGGATCCAGATCTCGGTGGACGCGCTCGGCGCCCGCGGCGCGCAGCTGCGCAAGATCGAGCTGGCCCGGCCGCGCTCGGTGATCGGCAAGAACACGGTCGAGTGCATGCAGGCCGGCATCCTGTACGGCTTCGCCGGGCAGATCGACGGCGTGGTCAATCGGATGGCGGACGAACTGGCCGACGATCCGAACGACGTCACGGTGGTGGCCACCGGCGGCCTGGCACCGCTGGTGCTGGAGGAGGCCGAGGTCATCGACGCGCACGAGCCCTGGCTCACGCTGATCGGCCTGCGCCTGGTCTACGAACGCAACATCGGCACGACCTGACCGGCGCCGGCTCGCGGCGGGCCGCCACGCGGCGAGAAGCGTCTCCGGCGGCCCCTTATCCTTGTCCACATGAGTGACGAGCCGACCACCAGCAGCCAGTCGTCCGAGGAACCCGAGCAGATGCGGGTGCGGCGCGAGAAGCTGGATCGGATCAAGGCGCGCGGGGTGGATCCGTATCCGGTCGGCTATCCGCGTACCGGCACGATCGCCGAGGTGCGGGAGAAGTTCCAGGCTCTTGAGCCGGATGCCGCCACGGGCGAGACGGTCTCGATCACGGGGCGCGTTCTGCTCTCGCGAACCGGCGGCAAGCTGTGCTTCGCCACGATCCGCGAGGGTGAGGCGGAGATCCAGTTGATGGTCTCGCAGGGCCGGGTCGGCGAGCAGTCGCTCGCGGACTGGAAGGCGGACGTGGACCTGGGCGATCACGTCGGGGCCACCGGCGAAGTGATCACCTCGCGGCGCGGTGAGCTCTCGATCCTGGTCGACTCCTGGCAGGTCACCTCCAAGTGCCTGCGGCCGCTGCCGGACAAGCACAAGGGCCTCTCGGACCCGGAGGCGCGGGTGCGGCAGCGGTACGTCGATCTGATCGTGAACGCGGACGCGCGCTCGATGCTGCGCAAGCGCTCCGCGATGATCCGCTCGATCCGCGACACGATGCACGCCGAGGGCTACATCGAGGTGGAGACCCCGGTGCTGCAGACCGTGCACGGCGGGGCGAACGCACGGCCGTTCGAGACGCACATCAACGCCTACGACATGGATCTCTACCTACGGATCGCCACCGAGCTGTATCTCAAGCGCCTCATCGTCGGCGGCGCGGAGCGGGTGTTCGAGATCGGGCGCCTGTTCCGCAACGAGGGCGCGGACGCCACGCACAACCCCGAGTTCACCACGATCGAGTGCTACGAGGCGTACGGCGACTACCGTACGCAGGCGGAGCTGACCCGGCGGCTGATCCTGAACGCGGCGCTGGCGGTGAACGGCAGCACGGTCATCCGCGGGCTCGACGCGCACGGTGTGGAGCGGGAGATCGATCTCGCCGAACCGTGGCAGGAGGTCTCGGTGTATCCGGGTGTCTCGCAGCGTCTCGGCGAGGAGGTCACGCCGCAGACCTCGGTGCAGCGGCTGCGCGAACTGGCGGACAAGGCGGACGTGCCGTACGAGGCGAACTGGGGCCACGGGCAGATCATGCTGGAGATGATCGAGCGGCTGTTGGAGGAGGACACGGTCGCTCCGACGTTCCTGATGGACTATCCGACCGAGGTCTCGCCGCTGGCCCGCAAGCACCGGTCGGTTCCGGGCGTGGCCGAGAAGTGGGACCTGGTGATCCTGGGAACCGAGCGGGCAACCGCGTTCTCCGAGTTGATCGACCCGATCGACCAGCGCGAGCGGTTCACGGCGCAGTCGCTGCTGGCGGCCGGCGGCGACTTGGAGGCCATGCAGCTGGACGAGGACTTCCTGCGCGCGCTGGAGTACGCGATGCCGCCGACCGGCGGGATGGGCATGGGCATGGACCGGCTGATCATGATGCTGACCGGCAAGAACATCCGCGAGACCATTCTGTTCCCGCTGGTGCGCCCCGGCGGGTAGCCGCGGCGCCCCACGTGGCACAGTGGGGGTGGCGGCTCGGATGGCGCGGTGACAGTAAGTCGGCGAACTGCGCCGGATCAGGATGTGGAGGCGAGGCGAGAAGTGCTCAAGGATCTCGAATCCCTGATACCGCCGGTGGTCGTGGCCGTGCTGTTCATCGCGGTCGTGGTGACCATCCTTCGCGCGCAGAATCCGCAGCGCCGCGAGGCCGCGAGGCAGCGCGAGCAGGCCGCGCAGGACGCTGACCCGCGCATCCGCGAGGACTGATCAGGTCAGTCGGCGCACCCGCGCGAGCACCGAGGCGGGGGCCGGCGCGCAACCGGCCGCGTCGAGCCGTCCGGTGGTCCCCGCGCCCGGCGGGCGCCCCGAGCCGACCCGCGCCAGCGCCCGCGCCACGGTCAGCCTGCTGGTCGCCTCGGCCGCCGCGTCGTCCGCCAGCATCTCGACCAGTTCGGCGACGGCCGCGGTGGCCCGCCGGGCCGGGGCGAGAAAGGGCAGCGCGGACTGCCAGGCCACGAAGGGCTGGATCACCAGCTCGTGCCGGCCTTTCGCGTGCGCGCGTTCGTGCGCGAGCACCGCGGCCAGTTCGTCCGGCGGCAGCGCCGCCAGCACACCGTCGGTGATCACGATGCGCGGCTGCGGGCCGGGCAGGCAGTAGGCCAGTGGCTCGGGATGCTCCAGCACCCGCACCCCGTCCGCCTCGGCCCGGCCCAGCAGGTCCACCACGGCGCGCTGCCTGCGCAGATCCCGCTCGATCCGCAGCGCGGAGGTGGCCAGCACGCCGAGCAGCCACGAGAACAGCAGCGCGGCCAGCACCAGCGCGACCAGGTCCACCCCGGCCCAGGCCCGCGGCAGCGGGGCGAAGCCGACCAGCAGCAGCGCGCCCACCGCGCTCAACCCGCCGGCGAGGCCGACCAACTGCCAGAGCACGATCGCGGCACGCGGCGAGCGCCGGGGCCACCGCGCGGCGCACAAGGCGTCTGGCACCGGCCAGGCCAGTAGCACCGCGACGAGCGCGCACACCGCCGCGGCGATCAGCAGCCACATCGCGGCCGCCGCGCTCAAGCGTTCGACGGGTTGGCCGGGGTGTCCTCAAGCAGTTCGCGCAGCAGCGCCTTCTCCTCCTGCGACACGGAGCCGGCGAAGTGCACGAGAGCCGAGCGGCGATCGCTGGTGGTGCCGAGCGCCTCCAGCATCGTGCCGGCGATCAGCTCGGCGCGGCTCGTCGTCGCGCAGTACCGGTACGCGCGCCCGTGCCGCTCCCGGGTGACGAAACCCTTACGGCCGAGCCGGTCGAGCACCGTGAGGATCGTGGTGATGGCCGGGGAGTGCTCGCGCGCGAGCTCTTCCACGATCCGGGTGGCCGCCACCGGATCGGGTGTGTTCCACAGCACGTCCATGACCGCGCGTTCGAGTTCGCCGAGCCTCGCCATGCGGTCTACTCTAATCGGAAAGAACTTCTACGGCATGTAGAAGTTCTGCGTGTGGTTCTGCACGGAGAGTTTCTGCCGCGGCGCGGGGCCGCGCGGCCAGCGAGGGGAAACCGACCATTGTCCGGGCTCGTCGTGGCGCGGGTAGAGACCGCGCTGTCCTTGTCTTTCCACATCGTGTTCGCCGTGTTCGGGGTCGGTCTGCCGTGGCTGCTGTTATACGCGCAGCGGCGCTGGCTGAAGACCGGCGACCCGGTCTGGTACGCGCTGACCCGCAAGTGGGCGCGCGTCATGGCGGTGCTGTTCGCCATCGGCGCTGTATCCGGCACCGTGCTCTCCTTCGAGTTCGGCCTGCTGTGGCCGACCTTCATGTCCACCTACGGCGGTGCCATCGGCCTTCTGTTCACCCTTGAGGCCTTCGCCTTCTTCACCGAGGCGATCTTCATGGGCCTCTACCTCTACGGCTGGAAGCGCCTGTCGCGTCGCGCGCACTGGCTCACGCTGTGGCCCATCGCGATCTCCGGCACGCTCTCCACCCTGTTCGTGGTGATGGCGAACGCCTGGATGAACCACCCGGTGGGACTCGGGGTCTCGCGCGGAAGGATCACCGCGGACCCGTGGGCCGTGTTCTCGAGCCCGACCTCGTGGACCGAGGTCTCGCACATGTTCGTCGCCGCGCTCATGTGTACCGGCGGCGCGGTCGCCGCCGTCTACGCCGCCGGAATGCTGCGCGGCCGCCGCGACGACTACCATCGCAGGGGGCTGAATCTTGGCATGGCCGTCGTCCTCGGCCTCGCGCCGCTCCAGTTGCTCATCGGCGACTTCGCCGCCCGCGACGTCGCGGCCACCCAGCCCGCCAAGCTGGCGGCGATGGAAGGGCACTACACCACCGGCGGGCATGTGCCGCTGACCGTCGGCGGGTTCTACAACGATCAGACGCACCGGATCGTGGGCGGCGTCCCGATCCCGGACGGACTGTCCCTGCTGCTGGACTTCAGGCCCGGTGCGGTGGTCCCCGGCTTGGACCGGACCGCGGCGGACCGGCAGCCGATGACCGCCGTGGTGCACCCGGCCTTCGATTCGATGGTGGGGCTCGGCACGGCGATCCTCCTCATCGCGGTCTGGGGCGGGTGGCGCTGGTGGCGCCGGCGACGCAGGGGCATCGAGCCGCGGATCGCGCACACCCGGCCCTGGCTCTGGGCCGCCGCGTTCTGCGGCCCGGCCACGATGGTCGCGATGCTGGCCGGTTGGGAGGTGAGCGAGGGTGGGCGGCAGCCGTGGATCGTGTACCAGCGGATGCTGGTGGCCGACGCCGCGACGAAGAGCGGCGGGCTGGGCTGGGCGCTGGGCGTCACGGTCCTGATCTATCTCGGCCTCGCCGCCGCGCTCGTCCTCATCCTGCGCAGGCTCGCCGGCGGCGCACCGCCCGAGTTGACCGCGGTGGTGCCGGCGGCTGTGCTCCCGGTCGGCAGCGAACCCGTGCCCGCCGCGGAGGTCGCGCGATGACCTCCGTGGACGCGATGCTGATCGTCATCGTGCTCAGCCTGCTCGCGTACGCGCTGCTGGCCGGGGCCGACTTCGGCGGTGGCTTCTGGGACCTGGCGGCCGGGCGGGGCGCGCAGAGGCGGCGCGGTCCAGACGGGCCTGGCGCGGTTGACCGGGCGGTTGACCGGGCGGCTGACCGAGGGGTTGACCGGGCGGTTGACCCGGACGGACAGCGGGCGCTGATCGCGGCCTCGCTCGGCCCGGTGTGGGAGGCCAACCACGTCTGGCTGATCTTCGTCATCGTCAGCGTCTTCAGCGCTTTCCCGGCGGCTTTCGGCACGATCGCCGTCGCGCTGGAACTGCCGCTCGGCCTGGCCCTGGTCGGCATCGTCCTGCGCGGAGCGGCGTATGTGTACCGGGCGTACGGCGATGGCGCCGCGCTGCCTGACCGCTGGTGGGGCCGGATCTTCGCCGGAGCCTCGATACTGACGCCGTTCATGCTCGGCGTCAGCGGGGCGGCACTGGCCACCGGCGGTCTCGGTCCGCGCAGCGGGCCCCTGGAACCATTCCGCAGTGCTTTGACGCTGACCGCCGGCGTGCTGGCCGTCGCCGCGACCGCGTTCCTCGCCGCGGTGTACCTCTGTCACAACGCGGCGCAGAGCCCTGAGACAGCACACCTGGTGCGGGTGTTCCGGCGCAAAGCGATGGGCGCCGGCGCCGCGGCCGGGGCCGTGGCGCTCGCCATGCTGCCGTTCCTCTATCGGGATGCTCCGATCGTCGCGGCCAGATTCACCGGCCGGTCCCTGCCGTTCGCCGCGCTTTCCGCGCTCTGCGGTATCGGCAGCCTGCTTGTGCTCCGGCGGGAGCAGTACGTCCTGGCCCGGTTCACCGCGGGGCTCGCGGTCGCAGGGGTGCTCGGCGGCTGGGCGGCGGCGCAGTACCCCGATCTGATGACAGGCGCCTACACCGCCGCTCAGGCCGCGGCAGCGCCGCAGAGTATGGATGCGATGCTCGTCGCGATGAGCGTCGGCATGACGGTCGTACTGCCGTCGTTTTACCTTTTGTTGAAGGTATTCAGCCGTCCGGCGGTTGCGGAGCACTGAAAGCGCCGTTCCGGACAGCCTCGGCCCGGCAAGTGCGCAGTCAGGGGAAAACGCGACCGGCACGCCCGGTAAGCTCACCCGGGTGAGTGACAGGGCTGTGGTGACAGCAGTGGAATCGATGGAAAAGCAGGACGCGTACGCGCGGTTCGACGCGAGCGGTGAGGAACGGGACGAGACCGCAATCGCGACCGATGCCGCTCAGTGGTCGCAGGAGGATCTCATCGCCGAGATCCGGGAGAGCTTCGCGCTCATCGAGCCGTACGGCGCCGAGGCGGCCGCGTGGTTCTACGAGCATTTCTTCGCGGCCAATCCGCGGTACCGAAAGTATTTCTCCAGCGAGGCGGCGGCCCAGCACCGGCGGCTGTTCCAGGCCGTGCAGCGGATCGTGGGGGACCTGGACCGGCTCGACGAATTCCTGCCCTACCTGCGCCGGCTCGCGGTGCGTCACCGCAGATTCGGCCTGCGCACCGCGCACTACCAGGCCTTCGGCGTCTCGTTGCTGGCCGCCGTCGCGCGGTATTGCGGCCCGCAGTGGACCGAGCGGACCAGGGCCGCGTGGGAGGCCGGATACGGCCTGGTGGCGACCGTGATGCTGGAGGCCGCGGCGGAGGCCGACGCGTCGGGGCCGGCGTACTGGGAAGCCGAGGTCACCGCGCACGAGAAGCTAGTCGACGGCGTCGTGCGGGTCGTGGTCAAGCCCGTCGCGGACTCGCGTTTCAGCGGGCAGGAGCACAACGGCGAGTATCGGTACGCGGCCGGGCAGTACGCCTCCGTGGAGACCGCCGCGCTGCCTCGGGTCTGGCGCGATTTCTCCTTCGCCACCCGCCCTTGCGGCGGCGAGGTCGAGTTCCATGTGCAGTTGACCGGGACCGGCGGCGTCAGCGAGGTCCTGGTGAACCAGACAGCGGTCGGCGACCGGCTGCGGCTGGCCGCAGCCGAGGGAGAACTCGCTTTTCCCGGACCGCAGCACGACTGTCAGCTGCTCGCGGTGGCGCACGGTACGGGCGCTGCGCCGGTCCACGCCCTTATCCAGCAAGCGATCGCCGAGGGGGATCGGCGCCCGCTGACAGTCGTGCTCGCCTCCGACGACGGCCCGCACTACCTCGCCGGCGCGCTGCGTGAACTTGCCGCGCAGCATGGGCAGTTGACGGTGGAAGAGGTCGTCGGCGATCCACTCGCCGCGGTTCGCGCGCACGGCGCGGCCACCGAAGCCGCCGGCGCGTGCGGCGCGGTGATCGTCGGACCTGGCGCGCTCGTCGACCAGTGTCGCGGTGCCCTGCTGGCGGCGGGCGTCGATCCGCAGGCGATCTCCTCGGACTTGTTCGACTGAGGCTGAGAGACCTCTGAGAGAGCGCTCAGGCTCCGGCCGCGGCGCCGGGCCGTGCCGCCGAGTGCGCCGATTCGACTTGCCTCGGAGGAGACCGCTTCGCCCGGCCGACCACTCTTTCGGTGGATGTGCACCACCTGTCCGCTACTGTCACAGTGCAGATCGTGGTGTTACGTGTCGCTGATGCTTCGCGCCCGACCGCGGTGGCCGCGCTGTCCCGGCATCGCAGGGCGGGAAAGGACGTCGCAAAGGCGGGCCGGCCGGGTGCCGTGCGCCCGGATGGCGCGGCGCTGTGGTCTGTGGTCTCTGCGCTGCTCTTCCTGCCCGTCGCCGGGGCGTGCCTGCTGCCGGCCGCGCTGTTGCTTCGGCGCGCGTTCGGGATGCCGCTGTGGACCGCATACGCTCTCTGGCTCGCGACGGCCGCGTGCTATGCGGTGCGGCCGGCGCAGTTGGCGGCGGCCCGCCTGCTGTGGCCGATCCGACGGCCGACGCAGGTCGAGCGCGAGCGCCTGGAACGGATCTGGCGACACGTCAGCGCCCGGGCCGGGGTGAGAAGTCGGCGATTCCGGCTGTGGGTGGTGCAGTCGCCACAGGCCAATGCGCACTCGGTCGGCCGCGATCTGGTGTGTGTCACCATCGGCGCGCTCGACAAGCTGGGCGACCGGGAACTGGCCGGAGTGCTCGCCCACGAACTCGGCCACCACTTGCGCATGCACACCGCGGCCTCGGCTTTCCTGGTGTGGGTGCTGCTGCCGCTCCAGGGACTGGCCCTGGTCGGCTCGGCCCTCGCGGCGCCGCCCACTGTGCTCGGCCGTGTTCTCGGGCGACGGGCCGGCCGGGAGCAGAGCCGCGTCGGGCGGCTTCGGGCCGTGGACTGTGCCCGCGCGGCCGCGCTTCTCGGCCATGGCATCCGTGCTTTGTTCGCCGCTCCGGGTTTCGCCGCACTGGCTGCGAAGAACGCCGTAGGGCGCGGCGCCGAATACAGGGTGGACGACTTCGCGGTCGACATCGGGTTGGGCGCGGAACTGCTCAGCGCGCTTCGATGGTTCGCGGCGGACGGTACGGCCGTGCGCGTGTCGGTGGGGCATGCGGCGGCTGGCAGCACGTCGGGAGGCGTTGTCGGTTCGGGGATTAGTCGCAGCGGTCGGGCGCGGCATGCCGCAGTCCGAGTTCCGCGGCCTACGCATCCCCCGTTGGAGCACAGAATGGCGCGTATCGCCGCACGAGTAGAGCTGTGCCAGGTTTGATATACACCCGGCGGCGCAGCGGCGAGCGTGCGATGCTCTTGGCCAAGTACACGCCTACCGTCGCCCGGCGGTCCTGCCCGGGTACGGGAAGCTCATATGCTCTGCCGTTGTGGATGATCTGACCATCCGGCGGGCGCGCACCGCCGACGTGCCGTCGATTCGCGCCCTCATCGATGTCTACGTGGCCGACCGTATTCTCCTGGACAAGCCCACGGTGACGCTGTATGAGGACATTCAGGAGTTTTGGGTCGCCGAACGCGATAACGATGCTTCTGTCGTCGGTTGTGGCGCCTTGCATGTCATGTGGCGCGACTTGGCCGAGGTGCGTACGGTGGCGGTCGATCCGCGTTGCCGCGGTCTGGGTATCGGCCACGCGATTGTGGAAAAACTGCTCGGCACCGCTTCCTGGCTCGGGGTGAGCCGCGTCTTCTGCCTAACCTTCGAAACCGCATTCTTCGAGCGCCACGGATTCCGGCGGCTGGAGGACTCGCCCATCGATCCGGAGGTGACCGCGGAACTGTTGCGGTCAGCCGACGAAGGTATCGCGGAGTTCCTGGATCTGGAACGCGTCAAGCCGAACACTTTGGGCAACACGCGGATGCTCCGCGTGTTCTAGCGGGGGCGCGATCCCCGGGTTAGCGGCTAATGACCACGGCGGAGTTGAATTGACCGCAGAAATGCGCTTGTCTAGTCTGCGACGTCGGTTCCGCGGGAAAGAGGCAAGTATGGTTCAGAAGACAGTGGTCGTGATGACAGACGATCTCACGGGTGGGGAAGCCACCCAGACGATCCATTTCAGTCTGGACAACACGGACTACGTGATCGATCTCAACGACAAGAACGCGGCCGCGTTGCGTTCCGATTTCGAAAAGTACATCGAGGCGGGGCGCCGGCACCGGGCGGACGGCTCCGCGGCCAAGGCCAAGCGCACGGCGGTGCGTGGCCCGTCCTCAGGCGTCGACACCGCGGTCGTGCGCGAGTGGGCGCGGGCCAACGGATACGAGGTCAGCGAGCGCGGCCGGGTCTCCAAGAAGATCATCGACGCCTTCGTCACGGCGGGCAGCTGACCGCCACGGCCGGCGCGGCCGGCTCAGAACGCGCGGCGGGTGAGGGCGTATCGCGAGCACGACTCCGCGATCGTCGCCAACAGGGCGATCACCTCGGGGGGGACCGCCAGCGGGTTGTGCAGCCAGCGCTGCGGGGTCGGAGCCGGGATCCGGTCACCGAGGCCGTGCGCGCGCAGTCCGAGGTCGATGCCGCCCCAGTCCAGCCAGTCCAGCAGCTCCGGCAGGTCGTCGCGGGCGCCGGGGGCCACGAAGAAGCAACAGCGCGCGATGCCGGGCTCGTCCGCCTCGGGGGTCGCCGCGAGTCGCACGGCGGCGTCACCGCGGCCCGGGACGGAAAGTTTCGCGGCATCAGGCGGTGCCGCCGCCTCGGACAGGGCCACCGGGCCGGGCGCCAGCGCCGCCTGACCGTACCCGATCAGCCTGCGCAGGGCGCGGCGCCCCGCCGCCTCGGGCACTTCCAGTACGTCGAACTCGGTCCCGGCCTCCAGCCAGAGCCGTCCGCACTCGTCCCGCCGCACCGGCCAGGCCCGCTGGTCGGTGTACCAGCGTTCCAGCTCCCCGGCCTCGATCGCGCGCTGCGTCCCGGAACCGGGCCGGCCGCCGGGAACAGGACCGGCGAATGCGGCGTTAGTCGACATGCGAGCCCTAAGGGTGCGGAAGCGGGGGAGTCGCGGACCGCTCGTCGAGCGGTCGAACTCAGACCTGGCGCGGGACACTTCGTGCGGACACCGGTCCTCACGTGGAAAGCTGCGCCTAACTTAGAGCATGGCGGCTCCAGCCGGGAGGCTTACCCGCCGCGCCGTTCGCTTCAGGCGTACAGCGGTGGCGCGTATGCGGCTGAGGTGCGGGAACACCTGATCAGACAGGGTGCAAGACTGGACTGACACAGTGTGCCGCCGCTCCGCGGGGCGCGCATTCCCGTAGGGTCCGTCTCCAGGCGGGACTAGCATTCGGAAGGACAGGCCGGGTGCAGTTGCAGGGATTCCCGGCACTGCCCGACCGCTCCGGGGAGCGAGAAGAAGATGTTCGAGAGGTTCACCGACCGTGCGCGGCGGGTTGTCGTCCTGGCCCAGGAAGAGGCCCGGATGCTCAACCACAACTACATCGGCACCGAGCACATTCTGCTCGGCCTGATCCATGAGGGCGAGGGTGTCGCCGCCAAGGCGCTCGAGTCGTTGGGCATCTCCCTTGAGGCGGTGCGCCAGCAGGTCGAGGAGATCATCGGGCAGGGCCAGCAGGCCCCGTCCGGGCACATCCCGTTCACGCCGCGAGCCAAGAAGGTGCTGGAGCTGTCGCTGCGCGAAGCGCTGCAGCTCGGGCACAACTACATCGGCACCGAGCACATCCTGCTCGGCCTGATCCGCGAGGGCGAGGGCGTGGCCGCCCAGGTCCTGGTGAAGCTCGGCGCGGACCTGAACCGGGTGCGCCAGCAGGTCATCCAGCTGCTGTCCGGCTACTCGCAGGGCAAGGAGGCCGCCACCGCCGGCGCCCCCGCCGAGGGCACCCCGGCCACGTCGCTGGTGCTCGACCAGTTCGGCCGGAACCTGACCCAGGCCGCCCGCGAGGGCAAGCTGGACCCGGTGATCAACCGGGAGAAGGAAATCGAGCGGGTCATGCAGGTGCTCTCCCGCCGCACCAAGAACAACCCGGTGCTGATCGGCGAGCCCGGCGTCGGCAAGACGGCCGTGGTCGAGGGCCTGGCCCAGGCGATCGTCAAGGGCGAGGTGCCCGAGACCCTCAAGGACAAGCACCTCTACACTTTGGACCTCGGCGCTCTGGTGGCCGGCTCGCGGTACCGCGGCGACTTCGAGGAGCGGCTGAAGAAGGTCCTCAAGGAGATCCGCACCCGCGGCGACATCATTTTGTTCATCGACGAGCTGCACACCCTGGTGGGCGCGGGCGCGGCCGAGGGCGCGATCGACGCGGCCTCGATCCTCAAGCCCATGCTGGCCCGCGGCGAGCTGCAGACCATCGGCGCGACCACGCTGGACGAGTACCGCAAGCACCTGGAGAAGGACGCGGCGCTTGAGCGCCGGTTCCAGCCGATCCAGGTCGCCGAGCCCTCGCTGGCGCACACCATCGAGATCCTCAAGGGTCTGCGCGACCGGTACGAGGCGCACCACCGGGTCTCCATCACCGACGGCGCCCTGGTGGCCGCGGCGACCCTGGCCGACCGCTACATCTCCGACCGGTTCCTGCCGGACAAGGCGATCGACCTGATCGACGAGGCGGGCTCGCGGATGCGCATCCGCCGGATGACCGCTCCGCCGGACCTGCGCGAGTACGACGAGAAGATCGCCACGGTGCGCCGGGACAAGGAGTCCGCGATCGACGCGCAGGACTTCGAGAAGGCCGCAGCCCTGCGTGACCAGGAGAAGCAGCTGCTGACCGCGAAGGCGAAGCGGGAGAAGGAGTGGAAGGCCGGCGACATGGACGTCGTGGCCGAGGTGGACGAGGAGCTGATCGCCGAGGTCCTGGCCACCGCCACCGGCATCCCGGTGTTCAAGCTGACCGAGGAGGAGACCTCCCGGCTGCTGCGCATGGAGGACGAGCTGCACAAGCGCGTCATCGGCCAGGAGCAGGCGATCAAGGCCCTCTCCCAGTCGATCCGGCGTACCCGGGCCGGCCTGAAGGACCCCAAGCGCCCCGGCGGCTCGTTCATCTTCGCCGGCCCGTCCGGCGTCGGTAAGACCGAGCTGGCCAAGACGCTTGCGGAGTTCCTGTTCGGCGACGAGGACGCGCTGATCCAGCTGGACATGTCCGAGTTCTCCGAGAAGCACACGGTCTCCCGGCTCTTCGGCTCCCCGCCTGGATACGTGGGCTACGAGGAGGGCGGCCAGCTGACCGAGAAGGTGCGCCGCAAGCCGTTCTCCGTCGTGCTGTTCGACGAGGTGGAGAAGGCCCACCCGGACATCTTCAACTCGCTGCTGCAGATCCTGGAGGACGGCCGGCTGACCGACTCGCAGGGGCGGCTGGTGGACTTCAAGAACACCGTGATCATCATGACCACGAACCTCGGCACCCGGGACATCTCCAAGGGCTTCAACCTCGGCTTCGCGGCCGCCGGCGATGTGAGCACCGGCTACGAGCGGATGAAGAACAAGGTCAACGACGAGCTCAAGCAGCACTTCCGGCCCGAGTTCCTCAACCGGGTGGACGACACGATCGTCTTCCCGCAGCTGACCCAGGACAACATCATCCAGATCGTGGACCTGATGATGGCCAAGGTCGACGAGCGGCTCAAGGACCGGGACATGGGCATCGAGCTGACCCGGTCCGCCAAGCTGCTGCTGGCCGACAAGGGCTACGACCCGCTGCTGGGCGCGCGGCCGCTGCGCCGCACCATTCAGCGCCAGATCGAGGACCCGCTCTCGGAGAAGATCCTCTTCAGCGAGCTGCGTCCGGGTTCGATCGTGGTGGTGGACACCGAGGGCTCCGGCGACACGGCGAAGTTCACCTTCACCGCCTCGCCCAAGTCGAGCCTGCCGGAGATCTCCAGCCCGGCAGACATCGAGGCCGCAGTGGCCGCGGACGCGCCGGCGCCGACTCCGGTGCAGGCGCCCAACGACTCGTCCGCCGCGTAACACGGCACGCGCGGCAGAGGGCGGGACCTCCCTTCGGGGAGATCCCGCCCTCTGCCGCTGAGTCTTCGTTGCTGAGTCTGTGTTGCGGGTGCTTACGGCGTGCTACGGCTCGATCGAGTCACGACCGGCGCGCGTCGTGGGTGAGGACGCGCCCTGCCGGCGCTCGGTCGGCCGCCACAGGAGCCGACTGCTGGAGTGAAAGGCCGTCAGAAGCCTATCCAGCGCTTGAAGGAACGCAGCGGCGCGCGCAGCGAGAGCCGGCGCCGGGTGGGCGCGGCGGGTCGCGGCGTGATCTCGCGCAGCAACTGCACGGTCTGCGCCGCTCCGGCTCCGAGCCGCGCGGGCTCGGGCACCGGAAGCCCGAGACCCGTGCGCGCCGGATCGGCGCCCTCGGGTACGAGCACGGCGAGATGACGGTCGAGCCGGTCCTTGACCGCTCGACCGCCGACGCTGACCGGCGGGACGTAGGCGGTACGCCGCCTTGCCGCCTCGAACCGGTCCGAAGCGATCATCGGATGGTCCATGCCTGATACACCCACTCTTGAACGGTACAGCACCGCGAGCCCTTCGCGACACGCCGGGCCGATGCTGTTTCCGGAACGTCGCGTATCCTTGCCGATTCTTTACCCGCTCGGCCGCGCCAGTAATATCAGGGCCGGAAGACTGCCTGGTGCGGACGGCCGTTCCTGTTGTACATTCCGTGTCTGGCTCGGTGCATTCGGTGGGAGTACGCCCACGCGGTTCCCGCGGACCAGGCCGGCGCGGCGCCCGGCCGGTTGCACCGGTCCCGAGCACGAGCGATCGGGGTTCGACGTGGTGGATCAGGGCATGGAAGGACACATACCGCTGTCCGCCCTCCGCCCGGTCCATCGTGCGATAACGGGAGTCAACGCCGCGGTCGGTCTCGACGCGACGATGCAGGCTATCGCGGACGGGGTGGCGAGCTGCACCCCTTTTCGAAACGTGGCCGTGAACGCGGTCCAGGATGACGGCGACCTGATGTGCTGCGCGGTCGCCGGTCCGCCCGAGATGCGGGAGGCGTTGCTCGGCAACACCTGTGCCCGAAAGCCGCTCGAGGATCTGATGCAGTCCGCGGAGGCATGGGGCAACCTGCGGTTCATCCGGGGCCTCGAAGACGCGGCCATCCCCGAGGGCGTGCACAGTTTTCCGGCCGGCATCGAGCCTCAGCCGCGGGACGGCGAGTGTTGGCAGCCCGACTACGCCCTGCTGGCTCCCATGCGGGACAGCGCGGGCGAACTGATCGGCCTGCTTTCGGTCGACGACCCGTCGGACGGGCGCATCCCGGCGCCCTGGGTGCGCGACGTGCTCGACCTGTTCGCCGAGCAGGCCGGATTCGCCATCCTCAACGCCCGCAGGCACGAGGAGGCGGCGGCGCGCATGGCGCGGCTGGAACAGGAGCACCAGCGGCTGCGCGAGGACATCGAGGAGCGGCACCGCCGCGAGCAGCACCTGCGCCATCAGGCCAGGCACGACGCGCTGACGGGCCTGGCCAACCCGACCGAGCTGGGCGAGCGGCTGGTGACCTTGCTGGCCGACCAGATCCCGCTCGCGGTCGTCTTCTGTGACCTCGACCGGTTCAAGGAGGTCAACGACACCTACGGTCACAGCGTCGGGGACCTGGTGCTGCGCCTGGTCGCGGAACGGCTGCGCGCCGCCGTGCGCGGTGAGGACGTGGTGGCCCGCGTCGGCGGGGACGAATTCGTCGTGGTCGCGGCCGGAATCGGTTACGAAGAGGCCCTCGCCCTGGTCGACCGGATCGACCAGGCATTCTCCCATCCCGTCGCGGCCGGTGACTCGCGGCTGCTGGTGCGGGCCTCGCTGGGACTGGCCTACGAGCCCTCGCGCCCGGAGAACGTGCTGGCTCCCGAGGAACGGGCCCAGGAACTGCTCGGTTCCGCGGATCGCGAGATGTACGCCCGCAAGCGCTCGCGTGCCTCGTTCACACGGCTGACGGCGCGAGCGCTGGCGCGTAGGGCGTCTGTAGCCGGATGACCGGCCCGGAGCCGACCCGCACGTAACCGCGTCCCGGCGGCATCACCTGCGCTCCGCCGAGTTCCAGCGTGCCGCCGAACAGCAGCGTTGAGCTGACGGGGTCCACGCGGCCCAGCGCGACCCGGGTGGTGAGCTGGTTGCGCAGTGCGGGCCGCATGGCCTGGACCTGGTCGGTCCGCAGGGTGACCACCAGCGTCGTGCCCGCGAACCGCGCCTTGCGGGCCAGCGCGGCCAGGGTGTCCTGCGGGTCGGGGCGGCCGAGCCGCTGCGCGGCGGCGCACAGCTCGGGCAGGTTGTCGACGAACAACCACAGCGGCGGCTCGGCCGGCACGGCTGAGTCCAGGTCAGATCCCGCGCCCGCCGGGGAATCCGCGCGCACCGCGGCGGGCCACTCGAAGTTTGACGCGCCGTCACCCCGCGCCGTGGCGGCCGGTGTCCGCTCGGCGCGGCGTTCGGCCTCGAGACCGAACCAGTCCAGCAGTTCGAGTGAGTCGGCCGGATCCTCGGTGACCCGCACCACGTTGCGCTGCCCGGCCAGCGCGCCGTACTGCGCGGTCTGGTCGGTGTCGATCACCGCGACCGCGTGGCCGCGCGCGAGGACCTGGCCGAGCAGCGAGCGCACCGCGGTGGATTTTCCGGACGCGGGGGCGCCGGCCAGCAGCAGGTGCGGGTTCGGGCCCGGCGCGCCGAGCCGCCAGATCACCGGGGCCAGTTGCGCCATGCTGAAGCCTGGCGGCACCTTTTCACGCGTCGCCGGGTCCGCATCGCGCGCGGGTGCGCCCGCCCCGGGATCGGCGACGAGGACCGGGATCAGCCGCGACGCCGAGCCGGGGTCGGTGACGCCGAGCACGAACTCGATGTCCGCCACGGGCCACGGCTGCGCGCTGACACCCTCCGGCAGCGGCGGCAGGATGCGCACGTCGAGGTGGTTGCCCTCCTCGTCCCAGGCGTAGAGGAACTCGTTCGCGTGCCCGATCTTGCCTTCCAGCGCCCGCTCGACCTTCGAGCGGCTGTCCGGCTCGCCGTCCCGGAAGTACTCCGAGTAGTCCATGCGCAGCCGGATCAGCCGGTCCTGCTCATCGAACTGCCAGGCCGTGAACGCGTCGCGGTAGCGGCCGCCCGGCTTGAAGTGCTGGTCGGGGTCGTCGCCGTTCTGCAGGTATGGCACAAGGCCGTTGTAGATCGCCTGTAAGCGGGCGATGTGCTCCGGGGACTCCGGGTCGGCGCCTTTGCGGGAGGTGTCGCGGCCGAGCCAGGTCACAGCGGCGAGGAAGGCGCCGGCCAGCAGCAGCGGCCCGTACTTGAGCACCCCGACACCGATCAGACAGGTCAGTACGATCACCGTCTGCAACCGCCGCTTCTCCCGGGAGGCGCCGATCCACCACGAGCCGAGCTGTGTGGCGCCCCGATGGGTACCGCGGACGAGCACGATGAGCGGGTAGCAGACGTCGAGAACGCGGGACCAGCCTTCGTGGGCCATCCCGCGGCCCTTGGCGATGCGGGGGTGGCGCAGCAAGGACGTGTGGAGCCGGGCGACGGGTGGAGAACCGGACAGCACCCGGCCAAGCCGGGTCCACATCGAGTCGGCGGTTCGGGCGCCCTGGGTCATGGTCGGGCCCGGCGTCAGAAGTGCAGGCCGCTGATGAAGCCCGCGACCGAGTCGGCGCTGTTCTTGATGGAGCCGGCCAGCGAGGTCGAGGCGAGGTAGAACCCGAAGAGCATGCACACGATCATGTGTGAGACCTTCAGTCCGTCCTTGCGGAACAGGATGAAGGTGATGATCCCGAGCAGCAGTACACCGGAGACCGAGAGAACCATGGTCGCTCCCTGTGTTGTCGGTTGGAACCGCCGGTCCCAACTGGCGAACGCGCCCCGGGCGGGTCCCGGGGACCGCGGCCAGCTGAAGATGTTTGGCACGTTCATCCCGGATTCTCTCAATCCGGCAGTGCTCTCAAAACCGACAAACGGGTGTGACCGTGCTATTCGTCATCCATCCGGGTGTAAATGTACGAAGCCGCTGCTGCTAAAGGGTGACGGCCGGGACGTGGGCCGTCGCGCCCATCCCGTGCACCCAGCGTCCGCGGCGCATCACCGCGACCACGCGCAGATCGTCGTCGAGGACGACGAGGTCGGCGTACTTGCCCGTCTCCAGGGTGCCGATCCGGTCGGCCAGGCCGAGGGCGCGGGCGGGGGTCAGCGAGGCGGAGACCGCCGCCTGCTCGATCGGGACGCCGACGCTGAGCACCGTGTTGCGCAGCGCGTTGTCCATCGTCAGCGTGGAGCCCGCGAGCGTGTCGGTCCCCGCGACGCGCACCGCGCCGCCGCTGACCTCGACGGTGAGCGGGCCGAGCGGGTAGCGGCCGTCCGGCGAGCCTGCCGCCTCCATGGCATCGGTGATCAACGCGATGCGGTGCGCCCCGGCCGCCGCGTAGACGAGGTGGACCACGGAGGGGTGGACGTGCATGCCGTCGTTGACGATCTCGACGAACACTTCTTCCTGCTCCAGGGCCGCGGTGACCGGGCCCGGCTCGCGGTGGTGCACCGGCCGCATCGCGTTGAACACGTGGGTGGCCACCCGCGCGCCCCGGGCGATGGCGTGGTTGGCCTCGGCGTAGGTGGCGTCGGTGTGGCCGAAGGCGGCGATCACGCCGGCATCGGCCAGCAGGCCGGTGGCTTCGAGCCCGTGTTCGAGTTCCGGGGCCAGGGTCACCATGCGGACCGCGCCGCGCCCGGCCTTCACCAGCCGCCGCACGGCGGCCGGCTCCGGGTCGCGCAGCAGGTTCGGGTCGTGCGCGCCGCAGCGGGAGCGGGCGATGAACGGTCCTTCCAGATGGATGCCGGCCAGCACTCCGTCCTCCACCAGCTCGGCGAGTTCCGCGATGTAGCGCTCCAGGTCGGCGAGCGCGCCGGTGACCGTGGAGGCCATGATCGTGGTGGTGCCGTGGCTCAGGTGGAAGGCGACCGCGTTGCGGGCTTCCTCGACCCGGCCGGAGGAGAAGGCACCCCCGCCGCCGCCGTGCACGTGCATGTCGACGAAGCCGGGCACGACGTAGTGGCCGGACAGGTTGTACTGCCCGCCGTCGGGCCCGGGCGGCGGCAGCTGCTGCGGACCGCCGAGTGCGGCTATCCGTTCGCCTTCGGTACACAGCCAGCCGTTCTCGACGAGACCGTCGGGCAGGACGAGGCGGGCTTGGCGCAGTACGGGCATCGGGGTTACCTTGCGTCGAGGTGGACCGGCCGGGCCGTGACCCGCTGTTCCAGTCCAGATTGGTATAGACCTTAGCGGCAATACCTTACGCCACGGGGCTGCGACCGGGCCAGTGGCGGTGATGCGTGGCTCTGGCGACATCCGGTGGCGCCGGCCGCGGCACCAGAATCGCCCCGGGGCCCCCGAACGGCGCACGGCCCTCACCCTCTCGGCGCAGCTCGACTTGTCGGCGTGCGCGCCTACGATGTGAGGGAGGGCAGGGGGCGCGAACCGCAGCTGAGGAGAAATCAGATGGCGTCGAGAACGCTGCGTGCACGACCGTCCGAAGCCGTCCCGGATGACGTGGGTTCGTCCTATGACGTCGGCTTTCCGTCTGACGCGCAGTCAACGCAGGCTGAGGCGCCCGAAGCGGTCCGGCCCGAGCCGCCTGAGGCGGCGTCAGAGTCCGCGATGCGGCCGGCGGCAGAGCCCGTGATCCCCGAGCAACGGCTAGAACCAGCCGAGCAGCAGGCCGACGCGCCCGCGCAGCCTCCCGGCGGCGCGCTGTCCGAGCGCGACCGCGCCGTGCTGACCTTCGAGAAGCAGTACTGGAAGTACAGCGGAGCCAAGGAGCAGGCCATCCGGGACCGGTTCGAACTGTCGGCGACGCGTTACTACCAGCTGCTTAACGCGCTGCTCGATCGTCCGGAGGCGCAGGAGTTCGAGCCGGGCCTGGTCAAGCGGCTGCGCCGGCAACGCGCGGCCCGTCAGCGCGCGCGCTCGGGCCGCGCGGTCGCCTGATACGTCCCGCGTTTCGGGCTCGGCGGCCTGCCGGGGCGCTCATCGCGACAGATCGGCCGCCACCTCGGTGTGCCCGGGCACGCCGGCCGCAGCCGGGGCCGGGGCCGGGGTCGGCACGCCGTAAGCCTGCCGGGCGCGGTGGTGGCGCCGGCACAGCACGGTGTAACCGACCTGGGCGTCCGGGGCGACGTCGCCGACGACGACCTGCTCGCCCTCCACGACCATCTCTCCGCCGACTGTGCGCGCGTTGTGCGTGGCGCGCGCTCCGCACCAGCACAGCGTCTCCACCTGCATGACCCTGATTTCGTCGGCCAGTTCGATCAGCCGGCGCGAGCCCGGGAACAGCCGGGTGCGGAAGTCCGTGGTGATTCCGAACGCGAACACGTCGACGCGCAGCTCGTCCACGACCGAGGCAAGCTGCTCGACCTGGGCCGGCGCCAGGAACTGCGCCTCGTCGCAGATCACGTAGTCGATCTCCGGATCGGCGGCGAGCGCGCGCTCGGTGTACGCGTACAGATCGCAGCCTTCGGTGACCTCGACCGCGGCGGTGGACAGGCCGAGGCGGCTGGAGAGCACTGAGCGCCCGGCCCGGTCGTCGCGGGTGAAGACGAGGCCGCGGCGCCCCCTGGCGGAGCGGTTGTGGCCCATCTGCAGCGCGAGGGTCGACTTGCCGCAGTCCATCGTCCCGGAGAAGAAGATCAGTTCAGCCATGGACGTGCGCGATCCGTTCGACGCGGGGACAGGGACGGCCGTCGCGGGAAGACGGGGTGACCAGTATCCCAACCCGGGGCGTCCGGCCGCCGACCGGAGTCGTACAGGCTGACGGTAGGACGGTCGGACGGCGCGATCCGGACGACGCGTACTACTCGTCACTGGTGAGATCGGCCAGCTGCCGCGCGAACCAGCGCTGCGGCGGCAGCGCGGCCCCGGCCGCGGCCAGCCGTTCGCAGCGCCTGCGTCGTTCCTCGCGGTCCATGGACAGCGCGGCGTGCAGCGCCTCGGCGGTGCCCGTCACGTCGTACGGATTGACCACGAGCGCGTCCTGGGCCATCTCCGCGCACGCCCCGGCCTCCCGGGAGAGCACCAGGCCGCAGGAGCCGCCGGTGGCGGTGGCCACGATCGGTATCTCCTTGGCCACCAGGTTCATCCCGTCCCGGATCGCGTTGACCACCGCCACGTCGGCGAGCCGGTATGCCGCCAGCGAGCGCGCGAAGTCGTCCTCCACGTGCAGGATGAGCGGCTCCCACTGCGGCGTGCCGAACTCGTCCTCGATCTGCTTCGCCGTGCGCAGCACCGCGGCGGTGTATTCCCGGTACTCGGGCAGGTCGTGCCGGCTCGGGTACGCGAAGGCGACGTGCACGACCCGGCCGAGCCACTCCGGGTGACGGCGCAACAGGTCCGCGTAGGCGTCCAGCCCGCGCACGATGTTCTTCGACAGTTCCGTGCGATCCACGCGCACGATCACCTGCCGGTCGCCGACCGACTCGCGCAGCGAGGCGAGTCGCGCCTCGACGTCCGGCCGCATCGCCCGCTCGACGATGAAGTCGGCGTCCACGCCGAGGCTGTACACGCCGATCCGCGTCGGGGTGCCGCGATGCGGGGCGGTGACGGTCATCCGCTCGCGGTCGACCGCGGCGCCGAACTGGCGCGCGCAGCAGTCCATGAACGCCAGCGCCCACCGCTCGGTCAGGAAGCCGAGCTGGTCGGCGCCGAGCATGCCTTCGAGCACCGCCGACGCGACCGCGTCAGGCAGGATCCCGAAATACTCCGGCGGCGCCCAGGGTGTGTGCGAGAAGTGCCCGATGCGCAGATCCGGGCGCAGTTCGCGCAGCATCTTCGGCACAAGCGCCAGATGGTAGTCCTGCACCAGCACCCTGGCCCGGGGCGCCGCCTCCTCGGCCAGCGCCTCGGCGAACGCCCGGTTGTACGCGACGTAGGACTCCCACTCGCGTCCGAAGCGGCCGTCGAAGACCGGGCTGAACGGCGTCGCGTACAGCATGTGGTGGATGAACCACAGCGTCGAGTTGGCCACCGCGTTGTACGCGCGGTGCAGCGTGCCCGGATCGATGTCCAGCATCCGGACCGGCGAGGACGCGTCGGTCAGGCCGGCCCGGTCCAGCCGGCCGCCCGGAGCCCGGCGCGCGGCGGCCCGGTCGCCTTCCGTCAGCGCGGCGCACACCCAGACCTGGTCCGCCTCGCCCTCGGCGGCCACGGAGGAAAGCCCGGAGACCAGGCCGCCGCCTCCGCGCTTGGCGTGCAGGTCACCGTCGTTTCCGACGGAGAAGGAGACCGGTCCCCGATTCGAGGCGACCAGGACCGTGGCCTTGCCCGGCTCGGGACGCGCGCCAGCGCCGTCGCCGCCAGGGCCGCTCATGCTGCTAGATCCGAACACGTGTCCGTCGTTTCCATGCTGGGGCACCGTTAATCACGCTGTGAGCCAATTCGTCTCGATCAGTGGCCGTCCGCGTCGGCGTGACCGGTCCAGGCCAGCGCGACCGAGTTCAACGGCGGCCGCTCGGGTGCGGCCGTCTCCCGGGTCACCGGGGCGAATCCCGCGGGGGTCCGCGCGAACTGGGTCAGCCTCGTGGAGACCGGCGGCGGGCCGCCCAGCCTGGCCTGCGCGACCTGCAGGATCTCGGCGGCCATCCGGCCCAGTGCCTGCTCGTCCTGGTGCCGGTGGTGTCGCACGCCGGCATCCACCTGGGCCAGCGCGTCCAGGCCGTGCGCCGCGTAGGTGTCCACCAGCAGCGCGAACTCGACGCCGTACCCGCTCGGAAACGGCAGCGACTCCAGCAGGGCGCGGCGGCCCGCGTACTCGCCGCCGAGCGGCTGTACGAAGCCGGCCAGTTGCGGCCAGTACAGGTTCAGCAGCGGACGGGCGACCAGTTCGGTCACCCGGCCGCCGCCCGCCGGATGCACCGTGGTGCCGTCCGCGAGCGGTCGTTCGTAGGCGGCTTTCACCAGCAGGATCCCGGGGTCGGCCAGCAGCGGGCCGAGCACCCCGCGCACGACCGCGGAGGAGAACTGCTCCAGGTCGGCGTCCACGAAGCAGATCAGTTCGCCCTCGGTGGCGGCGAGCGAGCGCCACAGCACCTCGCCTTTGCCCGGCAGCGGCGGGGCGCAGGAGAGCACGTCCTCTCGGCGCACCACCCGGGCGCCCGCGGCGGCGGCCACGGCCGCGGTCCGGTCGGTCGAACCGGAGTCGACCACGACCACCTCGTCCACCAGACCGGGGCGGCCCAGGTCGGCCACGATCGCCGCGACGATAGGCCCGACGGTGTGCTGCTCGTTGAGCGCGGGAAGCACGACGCTGACGGTCGTGCCGCTGTCCGCTTTCAGGCCCAGCAGGCTCGGCAGCGGCCAGTCGGACTCGTGCGAGGTGCGCCGGGAGAGCCATTCGCGAGCCGGATCGAGTTCGTCCACCGTCTGGCCACCGCTCCATTCGCCCGCACCGCTGTTGTCCGAGGATCAGCCGACCCTGTCTCTGTTCCCCTGCCCTACTGTGTCAGTCTGTCGGACCATATGCCCAACAGGTGAAACGGTGGTGGCCTACTCGTCGTGGTCCGGTAGAGTGCAACACGGCCCATAAGGGTCGTAGGGATGCGGTACCCCGTACCGCGTCGACAACTTCATATGTAGTGCTCATCCAGAGGAGCTGAGGGAACGGCCCTGTGAAGCTCCGGCAACCACCCGGGTGACTTCGCGACGCGAGGCCCGTCCGGACGTAGGTGCCAACTCCGGCCTGTCGAAAGCCGACGGGGAAGATGAGGAGAGAGGCCTCGCCATGACCATCACCCCCACGTTGCCCGCCCTTACCGAGTCGGCCGCCTTCGGCCGCGCGGTGGCGCTGTCCTGTCGCGAGTGCGGCGAACGCGTCGAGCTGGGCCCCGAGTACGTATGCGAGTCCTGTTTCGGCCCGCTTGAGGTCGCCTACGACTTCGGCAAGGTCACCCGCGAGCAGATCGAGCGCGGGCCGAACTCGATCTGGCGCTACGCCCCGCTGCTTCCGGTCCCGGTCGACGTCGCCTCCCGGCCGAACCTCAACCCCGGTGCCACCCGGCTGGTGCGCGCCGAGAACCTGGCCCGTGCGCTGGGACTGCGCTCGCTGCACGTCAAGGACGACTCCGGAAACCCGACGCACTCGTTCAAGGACCGCGTCGTGGCGATCGCGCTTGAGGCCGCCCGTTCCTTCGGCTTCGGCACGCTGTCCTGCTCCTCCACCGGCAACCTGGCCGGGGCGGTGGCCGCCGCGGCGGCGCGGGCGGGCCTGGACTCCTGCGTGTTCATCCCGGCCGGGCTGGAGACCGGCAAGGTCGTGATGGCCGCGGTCTACGGCGGGCGCCTGGTCGCCATCGACGGAACCTACGACGATGTGAACCGGTTCTGCTCGGAGCTCATCGGCTCGGCCGCTGTCTCTTATACACTTCTGACGCTGCCGACTACGGATAGAGTGTAGAACCAGGTGATCGACGGGA
>NZ_JAGSXH010000091.1 GCF_018283645.1 Actinocrinis puniceicyclus | reverse complement strand
GCTGACGCCCCCCGACGTGGCGGGCCGCCCCGCGATCACCTCCCCCCGCTCCGCCCGGGTGGTGGCCGCGCGGCGGCTCGCCACTCGCTCGTTCCGATCGAGGCAGCGGCTCTTCATCGCCGAAGGGCCCCAGGCGGTGCGGGAGGCGGCGGCGCGCCGCGACGGCGTCGCCGAGCTCTATTTCACGCCGGACGCCGCGGCGCGCCACCCCGAGATCATCGGCGCCGCGCGGGACGCCGGCGCCATCCTCCTGCCGACGACGGAAGAAATCGTGGCGTCGCTCAGCGACACCGTGAACCCGCAGGGCATGATCGCCGTGTGCCGGTACCTCGACACGGGACTCTCCGACGCGCTCACCCCGTCTTCGCGCCTTGTCGTATTACTCGCTCATGTGCGCGATCCGGGAAACGTGGGCTCTGTCATCCGCGCCGCCGATGCCGCCGGAGCCGACGCAGTGCTCGTCAGCGACGAATCGGTCGACGTCTACAACCCCAAGGCCGTGCGTGCGTCGGTCGGATCACTCTTCCATCTGCCGATCGTCGTCGGCGTGGCGGTCGGGGACGCCGTCGAGCGCTGCCGTACCACCGGGTTGCGGATCGTGGCCGCCGACGGTGCCGGCCCGCTCGATCTCGACGAAGAGGCCGACCGCGGCGCACTGCGCGAGCCCACCTGCTGGGTCTTCGGCAACGAGGCGTGGGGGTTACCCGAGGGAACACGGGCCCTGGCGGACGCGGTCGTGCGCGTGCCGATCCACGGCCGAGCCGAAAGCTTGAACCTGTCCACGGCCGCGGCCGTGTGCCTCTATGCGTCGGCAAGGGCTCAGCGACGACGGGTTTGAGAGAAAAGCCCGCCGCTGTCGCGCGAGCATGAAGCGAACGGTTGCGCGAACCGCGCAAACGCCATGTGCGTCGGCATACGCAGGCGCATGGACGTCGCTTCGCCGCGACTCTGGCGAAAAAGGTGGCTGAACGGCGATGATGGCCACCTGAGAGGTGAAAAGACGGACCAATGCCGTCGGCTACCGGCTCCGAACGGTATTCGACGGCTATACGCAGCGGGCGACGTTCCACTCGGGGCGGGCCGTTCCATCGGTGGAAAGGGGCTCTTCGAACGTAACCGGGCCGCAGGGCGGTCGCGGGCTGCCCGCCGCTCGGCGCGCGGCGCCCCTTGCCGCAGCATTCTGCAAAGCCGCCCCGGTTTACGAGCGATGAGCGTGGAAAGGGGCGCGGAATGTTGGACACAGCGAGCGCGGTCGAGCAGAGCGCCGAGCCCACCGCCGCGTCGGAACGGGATACCGCCGACGCCCGCGACTACGACCGACGCGAGTTGACTCCGACGATCGCGCGGCCCGCCCGGGTCGCGCCCACACGCCCCGTCGACGGAGGTCCGAGCATCGAGTACGACGAACTGCCCGACGGCGTCGTCATCGCGGACCGCGATGGCCGTGTCGTCGTCTTCAACCGCGCGGCGGTGCGTATCACCGGTATCGACGCCGCGTCAGCTCTCGGCAGGCGACTGGCCGACGCCCTGCCCCTTGAAGACCTCGAAGGCTGCAACTGGTGGCGCCGCACAGATCCCTATGGTGGCCTGGCGATTCGCAGCGGCCAACCGGAAACGCACCTGCTGCTGCCCGGCGGCCGGGATGTCCTGGTCACCGCGCGCTTCGTGCGCGAGAACGGTTCGGTACGCCGCGTCGTCGTCGGGCTGCGCGATACCTCGGCCCGTGCCCGTGCCGAACGCCGGCACGCCGACCTGATCGCCACCGTGGCGCACGAGCTGCGTTCCCCGCTGACCAGTGTGAAGGGATTCACCGCGACCTTGCTGGCGAAATGGGAGCGGTTCACCGACGACCAGCGCAAGCTCATGCTGGAGACCGTCGACGCCGACGCCGACCGGGTGACCCGGCTGATCGCCGAATTGCTGGACATCGCGCGCATCGACTCCGGGCGCCTCCAACTGGCCCGCTACGCCGTAGACCTCGAAGAGCTGATCCGCGAGCAGATCAACGGCGCGGTCGCCGCCGGTCAGCGGGAAGACCGGTTCGTCGTCAGCGTCACGGCGCACCCCGCGCCGCCTGTCTTCGCCGACCCCGACAAGCTGCGCCAGGTGCTGGCCAACCTGCTGGAGAACGCGGTGAGGCACGGCGGCGGCCGGATCAGCATCACGCTCGACGGCCCCGAACCGCCGCAGCACCCCGCACCGGACGCGGCCCCCGCGCTGGTCGCCGTGACCGTAGACGACGAGGGGCCTGGCATCCCGCCGGAGATGCTCGGCCGGGTCTTCACCAGGTTCTGGCGCGGCAACCGGCGCGGAGGCACCGGACTCGGCCTTTACATCGTCAAAGGCATCATTGAGGCCCACGGAGGCACGATCACGGTCGGCGCCGCGCCCACCGGTGGCGCGCGCTTCCGTTTCACCGTGCCCGTCGCCTGAGGCGACCCGCGGGCGGTCTGTCCACAGCCGATCAGGTCGGCGGGCGTTCCCGGCCCCGCGAACCGCCTAAGCTTGCCTGAGCGCACTGCGGCTGTTCCGGGCACCCGGCGACGAGGCCGTGCCGCACAGTCCCCGATCGAGCGCGCCCCCGTGGCGCTGGAGAGCGGAAGTAGAGCTACCGGATGTCTGCACCGAACAAGACCTTCGACCCGGTCGAGGTCGAAGCGCTCAAGCCCGGGGAGGTGGAGCGCGCCCGCGACCAGGCCCTGGCCGCCTTCGCGGTCGCCGCCGACCTCGCCGCGCTGCACGAGGCCAAGATCGCCCATGCCGGGGACCGCTCGCCCCTCGCCCTGGCCAACCGCGAGATCGGCGCGCTGCCTCCGGCGGCGAAGGCAGAGGCCGGAAAGCGGGTCGGTCAGGCGCGCGCCGCCGTCAACGCGGCCCTGGCATCCCGTCAGGCCGAGCTCGAAGCCGAGCGGGACGCCCGGGTGCTGGTGGAGGAGAGCGTCGATGTCACGCTGCCCTGGGATCGCGCGCCCCGCGGCGCGCGGCACCCACTGACGACCCTTCAGGAGCGCATCGCCGACGCGTTCGTCGCGATCGGCTGGGAGATCGCCGAAGGCCCCGAGGTCGAGTCGGAGTGGATGAACTTCGACGCGCTCAACATCCCTCGGGACCACCCGGCCCGCACCACGCAGGACACCTTCTTCGTCGAAACCCCCGGCGCGTCCGAGGCCACCGACTCCCTGGTCCTGCGCACGCACACCTCTCCGGTGCAGATCCGCTCGCTGCTCACCCGCGAACTGCCGGTGTACGTTATCTGCCCCGGTCGGGTCTTCCGCAGCGACGCCCTGGACGCGACCCACACCCCGGTCTTCGGGCAGATCGAGGGCCTGGCCGTGGACGAGGGCATCACCATGGCGGACCTCAAGGGCACCCTCGACCACTTCGCCACCGTCATGTTCGGCGACGGCATCGACACCAGGCTGCGCCCGAGCTACTTCCCGTTCACCGAGCCGAGCGCGGAGATGGACCTGCGCTGCTTCGTGTGCCGCGGCGAGTCGGTCGGCAACCCGGACCGGCCGTGCCGCACCTGCAACTCAGAGGGCTGGATCGAGTGGGGCGGCTGCGGCGTGGTCAACCCGCGGGTGCTGCTCGCCGTGGGCGTGGACCCGGACCGGTACAGCGGATTCGCCTTCGGTATGGGCCTGGAACGCACCCTGATGTTCCGCCACTCGGTCGCCGACATGCACGACATCGTCGAGGGCGACATCCGCTTCACGCTTCCGTTCGGGGTGGAGATCTGATGCGCGTACCGCTCTCCTGGCTGCGGGAGTACGTCGAACTGCCCGCCGAGGCCACCGGCCGCGACGTCGCCGAGCGACTGCTGCGCGCCGGCCTGGAAGTCGAGACCGTGCACCAGTCGGGCGTGGGCCTCAGCGGCCCGCTCGTGGTCGGCCACGTGCTTGAGATCGAGGAGCTGACCGGGTTCAAGAAGCCGATCCGGTTCTGCCAGGTCCAGGTCGGCCAGAGTCCCCAGGAGGCCCGCGGCGTCATCTGCGGCGCCCGCAACTTCGCCACCGGCGACAAGGTCGTGGTCGCGCTGCCCGGGGCGGTGCTCCCGGGCGAGTTCAAGATCACCGCCAGGTCCACCTACGGCCACGTGTCCGACGGCATGATCTGCTCCGCCCGCGAACTCGGTCTCGGCGACGACCACAGCGGCATCATCGTGCTGCCGGACGAGTGCGAGGTCGGCGCGGACGCGATCGAACTGCTCGGCGTGCGCGACGAGGTGCTCGACATCGCGGTCACCCCGGACCGTGGCTATTGCCTGTCCATGCGTGGAATCGCGCGTGAGGCCGCCATCGCCTACGGCAGCGCGCTACGGGACCCGGCCCTGCTTGACACCCCGGCGCCCACCCGCACCGGGCACCCGGTATTCCTGCTCGACCCGGCCGGCTGCGACCTGTTTGTCGCGCGCGCCGTGCACGGCATCGACCCGCTCGCTCCCTCACCGCTGTGGATGCAGCGGCGCATCCAGTTGGCCGGGATGCGCCCGATCTCGCTGATCGTCGACATCACCAACTATGTGATGCTGGAGATCGGCCAGCCGCTGCACGCGTACGCCGCCGACCGGCTCACCGGCCCGATCACGGTGCGCCGTGCCCAGGCCGGCGAGCTGCTGGAGACCCTCGACGGCCAGCACCGCAGGCTCGGCCCCGAGGACCTGGTGATCGCCGACGCGTCCGGGCCGATCGGACTGGCCGGCGTCATGGGAGGCGGCGCCACCGAGGTCCAGCCGACCACGACGGACGTCCTGGTCGAGGGCGCGCACTTCGACCCGGTCGCCATCGCCCGCACGGCCCGGCGGCACAAGTTGCCGTCCGAGGCGTCGCGCCGGTTCGAGCGCGGCGTCGACCCGAACGCCGCCGCCGCGGCCGTGCAGCGGGCCGTGGACCTGCTGGTGCTGCTCGGCCAGGGCGAAGCGGACACGGCGGTCACCGTCGAGTCGACGCGCCCGTCCGTCGCCGAGCCCATCGTCATCGACGCGGCCCTGCCCAGCCGCGTGGCGGGCCTGGAATACGCGCGCGAGACGGTCGCCGGGCGGCTTCAGGAGATCGGCTGCACGGTCGAGGGCGCCGACACGCTGCGCGTGATCCCGCCCTCCTGGCGTCCCGACCTGAACGACCCCAACGACCTGGCCGAGGAGGTCATCCGGCTGGAAGGCTATGACCGGCTGCCCTCCACGATGCCCCAGGTGCCCGCGGGCCGCGGCTTGACCGTCCAGCAGCGCTACCGCCGCCGCGTCGGCCGCGAACTGGCCGCGGCCGGTTACGTCGAAGTGCTCTGCTACCCGTTCGTCGGCCGCAGGGACCTCGACCAACTGCTGCTTGCCGAGGACGACCCTAGGCGCAATACCCTGCGCCTGCTCAATCCGCTCTCCGACGAGCAGCCGGAACTGCGCACCACGCTGCTTCCCGGCCTGCTCGCGACCCTGCGCCGCAACATCGGGCGCGGCTTCAACGACGTGGCCCTGTTCGAGACGGGTCTGATCTTCGCGCCGAAGCAGGGGGCGACCGCACCGCCCCGGCTCTCGACGGCGCAGCGGCCCAGCGGCGAGCAACTCGCCGCGCTTGACGCCGCGTTGCCTGAACAGCCGGCGCACGTCGCGGTCGTCATGGCGGGTCTGCGCGAACCGGCCGGCTGGTGGGGTCCGGGCCGTCCGGCGTCCAGCGACGCCGGCTCGACGCTGTGGGCCGACGCGATCGAGGCCGCCCGCACGGTCGCCCGCGCCTGCGGCGTGGAGCTTGAGGTGACGCAGTCGCAGTACGAGCCGTGGCACCCCGGACGCTGCGCCCGGCTGCTGCTCGACGGCCGGGTCGTCGGCCATGCCGGCGAGCTGCATCCGAAGGCGCTGACCGAACTGGGTCTGCCGCCACGCACCAGCGCCATGGAGCTCGATCTCGACGCACTGCTGCCTGCTCGCGACCTGCCGGTGCAGGGGCCGCTGGTGTCCACGTTCCCGGTGGCCACGCAGGACGTCGCGCTGGTCGTCGAGCGCGGCGTGCCGGCCAAGGCGGTCGAGACCGCGCTGGCCAGGGGCGCCGGAGTACTGCTCGAGTCGATCCGGCTGTTCGACGTCTACGAGGGCGAGCGGATCGGCGAGGGCAGGAAGTCCCTGGCTTTCTCGCTGCGCTTCCGCGCCGCGGACCGCACGCTCACGGTGGAGGAGGCGACGGCGGCCCGCGACGCGGCGGTGAGCCTGGCCGCCGAGCAGACCGGGGCCGTGCTGCGCGGCGCCTGACCGCGCCCTGATGAACGTGCCGGTGCCCTCGGTCTCGGTGAGGCCCAGGGCACCGGCGGCACACCTCCATCCGCACGCCACCAGGTCCCGGCCATGGCGTGCATGCTCTCACCGCGCGGTGTCAATCATCCCGGCCCGCGCCTTGGTCGTTGCCCGGCACGGCGGAACTGTGACGACGATTTCTGGGGCTGGTGCCTGCCTATGGCCAAGACCGGGAGACAGTCAACCCAACTACGCTCGGTGTCGTGTCGTGTCGTGTCGTGTCGTGTCGTGTCGTGTCCGGCCCGGGCCGGCGGCTTCGACGTCTCCGGTGCACGGGTACCACGGCGGTGTCCGTATGGGTGAGGAGAGCACTATGAAGTACATGATCATGGCTTACGGTTCCCAGCAGGACTACGACGCCATGGCCGGCAAGGCCACCGGCGGCCCGGCCTGGACGGCCGAGGACTTCGCGGCTATGGGCGAGTTCATGGTGGAGTTCAATCAGCAACTCGTCGAGTCCGGTGAGCTGGTGGAGACCAGGGCGCTGGACGCGCCGGTGCACACCAGGCGGGTCAGCAACGGCCCGGACGGCGAGCCGGTGGTGACCGACGGCCCGTACGCGGAGACCCAGGAGGTCCTGGCCGGGTACTGGATCGTGGAGTGCGAGAGCTTCGACCGAGCGACCGAGATCGCCGCTCGCCTCAGCCGCACGCCGGGCCCGGCCCACGCCGCCGCGCGGGCCTACGCGCACGTGCGGCCGATCGCGGAGTCCCGCGCCGACTTGGAACTGTGACCGGTCCATGTCCGGCACCGCGGTCGGGGACCTGTTGCGCGAGTTGGCGCCGCAGGTCCTCGGCGCGATCGTGCGCCGGTACGGGCATTTCGATCTGGCCGAGGACGCCGTGCAGGAGGCGCTGCTGGCGGCCGCGACGCAGTGGACCGGCCAGGGCCCGCCGAGCAGCCCGCGCGGTTGGCTGATCACGGTCGCGTCCCGGCGCCTGGTCGACCTGCTGCGCAACGAGCAGGCCCGGCAACGCAGACAGGACACGGTGGCCGCCTGGACGCTGCCGGCCGATTGGCTCGTGCCGAACGCCGAGCGGTCGGCCACCGACTCCGATGACACGTTGATCCTGCTGTTCTTGTGCTGTCATCCGGCGCTGTCGGCGGCGTCGCAGATCGCGCTGACCCTGCGCGCGGTCGGTGGTCTGACCACCGCCGAGGTGGCCCGCGCGTTCCTGGGGTCCGAAGCCGCCATGACCCGGCGGATCAGCCGGGCCAAACAGCGGATCAAGGCCAGCGGCGTCCCGTTCAGGATGCCCACCGGGGCCGAACGGGCCGATCGGCTGGCCGCGGTGTTGCACGTGCTGTACTTGATCTTCAATGAAGGTTATGTCAGCACCTCTGGCGCGAGCCTGGTGCGGGTGGAGTTGTCCACCGAGGCGATCCGACTGGCCCGGCTGATGCATCGGTTGCTGCCCGAGGACAGCGAGGTGACCGGGCTGCTGGCGCTGATGCTGCTCACCGATGCGCGGCGTCTGGCGCGCATCGGCCCGAACGGCGCGCTGATCCCGATGGCCGAGCAGGACCGCAGTCGTTGGCACGCCGGGCAGATCGCCGAGGGCGTCGCGTTGATCACCCGTGCGCTGCCGCGCGGCGCGACCGGGCCCTACCAGCTGCAGGCGGCCATCGCAGCCATCCACGACGAGGCGCCCAGCGCCGAGCAGACGGACTGGCCGCAGATCCTGGCGCTCTACGAAATGCTGCTGCGGATGTCGGACAACCCCATGGTCACGTTGAACCACGCGGTCGCGGTGGCCATGGTGAAGGGACCTGACGCCGGGCTGGACCGGCTCGGCACGCTGGCCGACGACGGGCGGATCGCGGCCGACCACCGGTGGCACGCGGTCCGGGCCCACCTGCTGGAGATGACCGGAGACCTTGCCGCCGCCCGCGAGTGCTACCAGGCTGCGGCACAGCGCACCAGCAATATCCCACAGCAGCGCTACCTGAACCTGCGGGCCGCCCGGCTGGCCGTGCAGGACACCGGCAACGCCAAGCCACCGCCCGGTCAACGGGCATAGCCGGCACGGAAATCGCTGACCTGGTGACGGGGCGCTGTTGCCGGAGGTGAGGCTGCACCGGGATCCGAGGTATGCCGCTTCGGTACCGCTGAGCTGCGCTCGCGGGCCGATGCGCACGAGCGGCTCGTGCGCTTGTTCGGCGAGTTGTTCCGCAGGCACCATGTGGTTCCAGCTCACAACTGACGGATCCAGCCAGCCAAGGTGACTCGCGCTCGAGTACCTCGGCAGGCGCACGGCGTTCAACGTTCCGGACCTTGACGCGCTCTCACCCGATTCGGTGATTTTATGCGCTGTCTGCGGTGGCGCGGTGCTTGCGTGGGGGGCCGGGCTCAGGCGCCCGGCCCCCAACCCTGTCATCGCTCAGGGAGCCAATTGCCACTCCTGGTTGGTGCCGCCGTTGGCGGTCCATTGCACGACTTGCGCTCCGTCGCTGGTCGAGCGGCCGTACACGTCCGCGACCAGCCCGCTGTCATGGCTGACGATGGTGTAGTACCCGTCGCCGGTGGGCTTCAGGTACCACTGCTGGTTGGTGCCGCCGTTGCTGGTCCACTGTTGCAGCTGCAGTCCCGCGGTGGAGGAGCCACCGTTGACGTCGAGCACCTTGCCGCTCACGGTGTAGGTCAGCGTGAACGCACCGTCGGACAGGGCACTGACGGTCCACGCCGCGCCGCCGGTCTGCTGGACGGCTTTGGCGCCGTCCGCGGTGGAGTTGCCGGAGATGGCGAGCGGCTTGCCGCTGTTGCGGTTGACGATGTGGTAGGTGCCCGGCGTGGGGCCGCCGCTGGAGCCGCCGCCCAGGTTGAAGTACTCGGCCGAGTCGGTGAATGTGGTGGTGCCGCCCTTGGCGGTGGACAGCACCAGGTAAATCCGCGAGCCGCTGGCCGGAGCGGTGAACGTGACCGGCTGGGTGACGCGGGAGCCGAGCGGGACGGTGAGGGTCGTGTTGCCGGACGCGACGACCGTGCCGCCTACCTGGTTCAGGTACGCCGTCCAGGTGAAGCCGACGGAGGTGTTGCTGAAGTCGTCGTTGAACACGGTGACGTTCCGGGTCACCGTGCTGCCGGACGAGTAGGACGTCACGGCCTGCGGGAGCGGGAAGTCGCCGTTCGAGTCCGACTTGCCGGAGGCCGACCAGTAGGGCAGGTCGATCGCGGCGATCGGGTTGAATCCGTCCTGGATTCGCTGGATCTGCGGATTGCTCCAGGGATCGGCGAGGTTGTCCGCGCCGTAGAGGGGATGGCGGCCTTCCTCGGTGGTGAAGTCGGTGGTGCGCACGCCGGGTACGAAGCCGGCCCAGCCCGACAGCAGGGTGTACGGGCGAAGGTCGCTGGCGTCCTTGCCGCGTTTGGCGGCGGTCGCGGTCGCGAACCATTCGAAGCCTTGCTTGGTGCTGCACGCCGGCCAGATGTACTCGCCCTCGCCGACGGGTCGGCCGGTGCCGGACCACAGTTGCTCGCCGTAGTTGCCGGTGCCGTCCAGGTAGTGCGGCAGGATGTTGAAGTTGGCGTACGTCATGGAAGGGTACTGGTTGGGTGATGCTCCGGGGCCCACGTCGACGCTGATCGGCCGAGTGCCGTCGTTGCCGTTCACCGCCGCGTACAGGTCCTGCTCGAACTGGCCGGAGTCCCCGCCGCCGAGGTTCGGCTCGTTGGCCTGGCTCCAGCGGATGATCGCGGGGTGGTTGCGGTCGCGCAGCACCAGGGCGCGGGCGTGGTTGACCATGTTGTCGTGCCCGGCGGAGAAGTCCTGGCCGCCGCCGCCACGGATCGCGGTCTCGTCGATGATCATCAGGCCCATCTGGTCGGCCACGTCGAGCATGTAGGGGCTGGCCGGCTCCTGGTGGATGCGCACCACGTTGTAGTTGAGCCGCTGGAGATTGTCCACGGCCTGCGGCCAGCCGGCGTTCGTGCCCGACGGCGGCAGGAAGCCGGGCAGCGTGTCGTAGGCGTCGCCCTCGCCGCCGTTGTTGATCCGGTCGTAGTCGGCGCCTTGCAGGTTGTCCCCGCGCAGGTTCGCGCGGATGCCGTTGAGGTAGTAGTAGGCGCCGTTCTGGGTGAACTCCCGGAATCCGAACCGGTACGTGGCATCGCTGGTGTGACCGTCGTCGGTGGCCGCGTGCACCGCCAGGTCGTGCAACTGGGCACGGTATCCCGACCGGTAGGGGACGTTCGGCCACCAGTAGGAGGAGGTGCCGAGGTTCCAGGCCACCGGACCGACCGTCACCTTGGCCGTCGAGTGCGCGGCCACCGTGACGGTGGCACTCGGCAGTGTCGGGTAGCTGAACGATGCGCCGTTGTCGGAGGCGAGCGAACCGGTCAGCGTCACCGAGCGCGAACTGCCCGAGGTGTTGGTCACCGACACGTCGTAGCTGAGAGTCTGATTGGCCACCGAAGTACGCACGAAGGCGTCGCTGACGTACACGGCGGGATACACGCGCAGGAACGCGGAGCGGTAGATGCCCTGGGGCACCGCTTCGGACCATTCGGCGGCATCCGGCACCAGGTACTTGCCGTTCGACGGGTTCTTCAGCGCGTTGCGGCCTTTGACGTCCACGCTGATCGTGTGGGTGGTGCCGGGCGCCGCGTAGGGGGTGATGTCGAAGTTCGACGGAGTGAAGGCGGTGGTCTGGGTGGCGACCACCTGACCGTCCACCGACAGGGTCGCCTGGTGGTTGACCGCGCCGAACTCGATCCACACCGACTGCGGCTGCCCCGAGTCCGGCACGGTGATCGTGCGCGAGTACACCGCCTCGGACACGCTGGTGAAGCCCTGCTTGTACCAGCCGCCGCCGGGCACGGTGATCGAGGTCGTCCCCTGGCCCGCCGGCGTGAAGCTCCACGATCCGGACAGGTCGACCGACGCTACCGCAGCGTCGCCGGCGGTGAAACCGTCGACGCCTGATGCCGCTGCGGCGGGAACGGACGCCGTGGAGGCGGTGGAGGACGCCGATCGCGGCGCGGCTGTGGCCGGCCCGGCGGCCAGGCCCGCGGCGACCAGCGCCGCGACGGCCACGACCGCCCCTGCCAAACCTCGCCGTCGCGGTGAGGGCGTGTGTTGACGGTACCGGTTGAGGCGTTGCATGCGCGGGACCCTCTCCGTTGACGGGCGCGACGTGCTATCAGCGGCCGAATAAGCGCGCCGCGCTCGACGCATGGCGCGCGTTGCCGGGCGCGAACTCACTCGGCGGTGGGATGTGTTCGCGGCCGCTTCGGATCATCGTGAAGTTGCCAGCGCGCCGAGACGAGCGCAAGGGATGCGGGCCACTGCGCCACCACCCCCGCGGCACCCGTCCGTCTTGACCGGCGGCTGACCAGCCTCATTCGAATCGGTTCGATGATCGCGCTCTGAACCGTCCAGCGCCAGCTCGCGAAACTTTCAGGTCATCGCCCGGCTCCATCGATTCCGGGCGCGAAGCGCTGATGCGAGGTCCAGCACATGCTGTGAATATAAGTCAGGGCATATGTCCTACGTGCAGACTGGCAGGTCTAGCTACCAACCTAGTGGAAGGACTGCGGTGGCAGCCTCCTGGTGACGGTTGGCTCGACGCGCTCGAGGTGTCGGTGCGTGCGCGGGTCGAAGCGCTACGCGAGCAGGCCGCCTGGGTGGCTGCGGAGCTTGGCGGGGCTGAGCTCGCGCTGGAGCACGTCGCGATCACGCCGGCGACCCTCGCGTTGGTCGCCGCGGGCGGCCGCGGCGGGAGCCGAAGCAAACGCTGAACACGGTCCTCGGCCAGGTCCTCGGGATCGTCGTGGCCGGCGATGCCGAAGGGGCGCCGATTCCTGTCGGTGCTCCCAGGAGTTGACCGATCCCTTCTGGTGGTGAGCGCAGGGGATCATCGCGGGAGGTGTTTGCGAACGTGGTCGGTCAGGGCAAGTTCGTCGAAGGCGAAGTCGCATTCGTCCCCGTCCGGGAAGCGGGCCTTGGCCCCGGCGATCATCGTCCGTCCAGCGCCGATGACTCCGATTGCATTGTCATTCCGCACGCGGCGGCAGTTGACAGGAACTGCCATCGGGTGCGAGATCGGCGGGCGCCAGAGTGTCGCCATCCGGCTGCGTTCCGCCGCGAAGGCAACTATTCACATCACTCGGCGGTACCGGCATAGACGGCGCCGAAATTGTGGTCGAAGCGCCACCGCAGCCAGAGCGTGCTCTCCACCGTCCAGTACGTGGGTGCGATGGGTCCAAGACCGGTGGACAAGCGCAGCCCGTCGATCGCGCACACGGCTGCGGGAGCGACGTGTACGGCGTCGGCGATATTCGCGATTTTGCTCCAGTCCGGGTGGAGAAGGTCGCAGATGCGGTGGTGGTACTCGCGCACCAGCGCTGTCCACGCTTGGGCGCTGGATACGTGGTAGATCGTGGCATCCGGGGCGGGCTTCATCCGCCATAGGTGCCAAGGCCTGGGCCAGAGCACGTTCTCGCCCTGGGCGCGAAGGTAGGCGTGCCACATGCCTGGCTGTGCCGCGGTTGTGGTGCAGGTAAACATGCCTCCGCGTACCGGCCCGAGCGGCGCGGTGTCGCCGGCCGCGGTGACCACTTCCTGGAAGGTGTCTCGGCGCGGTGTCGCTACTCTCGGCGGTAGCCAACTCGGCCGCCCCGTGGCCACCCATTCCTGCTCGGTGCCCGTAGCCGAGGGCCCCGGGGCGAGCCACGGTGCCGCGCAGTCGAGTCGGCGAAGGGCCGCGCACTGGGCCACGATGTGATCGGAGAACGCCGGATCGATCAGCGGTGTCCGCTCCTTGGGGATTCCTTGATCACCGATCGTCCCCATCATGACGGCGAAACTCTCGAGCAGGTCGCTCGGAGATTGCCGGTCTCGGCAGAGTGCCGCGTCCATGGCTGCAACACGGGCCTTGACAGTGTCCCCAGCGGGCTCTGCCCGGTGTGCAGCCATGGACGCAACCTTAACGATCTAGCATGAGATCGAAACGGTGAAACCCTGATCCGACACGCATGAACCGGAGCGGCGCTACCGCGATTCGGTGGCATATTCATTCGCGCTGATGTATTGTCATGCACATGACGATCCGGATCGCGGTCGCCGGTGCGACCGGCTATGCGGGCGGGGAGATCCTGCGGATCCTCCTCGGCCATCCCGCCCTGCTCGACGGGCGCGCGCGGCTCGGGGCGCTCACCGCCTGGTCGAACGCCGGTTCACCGCTCGGTGAACACCAGCCGCACCTCGGCCCGCTGGCCGATCGGATCCTCACCACGACCGACACCGCGAACCTGGCCGGCCACGAGGTCGTCTTCCTCGCGCTCCCACACGGCCAGTCCGGCGCCGTAGCGCAGGCACTCGGCCCGGACGTCACGGTCATCGACTGCGGCGCCGACTTCCGGCTCGCCGACGCCGCGGCGTGGTCCCGCTTCTACGGCACGGCGCACGCGGGGACCTGGCCGTACGGCCTACCGGAACTGCCGGGGGCCCGCGCCGCGCTCCAAGGCGCCAAGCGGGTCGCGGTGCCCGGCTGTTTCCCCACCGTCGCCACGCTCGCGCTCTACCCGACCCTGGCCGCCGGGCTCGCCGCGCCCGAAATCGTCATCACCGCCGTCACCGGTACGTCAGGCGCAGGCCGCTCGCTCAAGCCACACCTTCTCGGCTCCGAGATCATGGGCAACGCCTCCGCCTACCAGGTCGGCGGTATCCACCGGCACATCCCGGAAATCGTGCAGAACCTCGGCAGTGCCACGCCCGCGGACGCGGCGCACGCCAATGTGTCCGTGTCGTTCACCCCGGTGCTGGCGCCGATGTCCCGCGGCATCCTCGCCAGCTGCACGGCGCCCGCGCAGCCCGGTGTCACCGCCCGGGATCTGCGCGACGCCTACGAGAAGGCGTACGCCGACGAGACCTTCGTCACCCTGCTGCCCGAGGGCCGCTGGCCGCAGACCGCCGCGGTCCTCGGTTCCAACAGCGTGCACCTGCAGGTCGCGCTCGATGAGGCTGCCGGCCGGGTGACGGTGATCGGCGCGGTGGACAACCTCGCCAAGGGAACCGGTGGGGCCGCAGTACAGTGCCTGAACCTGGCGCTCGGCTGGCCGGAAGACGCCGGCCTGAGCACGATCGGAGTGGCCCCGTGACCGATCAGGCGCCATCGCGCCCCGACCAGCCGCTCCCGCACGCATCGGCCGCGGGTGTCGGCGTGACCGCCGCGCGCGGCTTCCGCGCGTCCGGAGTCGCCGCTGGACTGAAGACCACGGGAGCGCCGGACGTGGCCCTGGTGGTCAACGACGGTCCGTCGCACGCCGCAGCCGCTGTCTTCACCTCGAACCGGGTCAAGGCGGCCCCGGTGCTCTGGTCCCAGGAAGTGGTCAAGTCCGGGCTCCTGCACGCTGTCGTCCTCAATTCCGGCGGGGCGAACGCCTGCACAGGACCGCTCGGCTTCCAGGACACGCATGCGACCGCGGACCACACAGCCGACCTGCTCGACACCTCCGCGGCCGAGATCGCCGTGTGTTCCACCGGCCTGATCGGCGAGCGGTTGCCCATGGACAAGCTGCTGCCCGGAATCAGCGCCGCCGCGGCCGCGCTCGGTCCGGAGGGCGGCGCGGCGGCGGCCGAAGCGATCCGCACCACCGACACGGTCGCCAAGGTCGCGGTCGTGAACCACGCATCGGGATTCGCCGTGGGCGGCATGGCCAAGGGCGCGGGCATGCTGGCCCCCGGCCTCGCCACCATGCTGTGCGTCATCACCACGGACGCCGACGTGCCGGCCGACCTCCTCGATCCGGCGCTGCGCACAGCGGTCGCCCGCACCTTCGACCGGATCGACTCCGACGGCTGCATGTCCACCAACGACACCGTGATCCTCATGACCTCCGGCGCATCCGGCGTCGTACCGGACGTCGCCGGCTTCGAGGCCGCTGTATTCGAGGTCTGTGACTCACTCGCCCGGCAACTGATCGCCGACGCCGAGGGCGCGAGCAAGGAGATCAGGATCGAGGTGGCGAACGCCGCGGACGAGGCCGACGCGCTCGAGGTGGCCCGGTCGATCGCCCGCAACAACCTGTTCAAGTGCGCCGTGTACGGCGAGGATCCCAACTGGGGCAGAGTGCTCTCCGCGGTGGGGACCACCGCCGCGCGCTTCGAACCGGACGAACTGGCCGTGGCGATCAACGGCGTCTGGGTGTGCCGCGACGGCGCGGCCGGCGAGGACCGCCGGCTGTGCGACCTGACCGCGCGTCAGGTGCACGTCGTGGTCGACCTCAAAGCGGGCGAGCACACGGCCACCGTGTGGACCAACGACCTGTCCAAGGAATACGTCCACGAGAACTCGGCGTACTCGTCATGAAGACCACTGCGGGCGGCACCCGCTCCCACGAGGCCATGGCCAAGGCGCACGTGCTCACCCAGGCGCTGCCCTGGCTCTCCCGGTTCCACGGCGCGACCGTGGTCGTGAAGTTCGGCGGCAACGCCATGATCGACGAAGAGTTGAAGGCCGCCTTCGCCCAGGACGTGGTCTTCCTGCGCTACGCCGGGCTACGCCCCGTCGTCGTGCACGGCGGCGGTCCGCAGATCAGCCGGGAACTGGCGAAAGCGGGGCTGGAATCCACCTTCACCGCCGGGTTGCGCGTCACCACACCCGAGGCCATGGAAGTGGTCCGCATGGTGCTCACCGGCCAGGTCCAGCGTGAGATCGTCGGCCTGATCAACGCGCACGGCTCCTTCGCCGTCGGCATCTCCGGGGAGGACGGCAACAGCCTGCTGGCGAACCGCCGCCTCGCCGAGGTCGACGGTGAGCAGGTCGACATCGGCCGAGTCGGGGACGTCACCGCGGTCGACGCCACGCTCATCAACGCGCTGCTCGACGACGGCCGCGTCCCGGTGGTCTCCAGCGTCGCCCGCGCCGAGGACGGCGGGGTCTACAACGTCAACGCCGACACCGCGGCGGCCGCGCTCGCGGTCGGCCTGCGCGCGGAAAAGCTGGTGGTGCTCACCGACGTCGAGGGCCTGTACGCCGACTGGCCTCCGCAGGGCCTGAACGGACAGCCGCAGGCGCAGCTCGAGGTGATCAGCCAGCTTTCCGCCGAGGAACTGGAGAGGGTGCTGCCCTCCCTGTCCTCCGGGATGGCGCCGAAAATGGAGGCATGCCTGCGCGCCGTACGCGGCGGGGTCAAGGCCGCCCACGTGCTCGACGGCCGGGTGCAGCACGCGTTACTGCTCGAAGTCTTCACCGACGAGGGAATCGGAACCATGGTGGTGTCCTCATGACGATCGCGACCGCCGAGGCGCTGCCCGACCTGAACCCGCACTCGGGACTCTCCCAGGTCTGGACCGAGCGCTACACCGGAGCGCTGATGAACACCTTCGGGCCGCCCAAGCGCGTGTTCGTCCGAGGCGAGGGCGCCCAGCTGTGGGATGCCGACGGCAACCGATACCTCGACCTGTTCGCCGGCATCGCGGTCAACGCGCTCGGCCACGCGCACCCACTCGTCGTGCAGGCCGTCACCGCGCAGTTGACCACGTTGGGCCACGTCGGCAACTTCTTCGCCACCGCCCCGCAGATCGCTCTGGCCGAGCGGCTGATCGGGCTGGTCGGCGCCCGGGACGCGCGGGTCTACTTCTGCAATTCCGGGACCGAGGCCAACGAGGCGGCGTTCAAGATCTCCCGGCTCACCGGCCGCACGAGGATCGTCGCCACCGAAGGCGGCTTCCACGGTCGCACCATGGGCGCGCTGGCGCTCACCGGCAAGTCCGCGCTGCGAGCACCCTTCGAGCCGCTGCCCGGAGAAGTCACCTTCGTGCCCTTCGGCGACACCGCCGCCCTCGAAGCGGCGATCGACGAGGAGACCGCCGCGTTCATCGTCGAACCCATCCAGGGCGAGCGGGGCGTCGAGCCGGCACCGCCCGGCTACCTCACCGCCGCCCGCCGGATCACCGAACGCCACGGCGCGCTGCTGATCCTCGACGAGGTGCAGACCGGCATCGCCCGGACCGGCACCTGGTTCCGGTACCAGGCCGAGGCGCGAGAGCACGGCGGCTGGCAACCGGACGTCATCTCGCTCGCCAAGGGCCTCGGCGGCGGCCTGCCGATCGGCGCGTCGATCGCACTCGGGCGGGCCGCCGAGCTGTTCACCCCCGGATCGCACGGGACGACGTTCGGCGGCAATCCCGTGGCGTGCGCCGCCGGACTCGCTGTGCTCTACGGCATCGAGCGCGACGACCTGCTGGGCAACGTCCAGACGATCGGGGCGCGGCTGCACGACGGCATCCTCGCGCTCGATAACCCCGCGCTCGCCGGCGTGCGCGGCGCCGGGCTGCTCCTGGCCGTCGAACTGCGCGAGGCCGTCGCGCCGGCCCTCGCCGAGGCCGCGCTGAACGCCGGGTTCATCGTCAACCCGGTCACCCCCCAGGCGATCCGGCTGGCCCCGCCGCTGATCCTCACCGCCGCCCAGGCCGACGAGTTCCTCGCCGTCCTGCCCCGCCTGTTGGACCAGCTCACCCCCGGGAGCGACTGATGGTGCGCCATTTCCTGCGCGACGACGACCTCACCCCGGACGAACAGGCCCAGGTGCTCGACCTGGCCGACACGCTCAAGGCCGACCCCCTCGGCCGTCAGGTCCTGGCCGGGCCGAGGGCCGTCGCCGTGCTCTTCGACAAGCCCTCGACCCGCACCCGGGTGTCCTTCTGCGTCGGCATCGCCCAACTCGGCGGCTATCCCCTCGTGATCGAGGCCGGCGGCAGCCAGTTCGGCCGCGGAGAGCCGGTCGAGGACACCGCCCGCGTGCTGGACCGGCAGGTCGCCGCCATCGTGTGGCGCACGTTCGAACAGCGCCGCCTTGAGGCGATGGCCGGGGTTTCCCGCGTCCCCGTCGTCAATGCCCTGACAGACGCGTTCCACCCGTGCCAGATCCTGGCCGACCTGCAGACCATTCGTGAGCGCAAGGGCCGGCTCGCCGGGCTGGCCCTCAGTTACCTGGGTGACGGCGCCAACAACATGGCGCACTCCTACCTGCTCGGCGGCGCGCTGGCCGGAATGCACGTGCGCATCGGTACTCCGCCCGGCTACCTTCCGGATCCGGGTGTCGTCGCCGACGCTGCGAGGATCGCGGCCCGGACCGGTGGCTCCGTTCAGGTCCTGCACGAGGCGAAGGCGGCGGCGACCGGCGCCGACGTGCTGGCCACGGACACCTGGGTCTCGATGGGCCAGGAAGCCGAGCAGCACGACCGCGCCGAGGTGTTCAAGCCCTACGCCCTCGACGAGGGCGCGCTCGCGCTCGGCGCCTCAGACGCGATCGTGCTGCACTGCCTGCCCGCCTATCGCGGCAAGGAGATCTCCGCCGCGGTGATCGAGGGCCCTCAGTCGGCCGTGTGGGACGAGGCCGAAAACCGCCTGCACGCCCAGAAAGCGCTGCTGGCGTTCTTGATCGAACGCAGTTCGCCGGAGCACCGCGCGGTGGGACACGCCGCAGCCGAAGGCGCGCGACGATGACCGGCGACATGGACGGGCAGGCCGCGCTCGGCGCGCTCACCACGGTCAACACCCGGCGCGCGCGTCACCAGCGGATCGCCAACCTGCTCGGCAGGCATAAGGTGCGCTCGCAGACCGCTCTGGCCGAACTGCTCGCCGAGGAGGGCTACTCGGTGACCCAGGCCACCCTGTCGCGGGACCTCGACGAACTCGGCGCGGTCCGGATCCGGGATCGGGACGGCACGCTCGTCTACGCGGTCCGCAGCGAGGGTGGCGACAGGGCTCCGCAGGTGGCTCGTGACGCCGGAGACCTGGAGGCCCGGCTCAAGCGGCTGCTCGGCGAACTGCTGGTCACCGCCGAGGGCTCGGCGAACCTGGTGGTGCTGCGCACCCCGCCCGGCGCCGCCCAGTTCCTCGCGTCGGCCATCGACCACGCCGACGACCACGGTGTCACCGCCGGGGTCATGGGCACCATCGCCGGCGACGACACCGTGCTGGTGATCTGCCGCGAACCGGACGGCGCGCCCGACCTGGCCCGCCGACTGATCCACGCCGCCCAGCGCGGCTGACCCGAACAACCCCATCCCGCCGGCTCGCGAAGGAGACAGAACAATGACAAATCGCGTAGTGCTCGCCTATTCGGGAGGTCTGGACACCTCGGTGTGCATCGGCTGGATCGCCGAACAGACCGGAGCCGAGGTCATCGCCGTCGCGGTCGACGTGGGCCAGGGCGGCGAGGACCTGGAGACCATCCGCAAGCGCGCCCTGGACTGCGGAGCGGTGGAAGCCGAGGTAGCCGACGCCCGCACCGAGTTCGCCGAGGAGTACTGCCTGCCGGCGCTCAAGGCCAACGCCCTCTACATGGATCGCTACCCGCTGGTCTCCGCGCTCTCCCGGCCCACCATCGTCAAGCACCTGGTCGCCGCAGCCAGGAAGCACGGAGCCGACACCGTCGGCCATGGCTGCACCGGCAAGGGCAACGACCAGGTCCGCTTCGAGGTCGGCATCCAGAGTCTCGCCCCCGAGCTCAAGTGCATCGCCCCGGTCCGCGACTACGGCATGACCAGGGACAAGGCCATCGCCTTCGCCGAGGTCAAGGCGCTGCCGATCGAGACCACGAAGAAGAACCCCTACTCGATCGACCAGAACGTGTGGGGCCGCGCCGTCGAGACCGGTTTCCTCGAGGACATCTGGAACGCCCCGATCGAGGACATCTACAGCTACACCGCGAACCCTGCCACACCGCGCGAGCCCGACGAACTGGTCATCACCTTCGAATCCGGAGTCCCCGTCGCGATCGACGGCAGGAAGGTCACCGTCCTGGAGGCCATCACCGAGCTCAACAAGCGCGCCGGAGCCCAGGGCGTCGGCCGCCTCGACATGGTCGAGGACCGGCTCGTCGGCATCAAGTCCCGCGAGGTCTACGAGGCCCCGGGAGCCATCGCGCTGATCACCGCGCACCAGGAGCTGGAGAACGTCACCGTCGAGCGGGAACTGGCCCGGTTCAAGCGGGGCGTCGAGCAGCGCTGGGGCGAGCTGGTCTACGACGGTCTGTGGTTCTCTCCGCTCAAGCGCGCCCTCGACGGCTTCATCGAGACCGCCAACGAGCATGTCACCGGCGAGATCCGGCTCTCCCTGCACGCCGGGCGCGCCTGGGTCACCGGCCGCCGCTCCGCCGTGTCGCTCTACGACTACAACCTGGCCACCTACGACTCCGAGGACGTCTTCGACCAGTCCCTGGCCAAGGGCTTCATCGACCTGTGGGGCCTGCCGTCGAAGATCGCCGCGCGGCGGGACCAGAGGGCCTGAGCACCGTGACCGACCGCACCCCGTCGCAGCTGCTCTGGAGCTCGCGGTTCAGCAGCGGTCCGAGTGACGCGCTGGCGGCGCTGTCCGCCAGCGTGCACTTCGACTGGCGGCTGGCCACCTACGACATCGCCGGCTCGCGGGCGCACGCCCGCGCGCTGCACCGCGCCGGTCTGCTCACCGACGCGGAACTCGACGCGATGCTGCAGGGTCTGGACAAGCTCCAGGCCGACGTCGAGTCCGGCGCGTTCACCGCGACCGTCGCCGACGAGGACTGCCACACAGCGCTGGAGCGCGGCCTGATCGAACGCGTCGGTCCGCAACTCGGCGGCCGGCTGCGCGCCGGCCGGTCCCGCAACGACCAGATCGCGACCCTCGGCCGGATGTACCTGCGCGACCAAGCGCGCGTCATCGCAGGCCTGGTGACGGACCTTCAGCAGGCGCTCGTGGACCAGGCCGAAGCGCACTTCGACGTCGCGATGCCCGGCCGAACCCACCTCCAGCACGCACAACCGGTCCTGCTCGCACACCACCTGCTCGCACACGTCCACGCGCTCGGCCGCGACGTTGAGCGGTTGCGCGACTGGGACCGGCGCACCGACAGCTCGCCGTACGGCAGCGGCGCCCTCGCCGGCTCCACCCTCGGCCTCGACCCGCAGGCGGTCGCCGCCGAACTCGGCTTCAGCGCGAGCGCGGCGAACTCGATCGACGGCACCGCCTCCCGCGACTTCGCGGCCGAGTTCGCCTTCGTCGCCGCCATGATCGGTGTCGACCTGTCCCGGATCGCCGAGGAGGTGATCCTCTGGACGACCCGCGAGTTCCGCTTCGCCACACTCGACGACGCCTACGCCACCGGCTCGTCGATCATGCCGCAGAAGAAGAACCCGGACATCGCGGAGCTCGCCCGTGGCAAGGCCGGCCGCGTCATCGGCAATCTGACCGGTCTGCTCGCCACGCTCAAGGCGCTGCCGCTCGCCTACAACCGAGATCTGCAGGAGGACAAGGAACCGGTCTTCGACTCCGTCGACACCCTCACCGTGCTGCTGCCCGCGTTCGCCGGCATGATCGCGACGCTCGCATTCCACGGGGAGCGGATGGCCGAGCTCGCCCCGCAGGGTTTCTCGCTCGCCACGGACGTCGCCGAGTGGCTGGTCAAGCAGCGCGTCCCGTTCCGCGAGGCGCATGAGATCGCCGGGGCGTCGGTCCGCTACTGCGAGCAGCGCGCCATCGAGCTGTCCGATCTGACCGACCAGGACCTGTCGGCGATCGACGCCCGTCTGGCCCCCGAGGTCAAACAGGTGCTCACGGTCTCCGGCTCGCTCGCCTCCCGTGACGGCCGCGGCGGGACCGCCCCGGTCCGGGTCCGCGAGCAGCTGGCCGAGGTGCAGCACCTTCTGGCGGCGCAACGCGAGTGGGCCGGTACGGCGTGAGTGGTCCGAGTGCCTGATCCGCACGACCCGCTGCCCCGCGGCTTCTTCGACCGGCCGGTCCTTGAGGTCGCCCCCGATCTCCTGGGCCGGCTCGTCGTGCACCGAACCGCCGACGGCGACGTCACGGCCCGGCTCACGGAGGTCGAGGCGTACGACGGCCCCAACGATCCCGGCTCGCACGCCTACCGTGGACGCTCGAAGCGCAACGGCACCATGTTCGGACCGCCCGGCCACGTCTACGTGTACTTCACGTACGGAATGCACCACTGCATGAATCTGGTCTGTGGCCCGCCCGGCCTGCCCACCGGGGTCCTGTTGCGCGCCGCCGAGATCACCGACGGAGTGCACCTGGCGCGCAAACGGCGCCTTGCCGCCAAGTCTGACCGCGAGCTGGCGCGCGGCCCGGCCCGGTTGGTCGAGGCCCTGGCCGTCAGCCGTGGCGACGACGGCGCGGACGTCTGCGGCGACGGTCCGCTGACCGTGCACCATGGCACGCCGCCGCCTCCCGGGCTGATCTGCCGCGGGCCGCGCGTCGGCCTGCGTGGTGCCGCCGACTTTCCGTGGCGGTTCTGGATTGACGGCGAGCCGACCGTGAGCGTCTACCGTCCGCATGCGCCGAGACGCGCAACCGGTTAGCGATCGTCGTCCCTCTTCGGGCACGCTTGGATCTGCAAGGTTGACTCATGCCCGGACACGCTTGACCGCGAAGAGATGGACTGACCGTGACTGACATCGTCGAAGAACTGAAGTGGCGGGGCTTGATCGCCCTGTCCACTGACGAAGAAGCACTGCGTAAGGCCTTCGCCAGTGGCCCGGTCACCTTCTATTGCGGCTTCGACCCCACCGCGCCGAGCCTGCACATGGGCAACCTGCTCCAATTGATCACGATGCGGCGGATCCAGGACGCGGGAAACCTCCCGCTCGGCCTTGTCGGCGGTTCCACCGGCCTGATCGGCGACCCGAGGCCGACGGCCGAGCGGGTGCTCAACTCGAAGGAGGTCGTCGCGCAGTGGCTCGGGCGCATCCGCGTCCAGGTCGAGCGGTTCCTCGACTTCGAGGGCGATTTCGCCGCCCGGATCGTGAACAATCTGGACTGGACCGCACCGCTGTCCGCGATCGACTTCCTGCGTGACATCGGCAAACACTTCCGCGTCGGGAAGATGCTCTCGAAGGACGCGGTCAGCGCTCGTCTCAACTCCGAGGCCGGCATCAGCTACACCGAGTTCTCCTACCAGATCCTGCAGGGCATGGACTTCCTGGAGTTGTACCGCCAGTACGGTTGCGTTCTGCAGACCGGCGGCAGCGACCAGTGGGGCAACCTGACCGCGGGCGTGGACCTGATCCACCGCACGGAGGGCGTCTCAGCGCACGCTCTGGCCACGCCGCTGGTCACGAAGGCGGACGGCACGAAGTTCGGCAAGACCGAGGGCGGCTCGGTGTGGCTGGACGCCGAGCTGACCTCGCCGTACGCGTTCTACCAGTTCTGGCTCAACGCCGAGGACGCCAAGGTCGACGAGTACCTGCGGTACTTTACGTTCCGAAGTCGGGAGGAGATCGAGGAGCTGGACCGCGCGACGCGGGAGAAACCGCACCTGCGCTCGGCTCAGCGGGCCCTCGCCGAGGACGTCACGACGCTGGTGCACGGCGCCGACCAGTTCCGCCGGGTCGAGGCGGCCAGCCGGGCGCTGTTCGGGCAGGGGGACCTGGCCGGGCTGGACGAGAGCACGCTGCGAGCGGCGCTCGCGCAGTTGCCTACGGCGAGCGTGGCGCAACTGGCCCCGTACTTCGAACTGTTCGCCGAAACCGGCATCGTGCCGAGTCGTTCGGCGGCGCGCCGGGCCATTCAGGAGGGCGGCGCGTACGTCAACAACGCCAAGATCGAGGACGTCGACGCGCAGCCCGGCCGGGCGGACCTGCTGCACGGTCGCTGGCTGCTTCTGCGCCGCGGCCGCCGCACCCTCGCCGCGGTGGAACTGGTGCGCTGACACGCGAATCCGCGCCGGCCCCGGACTCTGGCAGCGTCTTGATATGGCGATTTGACGCTCCGACGCCCGGGGCCTAATGTTTACCGAGTCGCCGCAAGGGGGACGCCGGGCAAACCCGGTCGATCCGGAGGGCGACAGCCGAGACAAGACCTGTCGGCAGTGGGCTCGCGAGGGCTGCGCACCGGCACAGTGTGTCTGTTTCTTGAGAACTCAACAGTGTGTCGATTATGTTTACGATGCCATTAGTTTTTTTGGATGGTTGTTGTTGTCCCGACCCCCGTCGGGATGGTTTCAGCCGGGTTTCGGATTCTTTTTTGG